>JBMOIF010000051.1:0-15989 GCA_049317465.1 Prochlorococcaceae cyanobacterium | reverse complement strand
CGGCAAGCCGGACGCCCGCCTGCGCACCACCAAGGCCCTGCGGGCCGTGGCCGACGAACGCAGCTTCCTGCTGCCCACCGTCTGGGATGGGGCCGGCCAGCGGCAGCTGGTGGAACGCATGGCGGCCGACCGGGGCCTGCGGCTCGAGTCAGGCGTCGCCGACGATCTGGCTGACGCCGTGGGCAGCGACAGCGCCCGCCTGGCCATGGAACTTGAGAAGCTCGACCTGCATGCCGATGGCGGCCCCATCCGCCGGGGGGCCGTGGCGGCCCTGGTGCAGGGCCGCAGCCACACCAGCCTGCAGGTGGGCGAGGCGCTGCTGGAGGGGCAGCTGGGGCTGGCGCTGCAGCTGCTGGATGACCTGCTGGCCGCCAACGAGCCCGCCCTGCGCATCGTCGCCGCCCTCGTCGGTCAGCTGCGCGGCTGGCTCTGGGTGAGCCTGCTCGACAGGCAGGGCGAGCAGGACGTGGCCGTGATCGCCAAGGCAGCCGGCATCGGCAACCCCAAGCGCATCTATGTGCTGCGGCGGCAGCTGCGGGGCCGTGGACCGGCCACCCTGCTCCCCATGCTCGAGGGGATGCTCGAGGTGGAGCGTCTGCTCAAGCTGGGCAGCAGGCCGGCGGAGGCCTTCCGGGATGGCCTGCTGCCCCTGGCGGTGGAGGGCCGATAATTCACGGCTGGCAGGTTCGCGGCTGATGGCGCTGCTGGTTCAGAAGTACGGCGGCACCTCCGTCGGCAGTGTCGAGCGCATCCGCGCCGTGGCCCGGCGGGTGGCCGACACGCGCGCCGACGGGCACGACGTGGTCGTGGTGGTGTCGGCCATGGGTCACAGCACCGATGAGCTGATGGCCCAGGCGCTGGCCATCACGCCCCAGCCGCCCCAGCGGGAGCTCGACATGCTGCTGGCCACCGGTGAGCAGGTCTCCATCGCCCTGCTGGCCATGGCCCTGCAGGCCGAGGGGGTGCCGGCGGTGTCGATGACCGGCCCACAGGTGGGGATCGTCACCGAATCGACCCATGGCCGGGCCCGAATCCTGGAAGTGCGCACCGAGCGGCTGCTGCGGCGCCTGCAGGACGGACAGGTGGTGGTGGTGGCCGGCTTCCAGGGCACCTCGGCCGGCAGCGGCGGCACCCCCGAGATCACGACCCTCGGCCGCGGCGGCTCCGACACGTCGGCCGTTGCCCTGGCGGCTGCCCTCGGAGCCGAAGCCTGCGAGATCTACACCGATGTGCCCGGGGTGCTGACCACCGACCCCCGCAAGGTGCCCGACGCCCAGCTGATGGAGCAGGTCTCGTGCGACGAGATGCTCGAGCTCGCCAGCCTCGGCGCCGCGGTGCTGCATCCCCGGGCCGTCGAGATCGCCCGCAATTACGCCGTGCCGCTGGTGGTGCGCTCGAGCTGGACCGACGGTCCGGGCACCCGTCTCTTCACCCGCAGCGGCCGCCGGGTCGGTCGCGAGGGCCTGGAACTGGGCAAGCCCGTGGATGGCGCCGAGCTGCTTGAGCAGCAGGCGGTGCTGGCCCTGGCCCACGTGCCCGATCATCCAGGCATGGCCGCCCGGCTCTTCGAGGCCCTGTCGAGCGAGGGGCTGAGCGTCGATCTGATCGTCCAGGCCACCCATGAGGGCAACACCAACGACATTGCCTTCACCCTCGACAGCGCCGACCTGCCCAGGGCCGAAGCGGTCTGTCGCAGCCTGCTCGGCAACACCGGTCAACTCCGGGCCGAGGCGGGCCTGGCCAAGCTCAGCATCGCCGGCGCCGGCATCCTCGGCCGCCCTGGAGTGGCCGCCCGTCTGTTCGACAGCCTGGGACGGGTGGGTATCTCGCTGCGGATGATCGCCACCAGTGAGGTCAGGGTCAGTTGCCTGATCCAGGGGGACCAGGGAGACAAGGCCCTGCGCACCGCCGCCCAGACCTTTGAACTTGAGGAGCACCAGTTGCACCACAACCCTGCCCCCGGCGGGGTGGGGGAGCCCGAGGTGCGGGGGGTGGCGCTCGACAACGGTCAGGCCCAGCTGACCGTCACCAACGTGCCCGACCGCCCAGGTTCCGCCGCCCAGCTGTGCCGTGTGCTGGCCGATGCGGGCCTCAGCCTCGACACCATCGTGCAGTCGGAGCGGCGCCGCCAGACCCCCGCAGGCCCCTGCCGTGACATTGCCTTCACCCTGCCCCGGGCTGACCGGGAGCGGGCCCGCGCGGCCCTGCAGCCCCTGCTGCAGCAGTGGGGCGAGGCGGTGCTGTCCGAGGGACCCGCCATTGCCCGTGTCAGTGCCGTGGGGGCCGGCATGCCGGCCACCGCCGGCACGGCTGCGCGCATGTTCCGGGCCCTGGCCGACGGCGGCGTCAACATCGAGATGATCGCCACCAGCGAGATCCGCATCAGCTGCGTCGTCGCCGAGGCCGATGGCATCCCGGCCCTGCGGGCGGTGCATGCGGCCTTCGGTCTGGGGGGGCAGCTGCGCCACCGGGCCGAAGGCACCGAAGCGCCTCAGGGCTGACCGACCAGTTTCTGGCGCAGCTGGCGGATGCGGTCGCGCAGGTTCGCGGCCTGCTCGAAGTCGAGGCTGGCTGCCGCCTCCTTCATGCGCTCCTCCAGCTGGCTGATCAGTTCGGGCAGGGCCTCGAGGGGGACAGCGTCCTGCTGGGCCTCCTCCACCGCCTCCTCGAGCTGGTCGTCGTTCAGCTTCCGCGACAGTTCCAGGAAGGCCAGGATCGGGTTGTGCATCGACTTGCTGCCGGCGGCCCGTGGCGTGATGCCGTGCCGCTCGTTGTAGGCCTCTTGGATCGCACGCCGCCGCTCGGTCTCGCCGATGGCCTTGGCCATCGAGTCGGTGAGTGTGTCGGCGTAGAGCAGGGCCATCCCCTGGACGTGACGGGCGGCCCTGCCGATGGTCTGGATCAGGGAACGTTCCGCCCGCAGGAAGCCCTCCTTGTCGGCATCAAGGATGGCCACCAGCGACACCTCCGGCAGGTCGAGGCCCTCCCGCAGCAGGTTCACCCCCACCAGCACGTCGTACTCGCCGCGACGCAGATCCTGAATGATCTCGATCCGCTCGATCGAGTGCACCTCCGAGTGCAGGTAACGCACCCGCACGCCGTTCTCGGCCAGGTAGTCGGTCAGGTCCTCGGCCATGCGCTTGGTGAGGGTCGTCACCAGCACCCGCTCCGAGCGTTCGGCCCGCAGGCGGATCTCCCCCAGCAGGTCATCCACCTGGCCTTGGGTGGGACGCACCTCCACCACGGGATCCAGGACGCCGGTGGGCCGGATCACCTGCTCGACCACCTCGCCATCGCTGCGGCCCAGCTCCCAGTCCCCCGGTGTGGCGCTGACGAAGATCGTCTGGCGGGCCTTGGTCCAGAACTCGTCGGCCTTCAGCGGCCGGTTGTCGGCGGCACTGGGCAGACGGAAGCCATGGTCGATCAGCACCTGCTTGCGGGAGCGGTCGCCGTTGTACATGGCCTGCAGCTGCGAGCAGGTGACGTGGCTCTCGTCGATCACCAGCAGCCAGTCATCCGGGAAATAGTCGATCAGACATTCCGGTGGTGTGCCTGCTTCGCGTCCGGCCAGATGGCGGGCGTAGTTCTCAACGCCGTTGCAGTAGCCCACCTGCTGCAGCATCTCCAGGTCATAGGTGGTGCGCTGTTCGAGCCGCTGGGCTTCCAGCAGACGGCCTTCGAGCTGCAACTGCTCAAGCCGTTCCCGCAGTTCGGCGCGGATCGCGGCGATGGCACTGTCGAGACGATCCTTCGGCGTCACGAAGTGCTTCGCCGGATAGATGTTGATCGCCTCCAGGCTCTGGAGAATCTCGCCGGTGGTGGGATCCACATAGCGAATGGCCTCGACCTCATCTCCGAACAGCTCGATCCTCACCAGGCGGTCCTCGTAGGCCGGCCCGATTTCGAGAACATCTCCCTTGACCCGGAAGCGGCCACGGCTGATCTCGGTGTCGTTGCGGGTGTACTGGTTGTTGACCAGTTCCCGCAGAGAGCGGCGCAGATCAAGGCCGTCGCCCACCCTGAAGGGCACCGCCGCCTTCAGGTATTCCGACGGGATGCCAAGGCCATAGATGCAGCTGATCGAGGCCACCACGATCACATCGCGGCGTTCAAACAGGGAGCGGGTGGCCGAATGCCGCAACATGTCGATCTCTTCATTGATCGATGCGGTCTTGGCGATGTAGGTGTCCGAGACCGGCACATAGGCCTCGGGCTGGTAGTAGTCGTAATACGAGATGAAGTATTCGACGGCGTTGTGGGGAAAGAACTGGCGCAGCTCATTGCAAAGCTGGGCGGCCAGGGTCTTGTTGTGGGCCAGAACAAGCGTCGGCCGGCCCGTCTTCGCGATCACATTGGCGATCGTGAATGTCTTGCCGGTGCCGGTCGCCCCAAGCAGGGTCTGATAGCGATTGCCCTGCTCAAGGCCGGCGACCAGCCCGGCAATGGCCGTGGGTTGGTCGCCACTGGGGCTGTAGGGAGCTTCGAGCGCGAAGGTCACGCCGGCGCACCGAACGGGAACGCAGACTTTAATCAGGTCGGGCAGTGGGTTGTCAGCCCACCGGAGCCCCGACGATGCCCTGCATGGCGCGGGTGTAGCCCACGTCCAGACCAAGCAGACGCAGCACGATGGTGCTGAGGATGCTGTAGGCGAGGGCCCCGAGGATTGCGCTGAGGATGCCGTTCTTGAGCCGGAAGCCCTGGATCAGCCACGCCGCCAGGGCGAACAGCAGGATCGTGATGATCCAGTTGTAGAGAACGCTCACCGGCTGGATGAGGCCACCGAGGCTGGTGAGGGCCCAGGGCAGGGCGAACAGCGCCTTGAGAGGCAGCACCAACAGGGTGCCGAGGAGGCCGATGACCGCAGCAGACAGCAGGGCCACCTGGAAGCTCTCCATCTCGACGCCCAGGGGCAGGTAGGAGATGAGCAGCAGGATCAGGGCTCGGATCGGCCACTGGATCAGCCAGACAAGACCACCCATGGAGATCTGAAATGTTCGCCCCCGGACAGTAGTGAGATCCGTCAGGGGGCAGTGCGTCCCTACCGGAAGGGTTCACGATTGCCCATGCGCCCCTCTGTTGCAGCCTTCTGAACGGCGTCAGACCGCCGCTGCCGTCACGGCCGCGTCCAGGGCCTCCCGCAGGCTGCGCACCACGGCCACCATGGCCAGCTCATCGTCGAGGCGGTTGACGGCGGAGCCGACACCGATGCCGCTGGCTCCCGCCGCCCGGGCCAGCGGCACGGTGACGGCCGACAGGCCCGAGGCGCAGAGCACAGGCACGGTCACGGCACGGCTGATGGCATGGGCGGCCGCCAGGGTGGGGGCGGCCTTCTCGATCAGGCCCAGCACGCCGGGGCTCACGGGCCGGGCGCCGCAGCCGCCCTCGGTCTGGATCAGGTCGGCTCCGGCGCTGACCAGGTCCACCGCCAGCCGTTCCTGTTGGTCGAGGGGCAGCCGATGGGGAACAGTCACCGACAGGGGCACGCCCGGTAGCAGGCTGCGGCTGCGGCGGGTCAGGGCGAGCACCTCGTCGGCCTCGAAGGTGCGCCCCAGGGGATAGAAGCTGTCGTAGTTGCCGATCTCCACGAGCACGGCGCCGGCGGCGACGGCGGCGGGGAACAGGTCGGGGTCGACCGCCGACACGGCCACCGGCAGCCCGCAGGCCGCCGCCCGGCGCACCAGGGTCGGATCGCAGGCGATGTCGAGCAGATCGGCACCGCCGGCCGCCCCGGCCCGCGAGACCCGATCGACGCTGGCGGCGTCGAAGTTCGCCAGCCCGGCGATCAGCTTGAACAGCCGCCGCTCGGCGAGGGCACGCTGCAGGTGGCTTGGCAGGCTGGCGAGAGGGGACATGCCGCTGAGAGACGCTTGAAACCGATTGTCCCATCCGACCTCCGCCGCCCCTGGAGCCGCTGGCACCACAGGCTTCATCGGCATCTGTGCGACCGGCCGACCCTGCTGCCCCCCGGTGAACCGCTGCTCCTGGCCGTGTCGGGGGGGCAGGACTCCCTGGCGCTGCTGGCCCTGCTGCATGACCTGGCCCCTCTGCACCACTGGCCGTTGGCGGTGCTGCATGCCGACCACCGCTGGCACCCTGGCTCGGCCGAGGTTGCCGAGCGCGTGGCGGCTCACTGTGCCGCACTGGGGGTGCCCTGCTCGATTGTGCGGGCGGCGGAACCCCCGCGGGGTGAGGCGGCCGCCCGTCGCTGGCGCTATGGCTGCCTGGAGCGGGAAGCGGGGCGGCTGGGCTGCGGCCGCATCGTCACCGGCCACACCGCCAGTGACAGGGCCGAGACCCTGCTGTTTCATCTGATCCGTGGCAGCGGTCTACGGGGGCTGGGCAGCCTGCGGGCCTGCCGCCCCCTGGCCCCCGGGCTGATCCTGGTGCGGCCGCTGCTGGGGCTGCAGCGCGGCGAGACCCTGGACTGCTGCCGTGAGCTGGCCCTGCCTGTCTGGTCTGATCCGGCGAACGAGGACCGGCGCTTCAGCCGCAATCGTCTGCGCCTCGAGGTTCTGCCTCTGCTGGAGGCCATCCGACCGGGCGCCGAAGCCCGACTGGCCGGACTCGCCCAGGTGCTCGAGGATCTGGAGACGAGCGAGGCTGGCCTCGAGGACCTGGCCCTCACAGCCCTGGAGGCCGGGGATGGCCTCGATCTCGACCATTGGCGCCGTCTGCCTGCACCCCTGGCGGGGCGGCTGCTGCACCGCTGGCTGCACGACCGCAGCGGTCATGGCATCAGTGCGGCGGCCCTGGCGGAGCTGCTGCGGCAGCTGCGGGCCCCGTCGCCGCCCCGGAGGCTGCCCCTCCCGGGCGGCTGGCACCTGCGGCGGGAGCCGCGCAAGCTGGTGCTGAAGCGTGGGGACGACGATGACGTACAGCGCAGCGGAGACGGCGTACCGCGAACGCCGCTTTCCGGAAGCCCTGGAGGCGGTGACGTCCCACCTGCGCCAGGAACCGGATGACCTGAGGGCTCTGCTGCTGCAGGCCTATATCCTTTCCTTCGGTCTTCAGGACGACGCAGGCGCCTGCGTCGTTTACCGCCTGGTGATCGCTCGGGCCTGTGGCCAGGAGCCCTACCGGGAGCTGGCGGAAGAAGGCCTGCGCCAGTGCGGGGCCGCTGGCCCCGCTCCGGTGGAGGCGGTCGAGACATCGGTCATTCCCGTGCTGCCGCCCGATGAGGGTGACAGCATCGAGCGCATGCCGGCGACCCCCTGGCTGGCTGAGGAGCCCCGGCTGGAGCCTGCGCCGGGGGCGGCACCGGAGCTCTTCCTGGCTCCGGCGACCAGCCCGCCGCCGGAGTCCCAGGAGCATGATGTCCCGGACCCCGGCGAGGTCACCTTGCAGGCCGGCTGGCTGGTGGTGGATCTGAGGGGCTGAGACGCCTCAGCCCACGGCGGCACTGGGGCGGCGGCGGCGCTGGCGGGCGTTGTCGCTGCCGTTGCTGCCGTTGCTGCTGTTGCTGCCATTGCCGCGGTCGTGGGGACGCTCCTGGCGGCTGCGCACGGCCGGAGTTCCCGCCGGAGCCGCCTGCACGAGGCAGATGATCAGCGGCTCCACCTGCAGTTCCCGGCGCAGGCGCCTCTGCAGCCCCACCTCGATCTCCCGCTGGACCCCAACCCAGTCGACATCGGCGCTGGAACCATTGCCCCGGCAGAGGCTGTTCCAGCGGTTCTCGAGCACCCAGCCGATCTCACGCTCAGCCCAGTGGGACATCTTGCGCGGGTCGGCGGTGGTGACCACCCCCCGCAGGTTCACCCGCGGTGGCGCGACCATCGCGCCATCAAGGCTGATGGCCGCCAGCAGTGTCACCACACCGTCTTCGGCCAGCTGCTGACGCTCCTTCAGCACGCGCACATCGACGATGCCGTTGCGGGAGTTGTCGAGCAGTTCGATGCCGGCTTTGACGGGGTCGCCCTTGCGGATCGAGTCGGTGCCGAGCTCCACCACATCGCCATTGTCGATGATCAGGATGTGATCGGCTGGAACGCCCATGGACTGGGCGGTGCGGGAATGAGCCACCAGCATTCTGTGCTCTCCGTGCACCGGCACAAAGAAGCGCGGACGCGTCAGGGCCAGCATCAGTTTCTGATCTTCCTGGCTGCCGTGGCCGGACACGTGAATGCCTTCGCCCTTGCCATACACAACCTTGGCCCCCAGCATCATCAGTCGATCGATGGTGTTGACCACCGAAATGGTGTTGCCGGGGATCGGGCTGGCGGAGAAGATGATCGTGTCGCTGCCCTTGACCTGCACCTGGGGATGCTCGCCGCGGGAGATGCGGCTGAGCGCTGCCAGCGGCTCACCCTGGCTGCCGGTCATCAGCAGCAGCACCTCGCGGTCGGGCAGATCCCTGATCTGCTTGATCGGCACGAACAGGTCATCGGGGCAGCGCATGTAACCAAGCTCGCGGGCCTTGGCGATCACGTTGAGCATTGAGCGCCCCAGCAGGCCGACCTTGCGACCGTGCTTGAGGGCCAGCTCAAGCACCATGGAAACGCGATGAACCGAACTGGCGAAGGTGGTGACGATCACCCGACCCTGGGCCCCGGCGATGTGACGGTCGAGATTGGGGAACACAGCCCGTTCGGATGGGGTGAATCCGGGCAGTTCGGCGTTGGTTGAATCGCTGAAGAGGCAGAGGACACCCTGTTCGCCGTAGTGGGACATCCGCTGGATGTCAAAAAACTCTCCATCGACGGGAGTGTGGTCGAATTTGAAATCACCCGTGAAGATCACCACGCCCACGGGAGTGGTGATCGCCAGGCTGAAACTGTCGGCGATTGAGTGGGTGTTGCGGATGAATTCGACCTTGAAATGTTGGCCGACCTTGACTACATCCCGCGGACTCACGGTCTGTAGAGTGGTGCGGTCGGCCACCCCTGCTTCGCCCATCTTGCCCTCAAGCAGTGAAAGCGCGAGGCGAGGTCCGTAGATGATCGGGATGTTGAAATGCTTGAGGTGGTGCGAAATCCCACCGATGTGATCCTCGTGGCCATGGGTGACGATCATGCCCCGGATGCGCTTCTGGTTCTCACGCAGGAAGCTGGTGTCAGGCAGCACGACATTGACGCCGTGCATGCCATCGCTCGGAAATGCCAGGCCCGCATCAACGAGCATCAGATCATCGCCGTATTCGAAGACACAGGTGTTTTTACCGATTTCGTGCAGGCCACCCAGGGGGATCACCCGCAGGGTGGGTTGCTGGGACTTGGAACCGTTTGTGGACGACATGGGGAGGGGAGGGGACTCAAGGGGACCGGGCGGGACCGGGGACGTGAAGAACGTCAGGTGGGACGCAGGTCGGCGAGGAGGGAGGCGAGGGTGGCGCGCACGGCGCTGCTGGCACTGACCAGGGGGGGGCGGGGGGCGCCGACGGGCCAGCCTTCCAGTTCGAGGGCGGCCTTCACGGGTATCGGATTGCTGGTGCAGAACAGGCCCCGCATCAACGGCAGCAGCCGTTCATGCAGGCTGAGGGCGAGGGCATGGTCCCCAGCCAGGTAGCTGTGCACCATGCGGTGGATGTCAGGGCCGGCGAGGTGGCTGGCGACACTCACCACACCGACGGCGCCGACCGCGAGCATCGGCAGGGTGAGGGCATCATCACCGCTGTAGATCGCGAGCCGTGAGCCGCAGACGGCCCTCAGGGCACTCACCTCTTCGGTGCTGCCGCTGGCGGCCTTGTAGGCCACCACGCTCGGCAAGTCCATGAGCCGTGCGGTGGTGTCTGGTGCCAGGCTGCAGCCCGTGCGTCCCGGAATGTTGTAAAGCATCAGGGGCAGATCGGGGGCCGCTGCGGCGACGGCCCGGAAGTGCGCCTCCAGCCCCTCCTGGGGGGGGCGGTTGTAATAGGGAACCACCACGAGAGCCCCATCGGCCCCCAGATCGGCGGCCTCCCGCGTGGCTTCCACGGCTTCGGCCGTGCTGTTGCTGCCCGTGCCGGCGATCACGCGGGCCCGTCCCCCCACCGCCTGTCGCACGGCCCGCAGCAGATCGTGCTGCTCATCCCACGACAGGGTGGGCGATTCGCCTGTGGTGCCGCAGACGACGAGGCTTTCAGAGCCGTTGTCCACCAGGTGGGTGGCCAGCCGTCCGGCCAGGGCCAGATCCACGGAGCCGTCAGCGCCGAAGGGGGTGACCATCGCGGTGACGACACGGCCGAAGGGGGCGGGGCTCGTCAGCGTCATGGCTGCCCTCCGCGTTGCAGCAGCTCGGCGATCTGGATGGCGTTCAGCGCCGCACCCTTGCGGATCTGGTCTCCGCACAGCCAGAGCTCGAGGCCGTTGGGTTCGCTCAGATCCTGGCGGATGCGGCCCACCGCCACCGGATCACGACCTGTCACGTCGGTCGGCATCGGGAAGCGGTTGGCGTCGAAGTCTTCCATTAGCTCAACTCCCGGGGCTGCGCGCAGCAGGTCCCGGGCCTCGTCGACAGGAAAGGGTTCGGTGAATTCGAGGTTCACTGCCTCCGAGTGGGCCCGCAGCACCGGCACCCGCACGCAGGTGGCGCTGAGACGCAGATCGGGCAGATTCATGATCTTGCGCGTCTCGTTGAGCATCTTGAGCTCCTCCTCGCAGTAGCCGCTGGGCTGCAGAGGCGAGTTGTGCAGAAACAGGTTGAAGGCCAGGGAATGGGGCAGCACCTGGCTGACGGGGTCGCCACCGTCGAGCACGGTCCGGCTGAGCTGCTGCAGTTCCTCCATGGCCCTGGCCCCCGCGCCGCTGGCGGACTGGTACGTGCTGACGACGACGCGCCGCAGGGGACGGCGGGCCGCCAGGGGGGCCAGCACCAGGGTCAGCAGGATGGTCGTGCAGTTGGGATTGGCGATCAGTCCCCGGTGCTCGAGGGCGGCGGCGCCGTTGACCTCGGGCACCACGAGTGGAACGGTCGGGTCGAGCCGGAAGGCGCTCGAGTTGTCGATGACCGTGGCCCCCCGCTCGATGGCCACGGGGGCCCATTGCCGCGACACCGATCCCCCGGCGGACGCCAGCACCAGATCCACCCCATCGAAGGACGTGGGCCCCACGGGTTCCACGGGCAGAGACTCCCCCCGCCAGGGCAGTCGTGCGCCGGCGGAACGGGGGGAGGCCAGCAGCCGCAGATCCCGCAGGGGGAAACGGCGCTCTTCAAGCAGAGCCAGAAGCTCGTGGCCCACCGCGCCGGTGGCACCAAGGATGGCGACGCTGGGGGCCGTTGGGGCGGGGGTCAAGTGAACGGGGAGACGGAACGGTGAAGGGGATGGGGTGGGCGAACTATGGCTCTTTCGTCTTCCGACCCACACACAATACGTGTCGATGAGATGAAAGGGATCCCCGGGGCACCTGTTTAGGGTGGGGGGCTTGTCTCTGGTTCCGCCGGTCCATGGCCACCGCCCTCTCGGTCAAGTCGTCCCCCCGTCCCGGCAGTCGCCTGGCGCTGGAGGTCGGTGTGCCGGGGGGGCGCAGCCAGGCCTGCTACGACGCGGCCCTGGAACGTCTCAGCCGTTCGGTGCGGCTGCCGGGGTTCCGCAAGGGACGGGTGCCCCGGCAGGTGCTGCTGCAGCAGCTCGGCCCCGTGCGGGTGCGTGCGACGGCCCTGGAGGAACTGGTCGAGAGCGCCTGCCGCGATGCCCTGGCTCAGGAGAACGTGGCAGCCCTGGGCCAGCCCGAGATCAGTGATGGCTTCGAGGCGCTGTTGGACCGTTACCAACCCGGGGAGGAGCTGGTGCTGACCCTGGAGCTCGACGTCGCCCCCACCCCCAGCCTGCGCATGACGCGGGGTCTGGCCGTCGAGGCCGAGGCGGTGGCCTTCGATCCCGCCCGGGTCGACGAGATGCTGAGCGAGTCGCGTCGCCAGCTGGCCACCCTTGTGCCGGTGGAGGATCGTGCCGCCGCCGTCGGCGATGTGGCCGTCATCGACTTCACGGGCACCTTCAGCGACAGCGGTGAGGCGATTCAGGGCGGCCAGGGGGAGGGGCTTGAAGTCGAGCTGGAGGAGGGACGCATGATCCCCGGATTCGTGGAGGGGATGATCGGTCAGACGGTGGGAGAGAGCCGCCAGGTCACCTGCTGTTTCCCCGACACCTATCCCCAGGAGGACTGCCGCGGTCGCGAGGCCTCCTTCAGCATCACCCTGCGGGATCTCAAGGCCCGCGAGCTGCCTGATCTGGATGATGCCTTCGCCCAGCGCGCCAGCGACAGTGCCACCATGGCCGAGCTGCGGATCCAGCTTGAGCAGCGCCTGCGGGACGAGGCCGAGCGTCGCACCCGCAGCAACCGCCGCGAGGCCCTGCTGAAGGCCCTGGTCGAGCAGCTCGATGTCGAGTTGCCCGAGACGCTCATCCGTCAGGAGATCAATGCCCTGCTGCAGGAGACGGCGGCCGAGATGGCCCAGCAGGGACTCGACGTCAAGAAGCTCTTCACCCCCGAGGTGGTCCGCAACCTGGCCAGTGGATCCCGGGAGGAGGCCACCGCCCGCCTGCGGCGCAGCCTTGCCCTTCAGGCCCTGGCCCGTGAGGAGGGGATCAGCGTCGGTGCCGATGCCCTTGAGGCCAAGCTCAGCGAGGTGCGGGCGGGCCTCAGCGACAGCAGCCGCATCGACCCCCAGCGGTTGCGCCAGGCCGTTGAGGAGGATCTGCTGCAGGACCAGCTGTTCCTCTGGCTTGAGGAGCACAGCACCGTGAGCGAACCCGCCGCCGGGTCGGCCCCGGATGGCGAGGCCGCAGCAACCCCCAAGGCGAAACCGCGGGCCAAGGCGAAACCCAAGGCGAAGGACATCGACGCCGAGTCGCCTTCGGCAGACTGATCTGGGCCCATAGATTGGCCCCATCCGTCCACGGCCCGTGATCGACGCTCTTCACCCTCACCCGATCCACAGCCACTGGCAGAACACCCTGGTGCCCACCGTGGTGGAGCAGTCGGGGCGCGGCGAACGGGCCTTCGATATCTACTCGCGGCTGCTGCGGGAACGCATCATCTTTCTGGGCACGGGCATCAACGATGCCGTGGCTGACGCGGTGGTCGCCCAGCTGCTGTTTCTGGAGGCCGAGGACCCTGAGAAGGACATTCAGATCTATCTGAATTCTCCGGGGGGATCGGTCACGGCCGGTCTGGCGATCTACGACACGATGCAACAGGTTCAGCCGGATGTGGTGACCATCTGCTACGGACTGGCTGCCAGCATGGGTGCCTTCCTGCTGGCGGGCGGTGCCAGGGGCAAACGTCTGGCCCTGCCCAATGCCCGGATCATGATCCACCAGCCCCTGGGAGGCGCCCAGGGGCAGGCCGTGGACATCGAGATTCAGGCGAAAGAAATTCTGTATTTGAAGGACACGCTGAACGGTCTGCTGGCCCAGCACACCGGCCAGGATCTGGCCAAGGTCGCCGAGGACACAGACAGGGACTACTTTCTCTCTCCAGATGAGGCGGTGGCCTACGGCCTCATTGATCGGGTCGTGCGGGACTGAGAATTCGACCGACCCTCCTCAGGGGGGGTGACGAAGGGCCGTCAGGGTCCGATCCTGTGAGTTGAGGCACTCTGACCGTCTGCGATGGCCAAATTTGACGCCCACCTGAAATGTTCCTTCTGTGGCAAGTCCCAGGAGCAGGTGCGGAAGCTCATCGCGGGTCCAGGCGTCTATATCTGCGACGAGTGCATCGACCTCTGCAACGAGATCCTCGACGAGGAGCTCGTGGAGGGGCATGGGCACGCTCACCGGGGCGGATCCGCCGAGGCCGGACGCAAGGCGCCCGCCAAGAAGGCCTCCAAGCCTGCCCCCACTCTGGCGAGCATCCCGCGTCCCCATGAGATCAAGCAGTTCCTCGACCAGCAGGTCGTGGGCCAGGACCAGGCCAAGAAGGTCCTGTCCGTGGCGGTCTACAACCACTACAAGCGTCTCGCCTGGCAGGGAGACGGCAAGGGCGAGAGCGACCGCAACGGCACCAGGCTGCACAAGTCCAACATCCTGCTGATCGGCCCCACCGGATGTGGCAAGACCCTGCTGGCCCAGACCCTGGCCGAGCTGCTGGAGGTGCCCTTCGCCGTCGCCGACGCCACCACCCTCACCGAGGCCGGCTACGTCGGGGAAGACGTCGAGAACATCCTGCTGCGCCTGCTGCAGAAGGCCGACCTTGATGTGGAGCAGGCTCAGCGCGGCATCATCTACATCGACGAGATTGACAAGATCGCCCGCAAGAGCGAAAACCCCTCGATCACCCGTGATGTGTCGGGCGAGGGGGTGCAGCAGGCCCTGCTGAAGATGCTGGAGGGAACGGTGGCCAACGTGCCGCCCCAGGGAGGGCGCAAGCACCCCTACCAGGACTGCATTCAGATCGACACCAGCCAGATCCTCTTCATCTGCGGTGGGGCCTTCGTGGGGCTGGAGGATGTCGTGCAGCGCCGTCTGGGCCGCAACGCCATCGGTTTTGTCTCCGCCGATGGTCGCAACCGGACTCCGGGCCGCAGCCGCGACCAGGAGGCTGCCCAGGTTCTGCGCCACCTGGAGCCCGATGATCTGGTCCGGTATGGCCTGATCCCTGAGTTCATTGGACGTCTGCCCGTGAGCGCCGTGCTTGAGCCCCTCGATGAGGATGCCCTGCAGGCCATCCTCACCGAACCCCGGGATGCCCTGGTCAAGCAGTTCCAGACCCTGCTCTCGATGGACAGCGTCAGGCTCGAGTTCCATCCCGACGCGGTGCGGGCCATTGCCCGCGAGGCCCACCGACGCCGCACCGGTGCCCGTGCCCTGCGCGGCATCGTCGAGGAGCTGATGCTCGATCTGATGTACGACCTGCCTGCCCGTAGCGACGTGCGCAAGTTCCTCATCACTCCGGACATGGTCGAGGCCCGCCATGGGGCCAAGGTGGTGCCCCACCCCAACAGCTTCGAACAGCAGGAGACCGCCTGAGCCGATGGCCGCGGCGGACCATCTGCAGGTGCCCCGGCGCCATGGGCTGTTCATGCACCATGGCATCGACCTGGGTGACGGCACCGTCGCCCACTACCTCGAAGGCAAGGAGATCCTCCGCAGCCCCCTCGACGAGTTCAGCCGGGGGGAAGCGTTCTCGGTGGTGGCCCACCCGCAGGCCGACAGCGTCGGCCGTACCCTGCGGCGGGCGCTGAGCCGCATCGGCGAGCAGCAGTACAACCTGCTGTTCAACAACTGCGAGCATTTCGCGGTCTGGTGCAAGACGGGCCGCCATCGCAGTGCCCAGGTGGAACAGGCCCTCGGCAGCGGTGCCCTCGGAGCCCTGGCGATGGGCCAGTTGTTGCCGGCCGCCGCCCTGGCAGGGCTCAGAATTCTGCTGCAGCAGGGGCTGGGACCGGGGTCGATGGACCAGGGACTGGCCCTGGCCCGCCGCACCCTCGCCGACCTGGAACAGCTTCGCCAGCGTCTGCAGGCCCGCCTGGAGCGGGAACTGCAGCAGACCGAGGGCTGGTGGACCGCCGCCGGCGATGCGGTGCGGGAGGGCCAGGAGGGCCTGGCCCGCAGGGCCCTGGAGGAGCGACGTCCCCATCGGCTGGCGGCCCAGGCTCTGGCTGAGCAGCTCGAGGCGGTCGAAGATCTTGAGGCGCGGCTGCAGCGACTGCTCAATCAGGCTGATCCGGAGAGGGGCGCCGATCCACAGGGACCACCTGAGTAGCCTCGGCCCATGGCCTACGAACCGCTGCATCACAAGTACAGGCCCCAGCGGTTCGACCAGCTTGTGGGTCAGGAGGCGATCGCCGCCACGCTCAGCCGCGCCCTGGAGCGCAGCCGCATTGCCCCGGCCTATCTCTTCAGTGGTCCCCGGGGCACCGGCAAGACCTCCAGCGCCCGCATCCTGGCCCGCTCCCTCAACTGCCTGGCCGGTGAGGGTCCCACGCCCCAGCCCTGTGGGGTGTGTGAGCTCTGCCGAAGCATCGCGTCCGGCTCTGCCCTCGATGTGATCGAGATTGACGCCGCCTCCAACACCGGTGTCGACAACATCCGCGACCTGATCGAACGCTCCCGCTTTGCCCCGGTGCAGGCCCGC
>JBMOIF010000050.1:0-16087 GCA_049317465.1 Prochlorococcaceae cyanobacterium | reverse complement strand
AGAGCACTCCCTTGGTAAGGGAGAGGTCACGAGTTCAAGTCTCGTCAAGGGCTTCACCACCACCGTGCTTGCCCCCCTTGACGGTTCCTCGGTGGCGCAGGGAATCCCCCAGGGCGAGGAGCAGCAGCACCACACCGATCAGACCGCTCAGCCATTCCGGCACGTGCCAGTGCCAGCGGCCCAGCAGGATGCCGGCGAGCATCAGCAGCCCGAGGGCGCCGATGGCGTAGTGGGCGCCGTGTTCCAGAAAGATGAGCTGATCCAGGGCCCGCTCACGGGTGAGCATCAGGGTCAGGGAGCGGATGAACAGGGCGCCGAGACCCAGGCCGGCCATGATCAGCACCAGGTTCTGGGTGATGGCGAAGGCCCCGATCGTGCCGTCGAGGCTGAAGGAGGCATCGAGCAGCTCGAGGTAGATCAGGCTGGCCAGACCCCCGCCGGCGGCCATCCGGCCCACGGCCTCGCCCTCGCCACCGAAGGCCTCGGCCAGGGAGGTGCTGAGCAGCTGCAGCACCAGGCCGAGCACACCGGCGACCATCACCTCGGCCCGCAGAGTGGCCGGGATCAGGCCCACCAGCAGCAGCAGCAGCAGCAGGGCCAGGGCCACCTCCAGGGCCTCGATGCGACCGGCGTCGCTGAGGCGCCGTTCCAGCGGTCGGAACCAGTGCAGGGTCTTGGCCTCGTCGAAGAAGTACCGCAGGAAGACCATCAGCAGGAACATGCCGCCGAAGGCCAGGATCCGGGGCTCCGCCAGCTCCAGCAGCTCGCGGTAGCGGTCGGGGTGGTGCAGCGCCGCATCGAGGGCTTCGCCCAGGCCCACCCCGCCGGCCAGGGCGACCAGCAGCAGCGGCCCCACGAAGCGCACCCCGAAGACCGGGATCACCAGCCCCCAGGTGAGAAAGAAGCGCTGCTGAGCGGCGGTGAGGCGCTCCAGCACCCGGGCATTGACCACCGCATTGTCGAACGACAGTGACACCTCGAGCAGCAGCAGCACCAGGGTGACCCAGGCCGCCTGGAGGCCCTGGAGACCGAGGATCACCGCCAGACCGGCGGTGCAGCAGGCGAGGGGAAACAGCAGATAACGCAGCAGGCGCCGGATGGGCATCCCGGAACTCGGCAGAGGTGTGTCGACCATGCTGCCGAAGCGCCGGTTCAGGGGTCCCGCAGGGAGAACGGGGCAGGGCCATCGGCCAGGGGGGCCACGAGGCCGCGCAGATGCTGCAGCAGAGCGGCGAACGGCAGCTCATCTGCCACGTCACGGCGCAGCACCAGGGCGTCGCTGAAGCGCAGGGGCACCTCCACCGGCAGGGGCAGCAGGGCGGGCTCGAGGGCCAGGCCCAGGCTCCAGCCGTAACCGAGGGTGAGGCCATCACCGCAGCGGCCCTCCCAGCATTCCGCGTGGTAGGTGGCCATGGGGCAGGTGGCGGTCCAGAACCCCAGCCCACGCCAGGCCTGCTCCTCTCCCGGCACCACGCCGGCGGGGAGGGCCAGCGAGGGAAAGGCGCGGCAGTCGTCGAGGGAGAGGGTGCCCTGGCCGTGGAGGGGGTGGCGGGCCGCGGCGGTGAGCAGCGGTGTCGCATCGGTGAAGCGCAGCACCAGCAGGTCGGGATCGCCGTCCGGGAGGTCGGGGTCGGCATAGATCCAGCCGTCGATCACCCGCTGCCGCAGCAACTGCAGCGGGCGCCAGGGCCCCACATGGTCCAAGTTGCCGAACCGCCAGCCCTGGGGCGGGGCGTGCGCCAGGGCCTGCCGCCACCAGTAGCCGGCTTCCAGACGCAGCCGCCGCCTGTGCCGCAGGCGATACAGCTGCTGCACGCGGCGCTCGAGCTGCAGAAGCGAGAGGTCCCCCAGCAGGTGCTGCTCACCCAGGCGACGCTGCAGAGAGAGATCGAAGATGTCGAGCGCCTCGCGCACGTGGCGACTGACGGTGCTCTGGCTGCGGTTGAGGGCCGCGGCGGCTGCGGTGCCAGAGCGCAGCCAGAGCAGATGATCGAGCGATTCGAGGGTGAACTCGTCGATCAAGATCGCTAAGAGCTCTGCAGGAATTATTTCCAGAGCGCCGCCCGTCTTTCATGGGCGCCTCAGGTTTGCGGTCGGATTATGCAGAAGTCGACTAATCAGGGCTGTCGATCAGCTGGTAATCGAGATGGCCAACGGCATGATGAACCGTGCGGCGGCGCAGATCGCGCAGCAGCAGCCCGAACGCCAGCTGGTCGGCGACATCCCCCCGCAGGATCAGCGCATCGCTCGTGCGCAACGGCAGGGACAGGGACAGGGGCCGCAGGGCGGGCTGCACCTCGAGCGACAGACCGAAGCCGTAGCCGATCGTGACCGCGTCTTCGCAGAGGCCCTCCCAGCGGTCGAAGTCGTAGCGGGCCATGCGGGAGGGGGTGCTCCAGAGGCCGAGGGCGCGGAAGGCCCTAGCCGCCTCGGGCAGCAGCTCATCCGGCAGGGCGAGGGTGGGAAAGGCGCTCGTGTCGTCGAGCTTCATACCGCTCTGCTGCTGCAGGGGATGACGCGGATCGGCGATCAGCTGGATGGCCGCATCGGAGAAGCGCAGCACCACCATCTCGGGATCGTGGTCGGGCAGATCGGGGTCGGCATAGAGCCAGGCATCGATGACCCGCTCCTTGAGCAGCTGCACCGGCCGCCGGGGGCCCGCCAGATCGAAGCGTCCCAAGCACCAGCCCGGCGGCGGGCAGGCCTCAAGGCTCTGGCGCCACCAGTAGGCCGCCTCCAGCCTCAGCCGCTGGCCCCGGCGCAGACGGAAACGCTGGTGCACCTCCCGTTCGAGCCGCAGCAGTGACGGGTCGCCCAGCACGTGCCAGTCACCGCCGAGGCGCTTCAGCTCCAGCCCGAACAGCCGCTGCACCTCGCGGGTGTGACGGTTGACGCTGCTCTGGCTGCGGTTGAGGGCAGCGGCGGCGGCATGGCCGGAACCGCGCCAGATCAGATGGTCGAAGGATTCCAGGGTCTCAGCGTCGAGCAAGCAGCTGCCGATGCAGACCCCTGCATTCTCTCAGCCAGTGAACCTTGAAACACGGAGCGAGACCGCACGGGCCACAAAGCCCAGCACGGGGATCATTTTCTGAGAAAAATGAGGCTGAACCACTCAGAGAATCTGGGCCAGAAACCGGCGGGTGCGCTCCTGCTGCGGCGCCCCGAAAAAGGCCGTCGGTGTCGCCTGCTCCACCACCACGCCCTCGTCCATCAGCACCACCCGATCGGCCACCTCGCGGGCGAATCCCACCTCATGGGTCACCACCACCATCGTCATGCCATCGGCCGCCAGCTGCTTCATCACATCCAGCACCTCGCGCACCATCTCGGGGTCGAGGGCACTGGTGGGCTCGTCGAACAGCATGATGCGCGGCTCCATGCACAGGGCACGGGCAATCGCCACCCGCTGCTGCTGTCCCCCCGAGAGCTGACCGGGGAAGCGGTCGGCCTGGGCATGGATTCCCACCCGCTCCAGCAGGTCGAGGGCCTGACGACGCACCTCCGCCCGGGGGCGGCGGCGCACCTTCACGGGGGCCAGCATCAGATTGTCGAGCACCGACAGGTGCGGAAACAGGTTGAACTGCTGAAACACCATGCCCACCTCGCGGCGGATGGCGTCGATGTGGCGCAGGTCTTCGTCGAGCAGCATCCCATCGACCACCACCTGCCCCTCCTGGTAATCCTCCAGGGCGTTGAAGGTGCGCAGGAACGTGCTCTTGCCCGACCCCGACGGGCCCATGATCACCACCCGTTCGCCCCGCCGCACCTCCAGGTCGGCCCCCCGCAGCACGTGGAAACCGTTGGGGTACCACTTCTGCACCCCGCAGGCCTCGATCATCAGCGGGCTGTCGTCGCGGCTCATCGTCAGGCTGAGGTTGGGGAAGGAACGGTGGGGCGGTCGCGGCTGATCGACAGCCGCTGCTCCAGGGCGCGGCTGCCCATGGACAGGGCGGCGCAGGAGCACCAGTAGAGCACCGCCAGCACGAGATAAACCTCGGCATAACGGCCCAGCCAGTCTGGATTCGCCAGCACACTGCGGGCGGTGCCCAGCAGGTCGAACAGGCCGATGATCGACAGCAGCGTCGTGTCCTGCAGCAGGGCGATGCACTGGCCCACCATCGCCGGCAGGGCCACCCGCAGGGCCTGGGGCAGCAGCACGTGGCGAATCGTGAGGGCCGACGACAGCCCCAGGGAGCGGGCCGCCTCCATCTGTCCTCGGGGCACGGCGGTCAGCCCCCCGCGCACGGCCTCGGCCAGGTAGGCGGCGGCGAAGCCGGTGAGAACCGCCGCGGCCCGCCACACCCGGTCGGGGGCCAGGCCGCCGGGCACCAGAAAGCCCACCAGGTTCTGGCCCAGAAACAGCAGCGTGATCAGCGGGGCCCCGCGGATCAGCTCGATGTACACCACCGACAGCCAGCGCAGCAGGGGCAGTTCGCTGCGGCGGCCAAGGGCGAGCAGCACCCCCAGGGGCAGGGCCAGCAGCAGGGTAAGGCTGGTGATCAGCAGGGTGAACATCCAGCCGCCCCAGTCGGCGGGGCGAACCGTCGGTAACCCGAGGCCGCCGGCGATCAGCCAGAGGCCGACCAGGTAAGCCACAGCCCAGACGGCCCCCCAGGCGCGGGAGAGCCGCCGCACGCCATCGTGGTTGCTCCAGTGGGCCAGGGCCCAGCGCAGCAGCAGCAGCAGCGCGAACAGCAGCAGCAGCCGCAGTTGGTTGGCGGCGCCCAGGGCCAGCAGGGGGGGCAGCACCAGGGTGGCAACGCCCAGTCCTGCGACAGCGAACCGGTCGTTGCGGGGCCAGCGCCCTGGACCGCGCAGCAGGCCCCAGCTGACGCCCGCAAGGCTCACGAGCATGCCGAGCAGCAGCCAGAGGCGCCACTGCTGGGGCTCGGGGTAACGGCCCACCATCAGGGTGGCGGCATTGGCACGCACCACCAGCCACTGGGCACGGCCGAAGGCCCACCCGAGAATCCCCCAGCCGGCCCAGCCGAGCACGAGCACGAGCACCCCCGTGAGGGCGGCGTCGGCAGGGGTGGCGAAGAGGGCCCGCCAGGGCCCCATCGGCGGTCGCTTCATCGTTCCCGGATCCTCACGAGGTGGGACACCCTGTTCATCACCAGCGAGATGCCGAGGTCGAGGCCCAGGTACACCGTGAGCAGGATCAGGAACACCTCGATGCCGCGACCGGTCTGGTTGAGGGTGGTCTCGGCCACGGCGTAGAGGTCGGGGTAGCCGATGGCCACCGCCAGGGACGAGTTCTTGGCCAGCGAGATGTATTGGCTGTTGAGGCCGGGCACGATCACGCCCAGGGCCTGGGGCAGCACCACCTGCCGCAGGATGGTGAAGGGCTTCAGGCCCAGGGAGGCGGCGGCCTCCCACTGGCCCCTGGGCACCGAGATGATCCCGCCCCGCACCACCTCGGCGATGAAGGCCCCCGAATAGACCACCAGACCGGTGAGCAGGGCCGCCAGTTCGAGCGACAGGCGCCAGCCGCCGCTCAGCTCGCCGTTGACGAGGCTCACCGTGCCCAGGAAGACGCCGCTCTTGGCGAGGGTCAGGCCAGGCAGCCGCACGGCCTCGGCGGCGGAGGGCAGGGCCAGGAAGACGGCGAAGTACCAGAACACCAGCTGCAGCAGCAGCGGCACGTTGCGGACCACCTCGACATAGGTGCGCATCACGCCGGCCAGAAGCGGGTTGCGGTTGAGGCTGGCGGCACCGCTGGCCACCCCGAGCACCGTCGCCAGCACCAGGCCGACCACCACCACCCGCAGGGTGTTGGCGAAACCGGCCAGCAGTCCCATCGCATACGAGCTCTGGGCGGTGTAGGGCAGCACCGTCTCGGCGATGTCGAAGCCGGCCGGGTCATTGAGCCAGCTGAAGGACAGCCGCAGGCCGGCGCGGGTGAGATTGCGTTCGAGGTTGCCGAGCAGCAGGGCGATGGCCAGCAGCACGGTCAGACCCACCGCCAGCTGGATCAGCCAGCCCAGCCGCCGCCGGTCACGCCACCAGGGGAGGGCGCTCACCGGAAGGGCGGGGAATAGATCAGGCCGCCCTGCCGGTAGGAGCGGTTGAGGCCACGGTCAAGCTTGAGCTTCGACCCCTGACCGACGTTGCGCTCGAACATCTCGCCGTAGTTGCCCACGGCCGTGAGCACCCGCGGCACGAAATCGGCCGGGAGCCCCAGCTGTTTGCCGAACTCGCCCTCCACCCCCAGGAAGCGGCGCAGGTCGGCCTGGTTGGGATTGGCCCGGGCGAAGGCCAGTTTTTCCTTGAGATTCGCGGCGGTGATGCCCGACTCCTCGGCCTGCATGGTGGCGAACACCACCCAGCGCAGGGCATCGGCCAGGGCCGAATCGTTGTTGACGGTCACGGGGCCCAGGGGCTCCTTGCTGAGCACCTCGGGCAGCAGCCCATGGGCCTCGGGGTCGGGGAAGCTGGTCTTCTTGGCCGCCAGCTGCGAACGGTCGCTGGTGACGGCGGCGCAGCGGCCCTGCAGATAGGCGCCGTAGGTCTGGTCGCCGGTCTGGTACTTGACCGGGGTGTATGGAATGGCCTGCTCGCGGAAGCGGTCGGCCAGGTTCAGCTCGGTGGTGGTGCCGTTCTCGACGCAGATGGTCTTGCCCGCCAGACCCTTGAGGTTGGTGATGCCGCTGGCCCGGGGCACCATCACCCCCTGGCCGTCGAAATAGATGGTGGGACCGAAATCAAGGCCGTTGCCGCCGGCCGCATCGCGGCTGAGGGTGTAGGTGGTGTTGCGCGACAGCACGTCGATCTCACCACTGGCCAGGGCCGTGAAACGCTCGCTGGAGGTGAGTTCGCGGAACTCGACCTTGTTCGGGTCGTTGAACAGGGCCGCCGCCAGAGCCCGACAGACATCGACGTCGATGCCGACGTACTTGCCCTGGTCCTGGTAGCTGAACCCGGGAAGCTTGCCGTCGACGCCGCAGATCAGCTGACCGCGGGCCTTGATCGCCGCCAGCCGGCCACCGCCGATGCCGGTGTCGCCGCCGCCGCAACCCGCCAGGGGGAGCAGGGCCGCCGCCGCCACGGCGGGCAGCAGCCGCTGGAAAAGGCGCCGCATGAAAGCTGAACGTTGGATTGCGCCGGAGACTAGAGCGTGGCGGCCAGCATGGGGCTCGCCATGAACCGCTTCCATGACAGCCCTCACCCCCCTGCGCGAACCCGTGCTGGCGGGAACCACCCGCGGTGTGGCCTGGCGGCTGCAGCAGCTGCAGCGGCTGGCGGAGCTGCTGCAGGCGGTGGAGCAGCCCCTGCTGCAGGCCCTGCACGACGACCTGGGCCGACCACCGCTCGAGGCCTGGATCGAGTGGCGCGGGGTGCGGGACGAGCTGATCCTCACCCGACGGCGCCTGCGGGCCTGGATGGCCCGACGCCCGCTGCGGACGGGACTGCTGCAGTGGCCGGCCCGGGCCTGGCTCCAGCCGGAGCCCCTCGGCTGTGTGCTGATCCTGGCGCCCTGGAACTACCCGTTCCTGCTCAGCCTCGACCCGCTGATCTCGGCCCTGGCGGCAGGCAACACCGCGGTGCTCAAGCCGTCGGAGCATGCCCCGGCCGTGGCGGCCCTGCTGGCCGAGGTGCTGCCCAGGCACCTGCCCGCCGATGTGGTGCAGGTGGTCACGGGGGATGCCGCCACGGCCCGGCAGTGGCTGCAGGAACCCTTCGACCATGTGTTCTTCACCGGTGGCACGGCCGTGGGCCGCGAGGTGATGGCCGCGGCAGCCCGTCAGCTCACGCCCGTGACGCTGGAACTGGGGGGGCGCAATCCCTGCCTGGTGCTCGACGACGCCGACCTGCCGGTCGCCGCCCGCCGCATCGTCTGGGGCCGCTTCCTCAATGCCGGCCAGACCTGCCTGGCCCCTGACCACGTGCTGGTGACACCGGGGCTGCGCCAGCCGCTGGAACAGGCCCTGGTGGAGGCCATCGGCGTGGCCTATGGCCCCGATCCCCAGCAGTCACCGGATTACGGACGCGTGGTGAGCACCGCCCACCACGACCGGCTGCAGGGGCTGCTGCAGGGGGCCGAGGTGCTCTGCGGCGGCAGCGGCGACCGGGAAAGCCGCTACCTGGCCCCCACGGTGGTGCGCTGCGGCGCCGACCATCCACTGCTGCAGGAAGAGATCTTCGGCCCGGTGCTGCCTGTGCTGCCCATCGCCGACCTGGAGGAGGGTCTGGAGCGCATCGGCCAGCAGCCCCAGCCGCTGGCCATCTATCTGTTCAGCCGCAGCGTCGCCGCCCGGGAGGCGGTGCTGCGCCGCACCCGCTCCGGCAGCGTGGTGTTCAACGATGTGGTGCTGCAGGCGGCGGCGCCCACCCTGCCGTTCGGAGGCGTGGGCCCCAGCGGCCACGGCCGCTGCCACGGCCAGGCCGGTTTCGACACCTTCTCCAACCTCCGCACCGTGCTGGCCCGCCCCGCGGGATGGGATGTGCCACTGCGCTATCCGCCCTACGGCAACCGGCTGGGTCTGGCCCGACGGTTGCCCTGACGGGGGACTGGCGCAACGCGCCAGGCTCCTTATGGTGCGGCGCATCCCCCCTTCCGTCCCCACGCCATGCGACGCGCCCTGCTCGCCCTGCTGCTGCTGCTGCCGGTCCTGCCGCTGCGGGCCGCCGAACCGGTGCACGTGGTGCAGCAGAAGGAGACCCTCTCCTCGATCGCCAGGCTCTACGGCATTCCCGTGGCCACCCTGATCAGCCTCAACGCCATCGACGACCCCAACAAGGTCAAGTGGGGCACCAGCCTGCGTCTGCCCGCCGGCACCCGCCCCGTGGAGTCCACCGCCGTGACGGCGGTGGCGACACCGACCGCGGCACCGACCGCGGCGCCGGCGGTGAAACCCGAAATGAAGCCCGAGATCAGGACCACCCCCGCGGCGACCGCGCGCCCCCCCGTGCTGGCCAAGCGCAGTGCCACCCCCGACTGGCGCAACTACGGTCCGCTGCAGGTCGACTGGAACGCCTGGCGGCCCATGGCGGGCAGCCTCGTGGCGCCCGGGGTGAACAGCCAGGGCCAGACGCTCTACGTGGCGGTGAACTGCGGCGCGCGCCGGCTCAACGTCACCGGGCCCTCCGGCGCCTGGAAAACCTGGGATGCCCCCCGGGAGTCGTTCGAGCAGGAACTGCTCGGCGCCACCTGCCGCGACACTTCCCTGACCGGGGGCTGATCCGGCACGGGCCAGACCAGGGTCCAGGGGCGCCGCAACCAGGCCTGGCCTGCCTCGGCCAGCCACAACCGGCGCCCCCCCTCCTCCGACTCGCTGACCAGCCCCGTCTCGGCTAACCGTCGCAGGCGCCAACGCCAGAGCCCGGCGGACGATTCGCCGTTGCTCTCCGCCGCCAGGCGCCGGGCCAGGGAGCCACCATCACACCCGTCAGCCTCGGCGGCCAGGGCCGTGAGCAGCTGCCGGGCGGCCGCCGTGCCGTCCTCCCGCGCTGGAGGCGCAAGGCAGCGGTCGCAGCGGCCGCAGGGGGGCGCCACTTCACCGACGGCGCGCAACAGGGCCTGCTGGCGGCAGTCGGCCCCCTCGGCCACGGCCTCCATGCGGCGCCACTGGCGCCAGGCCAGCCTCTGCCGTTGCCGTTCATCCTCGCCGGCGGCCCGCCGGAAGCCGCTGCGATCCCCCTCCCCGTGCAGGAGCAGCACCCGGGCCGGCCCCCCATCCCGGCCGGCCCGGCCCGATTCCTGCAGGTAGCCCTCCGGGCTCGAGGGCAGCTGCAGATGCAGCACCAGCCCCACATCGGGCCGGTCGACGCCCATGCCGAAGGCCACCGTGGCCACCAGCACCGGCCGTGGTTCCTCCAGAAATTGCTGCAGGGCCTCGGCACGGATGCCGGGATCCAGGCCGGCGTGATAGCCAAGGGCAGGCCAGCCGGCCTGCTGCAGGCGGCCCACCCACTCCTCCACCCCCCGGCGGGTGCGGCTGTAGAGCAGCGCGGCCCCACGGCAGGCGGCCAGCTCCTCCAGCACCAGCGGCAGGGGGTCCTCGGGCCGGGGCTGCATCACGATCTGCAGGTTGGGCCGATGGGCCGAGCGCACCTGCAGCAGGGGCCGCCGCAGCTCCAGCAGGCGGATGATGTCGGCCCGCACGCGCGGCGGTGCCGTGGCACTCAGGGCCACCAGGGGCACCCCGGGGCAGAGCCGCCGCAGCTGCCCGAGGCGTCGGTAATCGGGACGGAAATCGTGGCCCCAGGCGCTGATGCAGTGGGCCTCATCCACCGCCAGCGCCACCAGCTGCCGCTGGTCGAGCAGGTCCTCCAGGAGCTGCCGGCAGGCCTCCCCCTGCAAGCGCTCGGGGGCGAGATACAGCAGCCGCAGCGCCCGGGTCTCCAGCAACCGCTGCAGCTGGCGATGGGCATCAGCCCCCTGGCCTGCGTGCAGGCAGGCGGCGGGAATGCCCCGTCGGCGCAGCTGCACCACCTGGTCCTGCATCAGGGCCACCAGCGGCGAGACCACCAGCACCACACCGCCCCGCACCAGGGCCGGCAGCTGATAGCAGAGCGACTTGCCGGCACCGGTGGGCAGCACCGCCAGGCAGTCGCGGCCGGCAAGCAGGGCTTCGACCACCGGTCGCTGGCCGGGGCGGAACTCATCCCAGCCGAAGCGCTCTCGGAGGGTCTCGCGCAGGGGATCGGCCACCGCCGGACCCTACCGGTCCTGGCGGCTGGGGCAAGGGGTCAGGGCCGTGGGGGCAGGGGTGGCGCCTCCAGCTGTTCAGCGCTTTCCTCCACCAGCTGCAGCCGCAGGCGCTTGCCGCCGGCGAGCTCCCCCAGGGAGACCCTGAGATTGGTGCCGTTCAGGGGTTCGAGGGCCTGAAGCAGGCGACGCAGGTTCGGGGTCGAGCTGCCGCTTTCGAGCCACAGGCGTTCGTGCAGCCCCCCCAGCCGGCGCCAGCTGGTGTGCAGCCGCAGCACCGCCTGCTCGAGCTGCTGGGCCTGGTGCACCAGATCGGCCGCCAGCCCCAGCACATCGAGGCGCACCGCCTCCTCGAGGCTGCGGTCGAGGTCGAGGTCATCGCCCTGCAGGGCCCGCACCGCCAGGCCCGCCTCGGCGGCGCGGCTCAGCCAGCGGGCGGTGTGGGTCACCTCCTTGACGCGGTCCAGTTCCGGCTCCTCCCGCAGCACCCGGCGCAGGTCCTCCTGCTGCGGTTCGGGCAGCCGCGCCAGCTCGCGCACCAGCGGGGCCACCACCTTGGGCGGCAACAGCTGGCTCTGGGTGCGTTCACGGATCTCCTCGGGCAACAGGGGACTGGTGGCGGCCGTGAACTCCTCGGCCAGCCGCCGCACCTGCTGACGGGTGATCTGCTGGCCCTCGTTGGCGGCCTCGCTAATCAGCTGCTGCACCTCGGGGTCGGCCTTGGCGGTGTCGAGGAAGGCCCGCTTGGAGAAGTTGTTGACGCTCTGCTCCTCCAGCAGCCCCCCCCCCACGAGGTTGTCGGCCGACTCGGCCAGCTGGATCAGCCCATAGGCCCGCGTCTTGCTGATCTCCTTCTCCCGCAGCCACTGCAGAAAGCCGGCGCCACGGGCCTCGCCGCCGCGCTTCTCGCGGTCACGCACGGCCCGCAGGATCCGCCCGCGCCAGATCTCGGTCTGCAGGTCGAAGCGGTCGCAGAGCTCCCAGGCCTGCCCGAGGCGGGCATGAAACTCGAGGCTGCTGATCTCGTCCTGCTCCGGATCGGGCAGATCCAGGTGCAGCAGCGGCGGTTCCGGGGGGACGACGGCGACCACGGCGGGGGGGAGGGGCACGACGAATCATGACGGCCGGGCCCGCGGGCCCCACGGCCGCGGGTAACTTCAGGCGGACAGTCCAGACCCGGCCCCGGCATGGCGATCTCCCGCGGTGACAAGGTGCGCATCAAGCGTCCCGAGTCGTATTGGTTCAACGAAGTGGGCACCGTTGCCTCCATCGACACCTCCGGCATCCGCTATCCCGTGGTGGTGCGCTTCGAGAAGGTCAATTACAACGGCTTCTCGGGGGTTGACGGCGGCGTGAACACCAACAACTTCTCCGAAGCCGAACTCGAGAAGGCCTGATCGGGCCCCCCGGTGCCCGAACTGCCGGAAGTCGAGACGGTCCGCCGCGGCCTGGCGCTGCAGGTGGACCGTTTCTTGGTGGACAAGGTCGACGTGCTGCGCAGCCGCGCCATCGTGGCGCCGGCCGGCGACGGTGACGGATTCGCCGCGGCCCTGACGGGCTGCAGGCCAGGTCCCTGGCGCCGCCGGGGCAAGTACCTGCTGGCCGACCTGCGGCGCGACGACCTCCCCGCCGGCGTGCTGGGCTGCCATCTGCGCATGACCGGCCAGTTCCGCTGGCTGGGCACCGATGCCCCGCCGCCCTGCAGCCACACCCGGGTGCGCTTTCTCGGCCGCCAGGACGGGCAGCCGCGGGAACTGCGTTTCGTCGACATGCGTTCCTTCGGCACCCTCTGGTTCGTGCCCGCCGGTGTCGCCGAGGAGACCGTGATCACCGGGCTGGCACGCCTGGGTCCCGAACCCCTCGGGCCGGCCTTCACCGCCAACCATCTGCGGAACCGGCTCAAGGGATCCGGGCGGCCGATCAAGAGTGCCCTGCTCGACCAGGGGCTCGTGGCGGGGGTGGGCAACATCTATGCCGATGAAGCCCTGTTTCTCGCCGGCATCCGGCCCATGACGCCGGCCGGTCGGCTGCGGCCCGAGGCGCTGGAGCGGCTGCGGGCCGAACTGGTGGCGGTGCTGGAAGCCAGCATCGGCGCCGGCGGCACCACCTTCTCCGATTTCCGTGACCTGACCGGCACCAACGGCAACTACGGCGGGGCGGCCTGGGTGTACCGCCGCAGCGGCATGCCCTGTCGTCGCTGCGGCACCCTGCTGCGCCGCGACAGACTGGGGGGGCGCAGCAGCCACTGGTGCCCCACGTGCCAAGCCTGACCACGCCGGAGCAGCTCCTCCGGCACGACCTCGTCGCCACCATGGTCGCCCTGCATTCCCGCGGCTGGTGTGACGGCACCGGCGGCAACTTCAGCTGTGTGCTGCAACGGCAGCCCCTGCAGCTGCTGATGGCGCCCAGCGGCGTCGACAAGGGCCGGGTGGCCCCCGAGGCGCTGATCATCGTCGACGCCAGCGGCACGGTGTGCCAGGGGGAGGGACGGGCCAGCGCCGAGACCCTGCTGCACCTGGCGATCGTGGAGGGGTGCGGTGCCGGGGCCGTGCTGCACACCCACTCCCAGGCCGCGACCCTGCTCTCGGGCTGGGCCCAGGCGGCCGGCCACCTGGAGCTGAGGGATCTGGAGATGCTCAAGGGCCTGGAGGGCATCCGCAGCCACGACAGCCAGGTGCTGATCCCGGTGCTGGCCAACGACCAGGACCTGCAGCGGCTGAGCGCCGCCGCTGGGCCCCTGCTGCCCTCGGCCCCCCATGGGGTGCTGATCGCCGGCCACGGCCTCTATGCCTGGGGAGCCGACCTGCCCCAGGCCCGGCGTCACGTCGAGATCCTCGAATTCCTGCTGGAGCAGCGCTGGCGTCAACTGCTGCTGGAGGGCCTGTGCCGCTGACCCCCGTGCCTCCCACCCCCGTCGCTGTGACCGACCTGCGGGCGGTGGTGCTCGACATCGAAGGCACCACCTGCCCGGTCGATTTCGTCACCGGCGTGCTCTTTCCCCACGCCGTCGAAGCGTTGCCGGGCTGGCTGCAACGACGGCAGGGCAGCCCGGCCCTCGAACCCCTGCAGCATCAGCTTCTGCAGGCCTGGCAGCAGGAAGGCGACCCCACGGCGCCGCCTGCTCCGGCGGAGGTGGCCGCCTCCACCGACCTGCTGCCCTGGCTGCGCTGGCTGATCGCCCATGACCGCAAGCTCACAGCCCTCAAGGACCTGCAGGGGATGATCTGGGCCGACGGCTACGCCGACGGGCAGCTGCAGGCCCCTCTGTTCGACGATGTGGCGCCGGCCCTGCGGAGCTGGCATGCCGCCGGCCTGCTGCTGGCCGTGTACTCGAGCGGCTCCGTGGCGGCCCAGCAGCTGCTCTATGGCCACTGCAGCGACGGCGATCTGCGCCCCCTCTTCAGCGGCTGGTTCGACACCCGCCTCGGCCCCAAGCAGGAGGCCGCGAGCTATCGGCAGCTGGTGGACGCCCTGGGCTGCCGCCCCGGACAGGTGCTCTTCCTCAGCGATGCCCGGGCGGAGCTGGCCGCCGCAGCCGATGCCGATCTGCAGGTCTGCGGCTGCCGCCGAACCGGCAACCCGGATGCCCTCGCCGACGGTCCCTGGCCGGTGGTCGAAACCCTGGCCGACCTGGCACTGACCCCTGCCGCGGCGTAGCTTGCGGATTGGTCTGGGTTGCCATGGTTCCCCCGCGCCCCCTGGAACGACGCACCCGCCCCAATTCAGGTGAGGCCCGCATCGTTGCCGCCGCCGAACAGCTGTTCGAACGCACCCTGGTGACGGTGCGGGGGCAGCCGGCCGGGGCCCTGGCGGCCCTGCAGACCAACCTGCACGATGCGGCGCTGAACTACGGCGAGATCTTCCTGAGGGACAACGTGCCGGTGATGGTGTACCTGCTGCTGCAGGGGCGCTTTCCGATCGTGCGCCATTTCCTGGATCTCTGCCTGGAGCTGCAGAGCAGCAGCACCCGCACCCGCGGGGTCTTCCCCACCAGCTTCGTGGAGGAGAACGGCACCATCGTGGCCGATTACGGCCAGCGCTCGATCGGTCGCATCACCTCGGTCGACGCCAGCCTGTGGTGGCCGGTGCTCTGCTGGATGTACGTGAGGGCCAGCGGTGATGTGATCTACGGCGCCAGTCCCGGGGTGCAGCGGGGCGTGCAGCTGCTGCTCGACCTGGTGCTGCATCCCACCTTCGAGGGCACGCCGGTGCTGTTCGTGCCCGACTGCTCGTTCATGATCGACCGCCCCATGGACGTGTGGGGGGCACCCCTGGAGGTGCAGAGCCTGCTCTACGGCTGTCTCAAGAGCTGCTGCCGCCTGATGGAACTGGTGCAGAAGGGCCAGTCGGCCCGTCTCACCCAGCAGCGGCTTGAGCTCACCCGGGCCTGGACCCGGGACCTGCGGGTGTTTCTGCTCAAGCACTACTGGGTGACCAGCAAGACGATGCAGGTGCTGCGGCGCCGGCCCACCGAGCAGTACGGCGATCAGCAGTCGCAGAACGAATTCAATGTGCAGCCCGAGGTCATTCCCCACTGGCTGCAGGAGTGGCTGGACCACCGGGGCGGTTATCTGATCGGGAACATGCGCACCGGTCGTCCGGATTTTCGCTTCTACAGCCTCGGCAATTCCCTGGGGTCCCTGTTCGGACTGCTCACGGGTCCGCAGCAGCGGGCCCTGTTCCGCCTGGTGCTGCACAACCGCCAGCACCTGATGGCCCAGATGCCCATGCGCATCTGCCATCCGCCGATGGAGGGCGATGAATGGCGCGACAAGACGGGAATGGACCCCAAGAACTGGCCGTGGAGTTATCACAACGGCGGCCACTGGCCCAGCCTGCTCTGGCCCTTCGCCGCCGCCGTGCTGATGCACCGGCAGCGACGGCCGACCGACGATGTGCTGCTGATGGGGCAGACCCGCACGATGCTGGAGGAATGTTATTGGCAGCAGTTGAACCAGCTGCCACGTCAGCAGTGGGCCGAATACTTCGACGGCCCCACCGGAACCTGGGTGGGCCAGCAGGCCCGCACCTATCAGACCTGGACGATCGTGGGCTTTCTGCTGTTGCACCATCTGCTGCGCCGCAGCCCCGAGGATGTGGACCTCTTCGACCTTGACGAGACGGCCACCCCGTTGCGCCTGAGCACCTGGACGCCGTCCGGCCGACGGACCGCCACAAAAAAGCCCGCCGGTGGCGGGCCTGGGTGACGGATTGCTGGTCGCAGCTCAGAAGAGACCGAGGGTCAGCGACTTGTCGATGGGGAGGGCAGCACCGATGCCCAGGTAGATGGTCACCACCGTGCCGAACAGGAAGACGGCCATGGCCACCGGGCGGCGGAAGGGGTTCTGGAACTTGTTGAAGCTCTCAATGAAGGGAACCAGCATCAGCCCCAGGGGGATCATGGTCTGCAGGGCGATGCCCAGCAGCTTGTTGGGA
>JBMOIF010000049.1:0-16174 GCA_049317465.1 Prochlorococcaceae cyanobacterium | reverse complement strand
CGTTGTGGCGCTCACAGCACGAACGACAGGCCACACCGGCCCGGCGGCGGCGGCAGGGCACGGCGGTGCCGCAGCCGGGGCAACGGGCCAGCCAGGCCGCCGGTCGCTGGGGCAGCGGGTAGCGGTGGCGCACGCTGACGCGGAAGCCCCCCTGGGAGGCATTGATGCGCTCAAGGCAGGCGCGGAAGCCCGGACCGTGGCTTTCGCGCACCCCCTGCACCCGGTCGACCCAGGCATGAATCATCTCGTGGCAGAGGGTGCTGAGCAGGGCTTCCCGCGGCAGGGGCACCAGCAGCGGCCGCGACAGCACGATCTCGCAGAGGCCGGGGGCGCGGCGGTAAAGGCCCGCCGTGCGGGTCATGCGCCCATCACTCCAGCGCAGGCTGAGGGGCGGATCCGCCAGGGCCCCGAGGCGGGCGTCGAAATGCTCCCGGTCGAGCCGGTGGAAGAGGGGCAGCAGGGGCTCCAGGGGCATGGCGCCGATTGTGCCGCGGACAGGCCCCGCCGTCCTGCAGACTCGTGCGACCCCGATGCTGGCCCCGCCGACGCCCCGCCATGGACCTGGACTGGTCACTGATCCGCGACCTCAGCGGCAAACTGCTGCTCGCCGGTGCCGGCGCCCTGCTGCTCTACTGGACCGTGAGCGCCGTGAAACTGGTGCTCAGCGCCCGCGGCATCAATCCGCTGATCAAGCAGTTCTTCACCCAGGTGGCCTCGGGCCGGGTCGATGCGGCCTACCTGCTGACCACCCGCACCTATCGCCAGCACGTCAACCGGCAGCAGTTCATCCGCTTTCTGGCGGGCCTGCAGCTCAACCGCTACCGCAACCTCAAATCGGGCCGGCCGCGGCTGCAGGACGGGGCCGTGACCCTCACCGTCAAGCTCAAGGCCGACGGTGGTGACGAGCTGCCCCTCGACTTCACCTTCGTCAAGGTGGAAGACAGCTGGCGGGTGGAGCGCATCAGCCGGGTCGCCAACGCCTGAGCCCTGCCACTGACGGAGCGATCCCCATGGCCGCCGCCGATCCCCAGGCCGCCCGGGCGGAGGAACTGCGCCGGTTGCTCAACCGCGCTGCCCACGCCTACTACGTGCTCGACAGCCCGGTCATGGAGGACACGGTCTACGACCGTCTCTACCGCGAACTGCTGGACCTGGAGACCGAACGGCCCGAGCTGCGCACCGTCGACAGCCCCACCCAGCGGGTCGGCGGCCCCCCCGCCGACGGTTTCACCACCGTGGCCCACCGGCTGCCGCTGCTCAGCCTCGACAACGCCTTCAGCAGCGACGAGCTCGACCAGTGGTACGCACGGCTGCTGCGGGTGCTCGACCGGGAGCCCGCCCCCGGCACACCACCGCCCCCCCTGGCCTTGGTCACCGAGCTGAAAATCGACGGCAATGCCCTCGCCCTCAGTTACGAGCACGGTCTGCTGGTGCGAGCCGCCACCCGCGGCGACGGCGAGCGGGGCGAGGAGATCACGGCGAACGTGCGCACCATCGCCGCGGTCCCGCTGCGGCTGCAGCTGCCGGATCCTCCGGCCTGGCTTGAGGTGCGGGGCGAAGCCCTGATCCGCGATGACACCTTCGCCGCCATCAACGCCGAACGGGAGCAGCGGGGTGAACCACCCTTCGCCAACCCACGCAACGCCTGCGCCGGCACCCTGCGGCAGCTGGATCCGGCAGTGGTGGCTGCCCGCCGGCTCGACTTTTTCGCCTACACCCTCCACCTGCCACCGTCGCCCGAGCCCAGGACGCAGTGGCAGAGCCTGTCCTGGCTCGAGGCGGCCGGCTTCCGCGTCAACCCCCACCGGGCGCTCTGCCCCGACCTGGAGGCGGTGAAGGCGTTCTGCAGCCGCTGGGAGTCTGATCGGCAGGCTCTGCCCTACGCCACCGACGGGGTGGTGGTGAAGCTCGACGACCTGCGCCTGCAGGCCGATGCCGGTGTCACCCAGAAGGCGCCGCGCTGGGCCATCGCCCTCAAGTACGCCGCCGAGGAGGCCCCCAGCCGGCTGCTGCGGCTGGAGCTGCAGGTGGGCCGCACGGGGGTGGTGACGCCTGTGGCCTGCTTCGAACCGGTGGCTCTGGCCGGCACAACGGTCGCCCGCGCCACCCTGCACAATGCCGACCGCCTGGCCGAGCTCGACCTCCACAGCGGCGACACGATCGTGGTGCGCAAGGCCGGAGAGATCATCCCCGAGGTGGTCCGGGTGCTGCCCGAGCTGCGTCCGGCCGGTGCCCGGCCCCTGGCCCTGCCCGACCACTGTCCGGCCTGCGGTTCCGTGCTGGTGCGCGAGACCGGCGAAGCCGCCACCCGCTGCGTCAACAGCAGCTGTCCGGCGATCCTGCGCGGTGTGCTGCGCCACTGGGCCGGCCGCGACGCCATGGACATTGACGGTCTCGGCAGCAAGCTGATCGAACAACTGGTGGATCGCGGCCTGGTGACCTCGATCGCCGACCTGTATCGCCTCGACGCCGCCCTGCTCGCCAGCCTCGAGCGGATGGGCGACCAGTCGGCCGGCAACCTGCTGGCCGCCCTCGAGCAGTCGCGCCGGCGTGATTGGGACCGGTTGCTCTACGGCCTCGGCATCCACCACGTGGGCAGCGTCAATGCCCGCACCCTGGCCAGGGCCTTCCCAAGCTGGGAACAGCTGAGGGCCGCCGCCTGCGACCACGGCGGCGATGGCACAGATGGAGGGGCCCTCACCGCACTGCACGGCATCGGACCTGAAATCGCCCAGTCGCTGCAGCAGTGGTGCACGACGGAGGCCAACCAGACCCTGGTTGGGAACTTGCGGACGCTCGGGCTGGCCCTGGAAGCCCCCGAAGCCGGTGCGGCCCCCGCGAGCGAATCCGACGGACCTCTCGTTGGCCAGACGTTTGTGCTCACGGGCACCCTGCCGACCCTCAGCCGAGCCCAGGCCGAAGCGCGGATCAGCGGCGCCGGGGGCAAGGTGACGAGCGCGGTGAGCCGACGGACCAGCTGGGTGGTGGTGGGGGAGGAGGCCGGCAGCAAGCTGACCAAGGCTCGGAACCTGGGCGTGCCCGTGCTGGACGAAGCCGAGCTGCTGGCCATGCTCAAGGAGCTGGACCCAGGCGGGACGCAGGATAACCAGAGCCCAACCGCCTCTTAACGGAACCATGAGGCGCCCATGACGGGACGTTTAACAGGCGCGACTTGATTGGATTTGAGTCATGTCTGAAGCTCTGTGCTGTCATCCACCGGCATCCTGCGTCTGAGTGACGGCGGGGCAGAAATCAGCGCCTTCCACGCGCCGTCGAAGCTGCTCCTGACGATCGGTGGGTCGTCCAAGCTGTCGGTGGTGGACCTGAGCGATCCATCCGTGCCGGCGCTCAAGGAGACATTGGGCCTCGACGGAGTGGCCAACAGTGTCGCCGTCTCGAGCACCGGGCTGGTGGCAGTGGCCCTCGAAGGAACCGGCAGCGCGCGGTACAGCTCCGGCAAGGTCAGCTTTTTCAAGGTGGACGGTGTCGGCAGCGCCGCAACCGTGTCCGGCCTCGGCTCAGTGAGCGTGGGCAGCGTGCCCGACTCGATCGCCTTCACGCCCGATGGCACAAGGCTCGTGGTGGCCTGCGAAGGGGAGCCGAACGAGCTCTACACCGTCGACCCCGAAGGCACCATCGCGGTGGTCGCGATCGATGCGACCAACCCCGGAGCATCGACGGTCAGCACGGTCGGCTTCTCGTCGCTCAACGGCCGTGAGGCCGAGCTGCGTGCGCTGGGCATTCGCATCTCAGGGAAGCCAGGGACGACGGCCGCCCAGGACCTTGAACCCGAGTATGTGAGCATCAGCAGTGACGGCAGCAAGGCCTACGTCACGTTCCAGGAAAACAACGCGACCGGCGTGGTCAACCTGACTGGCGCCGCTCCAAGCCTGGTGAGCCTGCGGTCTGTCGGCGTTCAAGATTATCTGCGCGGTCGGGCCTCAGTCACCACCTTTGATGTGACGATCCCCAGCCCAGGCACAACAACGGCCGGGGGAGTCGTGCCCGGTGGTGGCCTGTCGGGGCTCTATGCCACCGGCCGCGACAGTCAAGGACGACTCACCTTCCTCGCCCCTGCCGACCGGGGGCCGAACGGGAGCGGCACCACCAAGGATGTGGTGAAGGCCGATGGCACTCCCGGTACGGACGGAACGGCAGATCCTGTGGTGCCGTTCCTGCTGCCCGACTATCAGGCACGCTTTTATAAACTCGCCCTCAATGAGATCACAGGAGAAGTGACGGTGACAGGCACCGTCATGCTCACCCGCAAGGACGGGGTGACACCGATCAGCGGGCGTTCGAACGGCAAAGGAGATCAGATTACAGTCGATGCCAATGGCAGCCTGCTGCCCTACGACGTCTACGGTGCAGACCTTGAATCGATCGTCCAGGACAGGGACGGCAACATCTGGATGAGTGATGAGTACCGTCCAGCAATCTACAAATTCAGCGCCAGTGGAGTGCTGATCGAGCGCTACGTGCCAGTGGGCGCTGCAGCGGCCGCCGGCCTGACTGATGGCAGCCTGGGCGTGGAGACACTCCCCGCGGAATACGCCAAGAGGCAAACGAATCGCGGGTTTGAGGGAATGGCCTATGACAGTGCCAATAACAAGCTTTACCCCTTCGTTCAGAGTCCCCTGGATGACATCGGGACGAATGATGGCACCAAAGGATCCCTCGTGAGGATTCTCGAAGTCAACTCGTCAGACGGGCAACCAACAGCCGAGTATCTGTACCCGATGGCGGGCAAGGCCTCAGCGTCGGGTGTGGACTCCGTGATCTACGAGAACCGTGTCGACAAGATCGGCGATGCGGCCTACGACTCCGCCAGGCAGGTGTTCTACGTGCTGGAACGTGATTCCGCTGTTGGTGCCGCCAGCTTCAAGCAGGTCTTTGAGGTGTCACTCAAAGGCGCCACAAACATCCTCGGAAATGCAGTCGCCAATGAGGAGAACATCAGCATTGATGCCCTCAAAGGACAGGGGATCACGGTGGCGAGCAAAGTTCTGCTCACCAATCTGAGCAGCGAAGGATACCTGCCCAATGACAAGCCAGAGGGTCTCGCTCTGTTGCAGGATGGGCGCATCGCCGTGATCAACGACAACGATTTTGGCGTCACCTCTCTTGATGCTGCCGGCTATGCAGCACTCAGCGAACAAGAGAAAAGCCGCTACAGCCTGGCATCCGATATCAACGGCTCCAAGACCTACGTCTATGCCAAGGCCAGTGAGGCCAGAACGCAGCTGGGAATCGTGAACACGATTCCCACAGTCATCGATCCCTCAGACCGAGATGGTGGCATCAAACCACTCGCCAACCAGAACGTCTATGGATCACGCATGCCCGACGGCATCGGGGTGTATCAGGGCAAAGCCGTTGATGGCACGGTGCAGACGTTCACCGTGATTGCCAATGAGGGTGACGGCCGGGTGCGACCCGACGGCAGCTTCACAGATCCAAGCACCAACACCGTCATCGCATCAGAGTCGGTGTACTCAGATGAACTTCGCTCAGGGGTCACGGGAACAGGGACAGACAATCGCCTGAAGATTGTCAGAGATCAGGGCAACTACGATTCCTCCACACCGACCTATGAGCAGAAGGTCAGCTTTGGTGGTCGGTCAATCACCATCCTCGACTCCCTCAACAACGTTGTCTGGGACAGCGGTGATCTGATCGACCGCGCGGCGATCGCTGCCGGTGTCTATGACGACGCTCGTTCCGAGGACAAAGGTTCCGAGCCCGAAAACCTGGCGATCACCAGCATTGGCGGACGCACCTACGCGTTTGTCGGACTGGAGCGCGGGACCAACAGCAGCATTGCCGCATTTGACATCACCGATCCCTACAACGGATACCTGGTTGACTTCCGTAAATCGGCCAGTGGTGTGGTCTCGCCGGAGGGAATTCTCTCCATACCTGCCTCCCAGAGCCCCAATGGCAAAGACCTTGTGGTGGTCAGCAATGAGGTCAGCAAAGACGTGGAGATCCTGAGCTTTCAACCCAGTTACAGCCTGCAGATCCTGCACTACTACGGCGAAAGCGGACTTCTGGGGATCAAGACTGCCCCCATCATGGGCGCCTTGATTGACAAGTTTGACGACCAGTTCGCCAACACCCTTGTGGTCGGCGAAGGCGACAGCTTCATTCCCGGACCTTGGCTCGTGGCCGGCGCGGATGCCAGCCTGGCTGCGGTGAGTTCCGTGGGCTTACCTGCAATGGGCAGACCGGACATCGCGATCATGAACCTGTTCGGCACGAATGTGTCGGCCTTGGGCAACCATGAATTCGACCTGGGATCACCCGTCCTGAATGCAGCGTTCGCTCCATCGGGAGCCTGGAAGGGTGCGATCTTCCCATTCATCACCTCAAACCTTGATTTTGCGGGTGATTCATCGCTGCGGGGCATCGCAGACAGCAGCCTTGGAGGCACCTCAACCAACAGTTTTGCCGGGAAAGAAGCCTCCGACATCAAGGCGAAGATTGCCCCCTACAGCGTCGTCACGAAAGGGGGAGAGAAAATTGGCATCGTTGGCGCCACCACCTGGGAGCTGCTGACCAAGTCATCACCCAACGGCACCAAGGTCAAGGACGACGGCATCGAGACGACGAGTGACCTTGAAGAAGTCGCCAACTACCTGCAAGGGTCTGTGGACGCCTTGCTGGCGATGGGCGTGAACAAGATTGTGATGGTTGATCAGCTTGACAGCCTGGAGCGCAACAAAGCCCTGGCCCCCCTGCTGCGCGGGGTTGATGTGATGGTGGCGGGCGGCGGCCACGAACGACTCGGCGATGCCAATGACAAGCCCGTGGGCTTCAACGGCCATGATCCGAACTTCATCAGCTCTGACACCTACCCGATTCTTGTGAACAGCAAGGATGGCAAGCCAACGCTGATTGTGACCTCCGACACCGAGTATTCTTACCTCGGAAGACTGGTGGTCAACTTCGACTCTGAGGGCAATGTCATCCCTGCAGCCCTCGACAATGTTCTGAATGGTGCCTATGCGGCCACAGCAGAAACCCTCAAGACCGTTTACGGATCCGGTCAGCCCTCCGAAGCAATCATCGCAGGCAGCAGCATCGGTTCGGCCGTCGCCCAGGTGACCACGGCTCTGTCGAATGTGATCACCAGCAAGGACAGCGATGTCTACGGATACACCAAGGTGTACCTGGAAGGAGACCGGGTGTTCGGGCGTGCCCAGGAGGTCAACCTCGGCAATCTGACAGCCGATGCCAACATCTACGCAGCTGAAAGAGCGCTGCCAAGCCAGACGACATGGGTTTCCCTCAAGAATGGCGGAGGACTCAGGGCTTCGATTGGCTCTGTGGATGCCAACGGGGTCAAGGCTGCCCCTGTGGCCACCGACATGAAGGCTGCTGGCGCCATCTCAAAACTGGAAATCGAAAACGCACTGCGCTTCGACAATAAGTTGATGGCGTTTGAGACGACGCCGGCTGGCCTGCTGAACATCCTGAATTACGCCGCCGGTCTTACCCCCGGCAATGGCGGATTTGCACAGTTGGGCGGGGTCCAGTTCTCCTATGACCCCAAGAAACCGGCTGGCTCCAGGGTTCAAGACATCGCCCTCGTGGATGAGGGCGGTCGCATTCTCAACAAGATCGCCAACGATGGTGTGTTGCTCAGCGACGCACCCGCAAGCATCAGCGTTGTGACCCTGAACTTCATGGCCAATGGCGGTGACGGCTACCCGCTCAAGGCCAATGGCAGCAACTTCAGGTATTTGCTTCAGGACGGATCGCTCTCAGACGCGGTTGATCCCTCACTTGACTTCACCGCAGCCAATGTCGCCCCCGCCAACGCACTGGGCGAACAGCAGGCATTGCAGACCTACCTGCAGACGTTCCACGGAACACCTGAAACCGCCTACACCCGACCTGACACTCCATCCAAGGATGATCTCCGCATGCAGAATCTTGATGTTCGCCCCCTTGACACCGTGCTGATCCCAACATTTGGTGATGGGGTTGCCTCCGGTGATCCCTACCGCGATTCAGTCATTCTCTGGACGCGACTGAATCCCCAGAGCACGACCTCCGGCAGTGCAACCGTGAACTGGGAAGTGTCGACCAGCAAAGATTTTGCGGCCGGCACTATCGCAGACAGCGGCTCCTTCACAACCGATGCCTCCCGCGACTGGACGGTGAAAGTGGAAGCCGATGGACTGAAAGCCGGCACCAGCTACTACTACCGGTTCAGCAAAGACGGGACGCTCTCCCCTGTCGGCCAGACCCGAACCCTTGCCAGCGAAGCCTTCAGCACCCGCATCGCCCTGTTCTCGTGCGCGAACTTCACGGCCCAGCCCGAGTTTGCGATTTACGGGAAGGCCGCAGACATCAACCAGCAGAAGCCCTACGACGCCTGGGTGCATGTGGGCGACTACATCTACGAATACGGCAAAGGGGGATACTCATCGGCAGAGAGCAGTGCCAACGATCGAGGCTTCCTGCCCGCTCGCGAGATCGTCAGCCTGGATGATTACCGCCAGCGTTACGCCCAGTACCACACCGACGTCAATCTGCAGAATCTGCGGCAGAACGCCCCGCTGATCGCCATCTGGGACGACCACGAAACAGCCAACGACAGCTACAAGACTGGCGCCGAAAACCACCAGCCTGCCAGCGAAGGCGACTGGAGCACCCGTGTCGCCAACGCGATGAAGGCCTACTACGAGTGGATGCCCATCCGTGAACCCGAGCTACGCGATGGCAGCGACCAGGGTTCAGCGAACACGCCTCTGACCAAGGCCTACCGCTCCTTTGACTTCGGCGATGTGTTGTCGCTGCACATGCTCGAGACACGCCTGACCGCCCGGGATCAGCAGCTCTCTTACAGCTCAGCCACCTCACCGGCGGGCATCGCTTCGATCGTCAATCAGGCCTACAACGGCGATCGCGCGATGATCGGCACCGAGCAGCTCAACTGGCTGCGCAGCGAGCTCGCCTCCTCCAAGGCGGCCTGGCAGGCCCTTGGCAGCGGCACGCTGATGGCCAACATGGCCATCCCCGCTGAACTGCTGCTCAATGCCAGCGACCCTTCGGTGGTGGCCAAGTACGCCACTCCGCTGCAGAAGCTGGCCCAGGGGCTGCCACTGAGCCCGGCCGAACAGGCCCTGTTCAACGGGGCCAGCAACATTCCCTACAACCTCGATGCCTGGGACGGCTACGGCGCCGAACGCCAGCAGATCATCGAAGCAGCCCTGCAGCTGGGCAAGAAACTCGTGAGCCTGTCCGGCGACACCCACAACGCCTGGGCTTCGATCCTGGATTCGGCCAGGGCCAGCGACATTGCCGAACAGGCCTTCCCCACGGGCAGCTTCCTTGTCGAGACCAACGACCGGGCCGCCTTCCGGCCGCTGATCACCTCCGGAGAGCTCGCCAACAACGGCTTCCGCTTCAACGGCACTCCCGATGGCGTCGGTGTCATCGACAACGGCAACACCCTTCGCATCGTCGTCAACCACGAGTTCGGAGCCACCGCCGGTGCCGTCCGCTCCCACGGTTCCAAGGGCGCCTACGTCTCTGATCTCGTCGTTGACAAGGCCACCCTCGCCGTCATCTCCGGCGGCGACTTCCTCAAGTCAGCCAGCGACCTCTTCCTCGCCTCTCCAGACGGTTCCTCCTGGTCCTCTGGCACCTCCACTGCCTTCGCTCGCTTCTGCTCCGGCGATCTCGCCGATCCCTCCGCCTTCCGCAACGGCAACACCGGCTACGACGGGCGCATCTACCTCACCGGTGAGGAAACCGGCGCCGAGGGGCGTGCCTTCGCGCACATCCTCTCCGGCCCCGACGCCGGTCGCGTCTACGAACTTCCCTCCCTCGGCAACCTCTCCTTCGAGAACATCGTTGCCAATCCCCTCCCTCAGACCAAAACCGTCGCTGTCGCCCTCGACGACTCCACCACCAACGGTCAGGTCTACGTCTATGTCGGATCCAAGTCAGCCTCCGGCAATGCCGTCCAGCAGGCCGGTCTCCATGGCGGCAGGCTCTATGGCGTCAAGGTCGGTACCGGCACCTCCGCTGCCACCGAGGTCGGCGATCTGACCAAGCCCACCGAGACCGGTCTTGCCCTCTCCTCTGGACAGGGCCTCTTCTCCCTCGTCGACCTCGGTGATGTCAGCGCCAAAACCGGCGCCACCATCAACACCGAAAGCATCGCCGCCGGTGTCACCAACTTCCTCAGGCCGGAAGACGGTGCCTGGAGCCTCGATGGCACGTCCTTCTTCTTCGCCACCACCGCCTCCACCTCCACCGCCAGCCGCCTCTGGGCCCTCGACTTCAGCGACCCCTCCAATCCTGAGGCCGGCGGCTCCATCCGCCTCCTCCTCGATGGCAGCGAGGGTCAGGTCATGTTCGACAACCTCACCGTTGCCAAAGACGGCTCCATCCTCCTCCAGGAAGATCCGGGTGGTAATGATCGCCTCGCCAAGATCTGGCGCTACGACCTCACCTCCGACAAGCTCACCGAGATCGCTCAGCACGATCCCAACCTCTTCTCCGGTGCCAACAAAATCACCAACGACGAAGAGTCCTCCGGCATCGTTGACATCACTCCCTTCCTCGCCAACACCACCGGATACGACACCGCCAGGTTCAGCTACTTCGTCGTTGCCGATCAGATCCACAAGGGCGTCGCTGATCCTGCCGAACAGGTCGAAATGGGGCAGCTCTCCATCATGGCAACGGCCAACGTGAAGGTGTTGCCTCAGCAGGCCTTCCCGAGTGCCAGCTTCCTGGTGGGCACGGAGAACCGTTCCGCCTTCCGGCCGCTGATCACCTCCGGAGAACTCGCCAACAACGGCTTCCGCTTCAACGGCACTCCCGATGGCGTCGGTGTCATCGACAACGGCAACACCCTTCGCATCGTCGTCAACCACGAGTTCGGAGCCACCGCCGGTGCCGTCCGCTCCCACGGTTCCAAGGGCGCCTACGTCTCTGATCTCGTCGTTGACAAGGCCACCCTCGCCGTCATCTCCGGCGGCGACTTCCTCAAGTCAGCCAGCGACCTCTTCCTCGCCTCTCCAGACGGTTCCTCCTGGTCCTCTGGCACCTCCACTGCCTTCGCTCGCTTCTGCTCCGGCGATCTCGCCGATCCCTCCGCCTTCCGCAACGGCAACACCGGCTACGACGGGCGCATCTACCTCACCGGTGAGGAAACCGGCGCCGAGGGGCGTGCCTTCGCGCACATCCTCTCCGGCCCCGACGCCGGTCGCGTCTACGAACTTCCCTCCCTCGGCAACCTCTCCTTCGAGAACATCGTTGCCAATCCCCTCCCTCAGACCAAAACCGTCGCTGTCGCCCTCGACGACTCCACCACCAACGGTCAGGTCTACGTCTATGTCGGATCCAAGTCAGCCTCCGGCAATGCCGTCCAGCAGGCCGGTCTCCATGGCGGCAGGCTCTATGGCGTCAAGGTCGGTACCGGCACCTCCGCTGCCACCGAGGTCGGCGATCTGACCAAGCCCACCGAGACCGGTCTTGCCCTCTCCTCTGGACAGGGCCTCTTCTCCCTCGTCGACCTCGGTGATGTCAGCGCCAAAACCGGCGCCACCATCAACACCGAAAGCATCGCCGCCGGTGTCACCAACTTCCTCAGGCCGGAAGACGGTGCCTGGAGCCTCGATGGCACGTCCTTCTTCTTCGCCACCACCGCCTCCACCTCCACCGCCAGCCGCCTCTGGGCCCTCGACTTCAGCGACCCCTCCAATCCTGAGGCCGGCGGCTCCATCCGCCTCCTCCTCGATGGCAGCGAGGGTCAGGTCATGTTCGACAACCTCACCGTTGCCAAAGACGGCTCCATCCTCCTCCAGGAAGATCCGGGTGGTAATGATCGCCTCGCCAAGATCTGGCGCTACGACCTCACCTCCGACAAGCTCACCGAGATCGCTCAGCACGATCCCAACCTCTTCTCCGGTGCCAACAAAATCACCAACGACGAAGAGTCCTCCGGCATCGTTGACATCACTCCCTTCCTCGCCAACACCACCGGATACGACACCGCCAGGTTCAGCTACTTCGTCGTTGCCGATCAGATCCACAAGGGCGTCGCTGATCCTGCCGAACAGGTCGAAATGGGGCAGCTCTCCATCATGGCAACCCCCCGTGTCCCGATCACCACGGGCACCGTCGCCGGGGTTGAGTTTGGTGGTCCTGGGGTGTCGTCCCCCGGCATTGAGTCGATTTTCCCCGGATCGGCAGGGCTGCTGGAGCAACTCTTCAAGGGCTACACCAAAGACCTGCGCTACAACGACCTGGAGCATCGCGGCTTCGTCGATCTCACCTTCACCAAGGATTCGATCACGGCCGACTACAACCTGCTGACCGGCACCGACCCCACCACCCAGCAGCCCCAGTGGAGCACCGAAACGCTGTACACCGATGGCTCTCTGACGCTCACAGAGCTGAAACGCCAGACCGGAGCCGTTGACTTCACGGCCACGACCGACCGCAGCAAGCCCATCATTCTTGATGTGGACTCAACCCAGAAACAGGGTCGTCTGTACGACGAAAAACTGCTGCCTCGTTCCGGTGATTTCAAACTGCGCCTGACCAAGGGTGGCTTCAGCGCCGACCTGCCCGACGACTCGAAGTCAAAGGATGTGGTCCAACTGGAGTTCCAACCAGGTGGTGGCCAGCAGGACGTGGTGATCAGCGAACAGGTCAAGGACGAAGCCGGCAACCTCGAATCGATTGCCAACGCCGCCCGGGGCGTCATCACAGGAACCATCAACAACTACATCCATACCCGTGATGGTGATGACGAAATCATCGGTTCAGCCGGTGTCGACTTCATCCGCGCCGGCGCCGGCAGAGACATCATTGATGCAGGCCTCGGCGACGACATCGTTCGCAGCGGCAGCGGCAGCGATCAGGTGAAGCTTGGCGGTGGCAGCGACCAGCTGCTGATCACCCGCGACCAGCTGAGTGGTCGCGACACACTTCTGGACTTCAGCACCGAAGACCGTCTGGTTCTGGCCGATGGCATCAATGTGATCGCCGGCGTTGGCACAAATCTGCTGCGCATCGGCGACAGCTCCGGCAACAGCCAGGAGCTGCTGCTGGCTGGCACCAGTGTCAGCACCTGGAGCAACGCTCTGATCCGCAACGTCTGACGGCTTGCCCGTCTCGGCTACGGCCCGTCCATGGCACCATGGACGGGCCTTTTTCATGGTTGTGGAACAACCCCCTGTGCCGGACTGCATTCGCACGGAATGCGGTCGGGCGGCTTACCTCGATCTGGCACGGCGGGAAGGCCTCTGGGCATGGTTCCGCCTGCGTTGGTTCGTTCTGATCGCCGCCTTCCGCGACCGGAATCTGCCGCGTCCCTAGCCCTCGGGAGCGGATGGAGATTCCAGGGCCCGCCGCACGGACCTTGACACCAGCACCACCACCAACGCTGTGGCGGCCAGGCCCGACATCCTCAGCCCCCAGGCGAAGGGATCGGCCCGACCGGCAAGCACATCACCGAACCGGGCCAGGTCACCCGCCGCCGCCCCGAGCGAGCAGAACAGCACGGTGCCCGGAAGGATGCCGATCAGCCCCAGGCAGTAATCGCGGAAGCTGACACCACTCAACCCATAGGCCAGGTTCAGCAGGCTGAACGGGAAGGCCGGCGACAACCGGGTGAGCAGCACAAGCCGCAGTCCCTCCCTGCTCACGGCCTGCTCCACGGCCTGCAGGCGAGGCCAGCGGACCAGATGGCGTCGGGCCGGCTCCCGCAGGCGGGAGCGGCCGAGCAGAAACACGGCGATCGCCCCGAGACAGGCCCCCACGAACACCAAGGCAGAGCCGAGCCAGGGTCCGTAAAGCACGCCGGCCAGCATCGAGGCCCACACCCCAGGCAGCAGCAGGGTCACCCAGAGGCCATAAAGCGGCACGAAGGCCAGAGCCCCCAGGGGAGACCGCAACAGCTCCAGCCAGGTGGTCAGGTCAGATCCGTGGGGAGGCGAGGGCAAGATTGGCTATGATTTGACTGAGTAAAGACTTAGAGCAGTGTCCCATTCCCCGGGTGGTCTGCAGATCAAAGATCTCATCACCGGGTCCGGCCCAGGCGCCCAAGCCGGCGATGTGCTGCGGGTGGATTACCGGGGAACCCTGCTCGACGATTCATCGGTTGTCTTTGATGAATCGTACGGCCGCTCCACTCCCTTTGCCATGACCCTCGGGGCGGGGCAGGTGATCGCGGGCTGGGACAGTGGCCTTCTGGGCATGCAGGCCGGCGGCAAGCGAGAGCTGACCATTCCTCCGGAACTGGCCTACGGCAACCAGGCCGTGGGCAAGATCCCCGCCAATGCCTCGCTGGTGTTCGAGATCCGTCTGCTGGATGTCATTCCGGGCGCCACCTTCAAGACCATCGCGGCGGCGGCGGCGGCCAAAGAGCAGGCCCAACCGGCCGGCACTCGGCTGTTCACCACGTCCCTGCTCGGCGGCCGAAGCAGCAGCCGCAATGATCAGCTGCAGGTGCCAGCCACAACGACCAACAGCTATCAGCTGTGGGGCTACGACGGCAATGACAGCCTGACCGGAGGCCCCCTCCCCGATGCCCTGCTGGGCGGCGCCGGCGAAGACAGGCTGAACGGCGGCGGCAATGACGACATCCTCCATGGCGGCGACGGCAAGGACACCCTCATCGGCGGCGACGGCAGCGACACCCTGATCGGCGGCCCTGGCGACGACGTGCTTCAGGGCGGCGGTCAGTCCGCGGATCGAGCCGTGTTCAGCGGTGAATCGTGGCGTTACCGGCTGCGCTGGCGGCGCAACGACGACCCCGCCACCGCCGAGCTGATGGTGGAGGCAGGGAGCAGCAACACCGACGGACGCGATGCCCTGTCCGGGGTGCGGCAGCTGCAGTTCAGCGACCGGGAGTTCGACCTCGATGCGCTGTTTCTGCCCGAATCATCCAGCGTCAACGGCGTCACCCTCGGACGGGTACGCGGTGGCTACGCCGCCTCACGCAGCGACAGCTTTGCCACTCCCATCGTGTGGGGTGGCGCCGTGTTGACCCCCGGCACCCTGCCGGAGTGGGAGCCTCTGGCCGCCGCCCGCGTCGATGGCGGGAACCGTCTGCTCTGGCGACAGCGCAACGGTGGCGGACTGGTCAGCTGGACGCTGGATGACCAATGGACCGCCACCGGTGGCAGTGCCGTGGTGGCTCCGAGCAGCAACGAAGCCCGTCGATACGAACGCCAGTTCCTGGTTGACCTTGACGGCGATGGCACCATCGGCGCCACCACCGCCACCACCGACCGGGTGGGTGACCAGTCGCTGCTGCGCCTGAGCGGCAGCAACCAGCTGGCCGTCAAGACCGGCACCCGCGAACCCCTCCCCCTCCGCTGGGGTGGCGAACCCCTCAGGAGCGATGACACCCGCCTCCCCGGCTGGTCTCCCCTCGCCGCCGCCACCCTCAACGGCGTCACCTCCCTCCTGTGGCGACAGTCCACCTCCGGACTCCTCGCCTCCTGGTCCTTCGACGATGCCGGCAACGCCTCCGGCGGCACCGCTCCGGTCCCTTCCTCCTCCGATCAGGCCTACCGCTTCGAATCCAGCTTCGCCATCGACCTCAACGGCGACCGCTCCATCGGCGACCCCTACACCACCATCGCCTCCTCCTCCGGTGCCGCCCTCCTGCGGCATGGCTCCTCGCGCCAGCTCGCCATCCGCTCCGACGACGTCACCCTCAACCTCCGCTGGGGCGACGCACCACTCCTCGCCGCTGATCCGCGCCTCACCGACTGGGAAGCCGTTGCCGCCGCACGCCTCAACGGGGGCCGCTCCCTCCTCTGGCGGCAGTCCGGCAGCGGCAACCTCGCCACCTGGTCCTTCGACGATGCCGGCAACGCCACCGGCGGCACCGCTCCCGTCGCCCCCGCCACTGCCGACGCCGCCTACCTCGAGGCCAGCTTCCGCCTCGGCGCCAACGCCGATGGCCCCGTCTTCAGGAACGGCGTCTTCAGTGGCCAGCCCTTCCCCTTTCTTTCTTCCCTTTCCCTTCTTCCGGGCAGCGGCAACCGCTGGACCGTCTCCTCCGATGGCGGCATCACCTCCCAAACCCTCTCCTGGGCCGGCAGCCCCATCGCCGTCGGCGACACCCGCCTCCCGGGATGGACGCCCGTTGCCGCCGCCGTCGTCGATGGCGTCAACTCCCTCCTCTGGA
>JBMOIF010000048.1:0-16287 GCA_049317465.1 Prochlorococcaceae cyanobacterium | reverse complement strand
GGATGTGGTTGAGCAGGGTGGTCTTGCCCGCCCCGAGGAACCCCGTGAGGATCGTGACAGGCAGGGGTGTGCTGGCGGTCATGGCGACGGCGGGCCGTTGAGGCACGGGGGCTGGGGACGACGCTAGAAGCCCGGCGGCCCTCAGAAGGAGAACACCACGCCCCCCTTGAGGCGGTGCAGCCAGCCCCGTTCCTCGCCGACGAAGCCGACGCTGGGCTCGTATTCCAGATACAGCTCCCAGCGGTCGTCGAGATCGATCCCCAGGTCCACCTTCCCGAGCAGGTCGGTGCGCTGCTGCCCGTCGCCGCTGAACAGGAAGCCCGGACCGGCCTCCAGGGCCAGGCTCACGGGAGCTTTCTCAAAGCCCCAGCCCAGCCGCGGGCTCACGCTCATCACCTCCTGGCGGCCGCCCACTCCCCAGGCCCCCTGTTGCTCGACCTTGAGATAAAGCCCGCGGGCAACGCCGGCGAAGTCCTGCACATCGTCGAAGTTCACGGGGCCAGACCCGAATCCAATCACCACCCCGGCCTTCGCCTCCTGGTAGAGGCCCCGATCGCCGCTGGCGGTGCTGATGGCCGGTTCCCATTCGCCATACACCTCAAGGGCCCGGGCGGGGCGCCAGGCCAGGTCGAGCTTCGCCGTCCAGTCGGTGCGTTCGGCCCCCACGAACCGGGGCCCCAGCTGCACCGACCAGTCGACGGTCTCGCCCGGCTGCCGCCAGCCGAGCCGGGGGGTGGTCCAGGCCTCGGCCGGCCCACCGCCGATCCAGGCGCCGCTCTGCTCGACATTCACGAAGAAGCCCGGCTGCAGCGGGGTGTCTTCCTGCTCGACACCAGAGACATCGGCTGGGTCTTCGGCCCGCACCCCAGCGGGCAGCAGCAGCAGGGCTCCCATGATCAGGCCGGCCCAGGACGGCCAGGCGGAGACGGGACGGAACGGAGCCATGCAGCCGAGAAGGAATCCTCAGAGCCAATCCTTTCCGTTTCCGACAGTGGCGCCATCCGTGCGGGGCGGTTCCGCGGTCGTCCCCGCCCTGGCGCCCGTCCCGGCATCGTCAGCGGTCGGCGCACCAGGGGGGCAGGGCGTCCCAGCGGGCCGCGTTGCCGTCGTTCTCGCGGGCCTCGACCCGCCAGCACCAGCTGCGGCCGCCGTCACGCTGCAGCAGCAGGGCATTGGCCTGCTCCCACACCCAGTGGGCGCTGGCCTCCATGCCCACGTTGTCCATCACCCGCAGATCGAGGGCCCCCAGCGCGTGCAGCTGCTGCCAGTGGTCCAGGAGGGGATCATCCGCCCGCACCAGAAAGGTGTGGTCGAACTGCTCTTCGAGGATGCGGCGCAGGGGGCGCAGGCTGGAGAAGTCCACGACGAAACCGTGGACATCCAGATCCCGGGCGCCGAACCAGCAGGTGAAGCTGCGGTCGTAGCCGTGCACGAAGCGGCAGTGGCCCGGATGGTCGGGCTGGCGATGGCAGCAGGGAAAACCGCCGAACCGCTTGCTGCAGGTGTGCATGGCGTCGACCGTGGGCTGCAAGGCTGAGACCTTCAGTCTCCCCTGCGGCCATGACCCCGCCGAGCCTGCCTCCCCTCGAGCCCCTGCCGATCGAGCATCTGCGCTTCGATGCCGCCGGCCTGCTGCCGGCCATCGCCCAGGACTGGCTCGACGGTTCGGTGCTGATGGTGGCCTGGATGAACCGCGAGGCCATCGCCCGCAGCCTGGCCACCGCCGAGGTGCACTACTGGAGCCGTTCGCGCAACGAGCTGTGGCACAAGGGCGCCACCAGCGGCCAGATCCAGCGCCTGCGGGGCGTGCGCTACGACTGCGATGCCGACGTGCTGTTGCTGACGGTCGAGCAGCTGGGGGGTGGCGCCTGCCACACCGGTGCCCGCAGCTGTTTCTTCGGCGCAGGCCCCGAGCCGCAGCCGGGCGGGGCGGAGGCACCCCCTCCCCCGGCCGATGCCTGCAGCGAGCTGTTCCGGGTGATTGAACACCGGCAGAGGGTCCCCGAGGCCGGCAGCTACGTCCAGCGCCTGTTCGAGGGGGGTGACAACCGCATCCTCAAGAAGATCGGCGAGGAAAGCGTCGAGTTCGTGATGGCCTGCAAGGACGACGATGGAGAGGCCATCGCCGCCGAGGCCGCCGACCTCGTGTTCCACCTGCAGGTGGCCCTGGCCCAGCACGGGGTGCCCTGGCGTCAGGTGCTGCAGGTGCTGGCTGACCGTCGCGGTGCGCCCCGGCGTCCGGCGGCTTAGAAGAGCGAGGGGCGGCCGAGCAGCCAGCGCAGGGTGTCGCGGTCCCGGGGGCTGAGGTCGCTGGGGGGCCTGGGTCCCGGCACGGCCGTCATCACATCGCCGGGGTTGTCGCTGTGGCCCCACAGCCCGAAACCGTGGCCCAGCTCATGCAGGGCTGTGGCCTGGAGGCCCTGCAGCCGCTGGCCCGGATCGAGCAGCACCTCGACCAGGGGTTCGAGCCGTTCCGTGCCGGCGCGACGCACCATCTGCAGGCTCAGCAGCGCCCGCCCCAGGCTGGCGCGCCCCTCAAGCCTCGGCGGGCGACGGCGCCAGATCCTGACGTGGGCGTCAGCGGGATGGTCCACCGTCTGCAGGGCGAGTTCGCGACCCCAGCGCCCGAGGGCCCCGTCGACCGCCTGACGCCAGCGGCTGCTGAACAGGTCAGGCCTGGGGTCGGGCTCGATCCACACGCACCACGCAGGACGCGTCACCCAACCCAGGGAGGACGGCTGCAGCCGGTCGGCGTAGGCCGGGCGCGGGGATGTCTCCGGCGGCGGAAGGCGCAGGGAAAGCCGCTGCTGATCGTCCGGGCCGAGGGGACGGCGGTGCTCGACGGCCGTGCAGTCCGGCGCAGCCGGGATCAAGCGGGCCGGCCCACGCCCCGGGCCATGAGGCTTGCGAGCAGCGGCAGGCTGGCGAAGGCCAGCAGCTCGATGTTGATCACCCAGCGCAGGCGGGCCGTGGCCGCGGCCGAAAGGCTGGGAGCTTCACCGCGGCGCAGGGGGATGGCCCACAGCACATAGGTGACGGTGGGATACAGGGACAGGGCCCCGGCGCCGAGGAAGAGGCCCACCTTCCACCAGAACAGGGGATTGGTCGTGTAGAAGGCCGAGCCCTGGCCGAAGTGGATCACCCGCAGGATGCCGCTCACCAGCAGGGTCAGGGCCGCCAGCCCGTAGACGATGTCGATGATCACCAGGCGGGTGGCGGTGGCTCGGTCAGGGTCAGGGCGCAGCAGCCAGCGTTCGAGCATCAGGGCGGCGAAGCACACCATGAAGCCGATTTCGTGCAGGTAGGCGACGCCGGCGCGGGTCAGCAGGTCCTGGGCCATGGCGTTGGAGAGGCTTTGGCTCGGGACGGTAGCCCCTTCCGGGGCCCGGTTGCCGTCGCGGCAGGGCGCCCCGGGGGAGGACGCTGATTTTTTTCAACTTGTTGTCGAAAAAAGAGCGTCATTCTTTCTTCGCTTTCTGCTTCATTTTTTGTCTGCTTTACGCTTCGTTGTGCCGGCTTGTCTCGCCATTGCGCGGTGGATCGGGGCGATGAAAAGCGAATCAAATGGGAAGTGGAAAACCTTTCCGAAGGTTCCGGGAAAAACAGCAAGGTCCCCTACGTTCAATTCAGTCCAGAAATCGGTAACCGTCATGGCCAGTTCCCTCAGCGCATTTCTGGGTGAGATCGGTCGGCATCAATTGCTGACCCCCGAGCAGGAGCTCACCCTGGGGCGCAAGGTCCAGGCGATGATGCCGCTCCTGGAGCGTCCGCCCGAACAGCTGACCGATGAGGAGCGGCGCACCATCCGCCTGGGTGAGCGGGCCAAGAATCAGATGATCACCGCCAACCTCCGGTTGGTGGTCAACCTGGCCAAGCGCTACCAGGGCAAGGGACTTGAGCTGCTGGACCTGATTCAGGAGGGCACCCTCGGGCTCACCCGCGCGGTGGAGAAATTCGACCCGACCCGTGGACATCGATTCAGCACTTATGCCTACTGGTGGATTCGTCAGGGCCTCAACCGTGCCCTCTCCACCCAGAGTCGAACGATCCGGATTCCGGTCAACATCAATGAGAAACTCACCAAATTGAGGGCAGCCAAGGCCCGGCTTCTGCAGGCCACCGGTCGCCAGCCCGGCGCCCTTGAGTTGAGCCGCTCGCTGGATCTGCCGTTGGAGGAGGTGGAAGATCTGCTGGGATGTGAGCTCCGCAGCGTCACCGTCAGCCTCCAGGGTGTCGTGAAGTCAAAGTCCGATCCTTCCGAACTGGTGGATGTGCTGCCGAGCGAGGAGATCCCCCCCATGGAGCGCGCCGAGCTGGACGAGCGCATGGCGGCGGTCTGGAAGCTGCTCGACCACGCGAGCCTCACCCCGAAGGAGCGGACGGTGGTGATGCTGCGTTTCGGCCTGGACGGCACCCATGAGTGGCGCACCCTCGCCGAGGTCGCCCGGCAGATGAACTGCAGCCGCGAGTACTGCCGCCAGGTGGTGCAACGGTCGTTGCGCAAGCTGCGCCGGGCTGGCATCCAGTCGGGGCTGGTGGAAGTGGGCTGATTCCTGCCGCAGCCGTCCGGCCGGTTTTTCCCACTGTGGGCGGGGGACCTCAGGGTTCAGGCTGTGAATCCTGACCTCGATCTCCATTCCGTGTCTGAGTCCGCTTCCACCGTCGACGCCACCGTCGTTGACAGCACCGTGGTCGATGAAGGTCTGCTGCGTCGGATGCTCCGCCGGGCCGGCCGCACCGTCGCCCGTCCCGCCGTCGAGTGCCTCGAGCTGCTCCTCGACGGCCAGACCCCCCACACCGTGCGGCTCACGATGCTGGCGGCCCTCACCTACCTGCTGGTGCCCACCGACCTGATCCCCGACTTCCTGCCCATCGCCGGTTTCAGTGACGACGTGGTGGCCCTCACCGCTCTGCTGGGCATGGTTCGCACCCACCTCACCGAGGCCATCCGTGACCGGGCCCAGAAGCGGCTCGATCGCTGGTTCTCCTGACGGCCGGCCGGTCTGGATGCCAGGGTGGAGGGGAGCAGGTGTCGCCATGGCTCCCTCCCCTCCCGGTCTCGACCCCGATCAGCTGCTTCAGCTCGAGGACTTCCTGAAGGACTGGCTGCGGCACTGCGGACGCACCCAGGCCGATCTGCGCCGTGCCCTGCGGGCCAGTTCGATCCGCATGCCGGCCCTGCTGCAGGAGCTGCAACGCACCTTCCAGCAGGCCGGTCTCAGTGGTCTCGCCGATCGTCTCTGCGGCATCGAGGGACAGTGGCAGCTTGAGATGCTCCCGGCGGGCGCCCCGGCCCCGGCCGATGACCTGGCCCAGCTGGACCTGCTTCTGCGGGAGATCCGTGACGAGGCCGCCTGACAGGAGCTCGGGTGTCTGGGGCAGAGTGAGGACATTCCCCTGTGTCCCCATGCATCGCCTTGTTCTGTCGGCTGTGCTGACCGTGACGACGCTGGCCCCCCTGGCGCCATCCCGCAGCCAGTCACTCGACTATCTGCTCGGCCCCGGCTCTGACGTGGGGCATTCAACACAGGTTGAACCCGTCAACTGTCGCCAGAACGCCGATGGCTCCGAGACCTGCGACACCAAGCTGATCAACCCCCCGGGCGACACCCAGGCGCGGCCGCAGTTTTCCCCCTTCCCCAACTGACCCGCCATGGTCCTGCGGATCTGGCGGGATGACCGCCGTTTCCTGGTGCTCCTCGGCCGTTTCCAGAGGGCCCTGGCCCGGGTGGTGTCGCTGGCGTTGATCGTGGTCATCCTCGTGGCCACGGCGCAGCTGTTGCTGGGCATCGGCGCCCATCTCGTTCCGGGGCAGCTGCCCCTGATCGGCACGGAGCTGAACACCGTGCTCGGTGACGTGCTCACCCTGCTGATCGCCGTGGAGGTGCTTGAGAATGTGGCCTCCTATCTGCGCGACGAGGGGTTGCAGCTGCAGCTGGTGCTGATCACCGCCATCACCGCCGTCGCCCGCAAGATCATCGTGCTGCCCTCCGAGAACGGGAACGGTCCGCTGTATCTCGTCGGCCTGGGTGGGGCCACCCTTTTCCTCTGTGCTGCCTACTGGCTGGTGGAGCAACAGGCCCAGCGACGACGTTCCTTCAGGGAGCCACCCCAGGACTGAGGCGATCGCCCATGCCCAGGCGGATCAGCATCTCGCGGGCCCCTGCATGGACAGCGCTCCACTGCTGCGGCAGCACCCGCTCCAGCACCCCCTGGCTGCAGCCCATCGCGATCAGCTGGCCCTCCTGGCGCATGCGGTCGGCGTAGACCTCGCCCATCGCCGCCAGCAGGGCCGAACCCCGCAGCGTTTCGGCGTTGCGGTCGGGTCGGCTCTCGACCCAGGCCAGGGAGGCCTGCTCGCCCACCGCCCTGTCGCGGTCGGGTTTGGGGATGCGACGGCACACCTGCAGCGCCTCGGCGGCCTGCTGCATCGTCTGCTGCGGGCGGGTCTGGCTGTGTGCCGCTGTTGCCGCCAGGCCCAGCAGCAGCGTGGCGACAACAAGACCGGGGCGGGGCATGGGGAGGATTCCGTGGCCTGGCACGCCAGCCTAGGCAGGGTCGAGCAGCGGCCCTGACGGAGCCAGGTCGGGGTCGATGAAGAGCGTCAGCCAGAGGCATCCGGCCCCTGGATCCGTGCGTTCCACCCGGTGGCGCCGCCGCGGTGGGATCCAGAGCATGTCGCCCGGGCCCAGGTGGCAGGTGGCGTCCGGGTCGCTGAAGCGGAGATCGGCGTGGCCCTGCAGCAGCAGCACCCACTCCCCCTCGGCCTGGTCGAACCAGTCCCCCGGCGGGCTTGCCGCCGCGCACGAATGGATGCGCTCCAGCCGCAATCCCCTGGCCTGCAGCAGGGTCTGCAGGTGTTCCTGCCCGGCCCCGGCCCTGGGGCCCTGCCAGAGGCTGACGACCCGGGGAACGCTGGGGTCTTCCCCCCAGCGCCGGCCGATCTCGAGGCCGAGGCCCGCCGCCAGGGCCACCACCTCGTCGTGGCTGCGGCAGTCCCGCAGGCGGCGGCGCAGGTCGGGGTCGGCGTCCACCAGCGCCACCAGGCGGTTGAGATCGGCGACCTTGGCCAGAAATCGCTGCAGCTGCTCTTCTGCCACGGACCTGCCCGAAGACAGTTCCATGATGGGAACGTCGGCCCGTGTAATCCAACGGTAGAGATAGGCGACTTAAAATCGCTCCAGTGCGGGTTCGAATCCCGCCACGGGCACCTGCCGCCCCCGACCCCTCACTCCCCGCCAGCCCTTGCCCGCCGCCGTCCTCCTGCCACAGCTGCCCGCCGAAGCCCTGCCGGTGCTGCTGGCCTATGCCGCCATCGGCGGGGTCTATCTGCTGGTGGTCCCCCTGGGGCTGATGCTCTGGCTCAACAGCCGCTGGCATCGGATGGGCCGTTTCGAACGGGTGGGCGTCTACGGCCTGGTCTTTCTGTTCTTCCCGGGCCTGATTCTGTTCGCCCCCTTCCTGAACTTCCGCATGGCCGGCCAGGGCACGGGTGTCTCGTGACCCGCGGTCGCGCCCTGCTGCTCTGCCTGGGGTTGTTCCTGCTCGGCGGTGCCGGTTACGCCGGGCTGAGGATTGCCGGTGTTGACGGAATGGCAGCCGGCATCGCCGCCGAGGCCCTGCTGATCGCTGCGGTGGTGCTCTGGACGGGCAGCTACCTGGTGCGGGTGGTGAGCGGCCGCATGACCTTCATGGAGCAGCGCCGCCGTTACCGCAGTGCCTACGACAACCTCACCACCGAAGCCCTGCGCGCACGGTTCGCCAGCCTCAGCCCCGACGAACAGGCGGCACTGTTGCGGGAGGTGGGCCAGGGCGGCGGAGAACCCACCCCATAGGCTCGTTGGCACTGCCCTCCCCAAGGCCCGATGAGCGCTGCCCCCGTCGCCAGCCCCACCGCCATCCAGGCACGGTTCGCCTCCCTGGCCTCCCGGGGCCGATGTGCCCTGATGCCCTTTCTTGTGGCCGGTGATCCCTCCCTCGACGTCACGGGCGCCAGCCTGCTGGCCCTGCAGGCGGCCGGCGCCGATCTCATCGAGCTGGGCATTCCCTACAGCGACCCCCTGGCCGATGGCCCGGTGATTCAGGCCGCCGCCGGCCGGGCCCTGGCGGCGGGCACCACCCCGGGGGGGGTGCTTGAGCTGCTGGCGGGCCTGCGGGGACAGCTCACCACCCCCGTGGTGCTCTTCACCTACAGCAATCCCCTGCTCAACCGCGGCATGGAGCGTTTCTGCCATGAGGCCGCCGCCGCCGGCGCCGCCGGCCTGGTGGTCCCCGACCTGCCCCTCGAGGAGGCCGAGAAGCTGTCGCGGATCGCCGCCGGCCATGGTCTCGACCTGGTGCTGCTGGTGGCGCCCACCACGCCACCGGATCGCATGGCCCGCATCCATGCCGCCAGCCGTGGCTTCACTTACCTGGTGAGCGTCACGGGTGTCACCGGTGTGCGGACGGCCCTCGGGAACCGAGTGGAGCCGCTGCTGCGGGCCCTCCGGCAGCAGGGCGGTCCGCCGGTGGCCGTGGGCTTCGGCATTTCTGGGCCCGACCAGGCCCATCAGGTCAGGGGCTGGGGGGCCGATGGTGCCATCGTCGGCAGCGCCCTGGTGAAGGTGATGGCGGCGGCCCATGCCGCCGGTGACGACGTGGCTGCCGCCGCCGGTGCCTTCTGCACCGAGCTGCGCCAGGGTCTCGACCGTCCCTGACCGACGCCCGCCATGCGGTTCTCTGAGGCCTGCGAACGCAACAAGGAGCCCATCCGGGCCGTGCTCGAGGCGTGGTTGCCACGGCCGGCCCGGGTGCTCGAGATCGGGTCGGGCAGTGGTCAGCATGCCGTGCACTTCTGCCGCACCATCGCCGGCCTGCAGTGGCAGCCCAGCGAGCGCGGCGAAGCCCTGGCCGACCTGCGGGAGCGCCTCAGCTCGGAGGGGAGCCACGGTCTTGCCCCGGGCAGCCGACCCTGCGAAGCCCTGGAGCTGGATCTGGCCGGGGGAGCCTGGCCCGCCGGTCCCTACGAGGCGGTCTTCACGGCCAACACCGCCCACATCGTGCCCGTGGCCGCCGTGGAGGCCCTGATCGTCGGGGCGGCCGGCTGTCTCGGTCCCGCTGGACGGTTGCTGATCTATGGCCCGTTCCGCCTGGCCGGCCAGCCGCTCGAGCCCGGCAATGCCGCCTTTGATGCCCACCTCCAGGCCCTCGATCCGGCCATGGGCCTGCGGGACAGGGGCTGGATCGCCGCGGTGGCGGCCGGGCAGGGACTGACGCTCCTGGCGGATGTGGCCATGCCGGCCGACAACCGCACGCTCGTGTTCGGTCGGGCGGCGGCGGCGTCTGCGGCCTAGCCTCGCGCCAGTTGATCCCGTCAGCGACCATGCGCTTCGTGCTCTGGGGCACCTACTGCGACAACGCCCTCGAGCGGCGGACCCCCTACCGGGAGGAGCACCTGGCGGGGTTGCAGCGTCAGAAGGATGACGGGGTGCTCATCACCCTCGGCCCCACCGAGGGCAGCACCCATGTCTTCGGCATCTACGAGGCCGACAGCCGCGAGACCGTGGAGCGCCTTGTCCATGGGGACGTGTACTGGCGCCAGGGCATCTGGACCGCTGTCGAGGTGCACCCCTGGATCCAGGCCTTCTGATCGGCCGATCAGCCCCTGGGCCAGCCCGCCTGGGCCTGCTGCCACACCCAGCCGCCGACGGCGTCGGCCCCGCCGGGGCCCAGCACCTCTCGGTAACCGCCCATGCTGCCGAGGCCATCGGCGGCGATGGCGCTGATGGCCGCCGCGTCGACGATGCCGTTGCGTTCGAGGGCCGCGAGGCGGAGGGTCTTGTTGCGGCGGATGATGTTGCCCCCGTTGACGTGGCAGCCGACGCAGTGCTGCTGGAACAGGGCGGCTCCGTCGGGGACCGCCAGCACCAGTGTCAGCAGCAGGCCCAGCAGGGCCAGGGACCGTCGGCCAGCCATCGGTGGCTCCCCAGGGGCCCCAGCCTACGGTTCAGGGTCCATCGGCGTGATCGAGGGCACCACCACCAGAAACAGCCCCCACCAGACCAGCACCAGCAGCCCCACAGGCAGGGTGATCCACCAGCGGTGCAGGGCCAGCCAGCTGCCGGCGCTCACCACCACGCCGGTGGTGACGATGGACCAGGGCTGACACCACCAGGGTTTGGCACGCCAGAAGTCCTGGGTCATCTCATGCCTCCGCCTGCTGGCTGACGATGCCGCTCCACTGCACGGCCCGCACCTGGTCCCGGCGCCACGAATGGAACAGCTCGGGTTCGCCCACGGTGCAGAGCGGGCAGAGGCTGATCTGCTCGGGATCCAGTCCCAGGTCGAGCAGCTGCAGCAGCGCCGCCCTGCGGATGTCGAGGCGCTCCCGGCCCGGTTCCGGATCGGCGGCGATCGCGCCGGCCGCCTCCAGCCGCTCCCGGTCGCCGAGCTGGGCACTCACGCTCGGCTCCACCTGGTAGTTGGCCCGACTCACGGCCGGGCCCAGGGCCAGCAGCAGCTGTTCCCGCCGCCCGCCGGCGGCCTCCAGGGCCAGCACGGCTTCGGTGAGAATGCCCCCTGCCACCCCCCGCCAGCCGGCATGGCAGGCCGCCACGCGGCCGCTGGCCGGATCAGCCAGCAGCACCGGGGTGCAGTCGGCTCCGCAGACCCAGAGGCTCTGGCCGCCGGCATCACTCCACAGCCCGTCGGCCTCGGGCCAGGGGGCTGCGGCGGCCACGGAGGCCGGCAGCACCAGGGCGCCGTGCACCTGCTGGGGCCGGTGCACCGACACACCTGCGCTGAGGTGGCCCACCAGTTCAGCCGGCTCCCGGCCATGCCAGAGACGGGTGAAGAAGCCATGCTCGAACGAGGCCAGCAGGTCGCACTGCAGGTAATAACCGCCATAGGTGCCCACCCAGGTCCAGCCCGGCAGGCTGTTGAAGCCGGCATCCGGGCGCGCGAAGGGATCGTGGTCAGCCGGGTCGGGGCTGGTGGACGCCATGCGGCGGATGACAGGGATCGCACTCTGGCATCACCCCACCGGAGCTCATGGATCCGGCAGATCCCGCAGCAGCCAGAAGCCGGCGAAGTGCTGGCTGTCGGCGTCGCTCTGCACCGCCAGGAACTGCAGCCCTCCGGCCCGTTCACGGCTGTCGGCGAAGGCCGCCTGGGCTTCGGCCACCTGATCGGCGGCCACGTCCGACACCAGCCAGCGGTCGTCGAGGCCGGCCTCCAGCACCAGCTGCCGCTCGCGCAGTTCGAGTCGCACCGGTTCCAGTCCGGCAAGCCAGCCGGCCAGGGCGAGGGCCCGCTGCGGGCTGAACAGACGCACTCCCGGAATCCGGGCACCGGGGTCCAGGGATGGCAGGTCCACCAGACCACCGAAGTCCATCGGCCATTCGCCGGCGTCCTGCAGGGCATCGGCGGGCAGCTGCGCCCAGCCCCAGCCGTCTCCGCGCACGGCTTCCGGCAGCGGCCGGGGTGGGGCCGGGCTGACGCTGGGTCCAGGCGCCAGGGGACCGGCCATGTAGCCCTCCATGGCGGGATAGACCTCCCGTTCCCTCTGCTGCAGCCACTCCACGAGCGTGTAACAGCGACGGCTGGGGATCACCTCCAGATCGAGGGCGGCCGCCGCCCGCTGCACCATCGTCCGCATCGAGGCGCGCCAGCAGCGCAGGCGCCGGGGCCGGCCGCCGTCGTGGGCACGCTGGGCCTCCAGGGCCTCCTGCAGCGCCTGCTGCAGCCAGACCGAGTTGACGCTGGCCGATGCACACGAGCGGCTCCAGCGGAAGGGAGGTGTGCCCGGGCTGCCGGCGGCGCAGATCAGCACCTCCCACACCCGACGGCCCTCACCGTCCAGCAGTGGCCGCGAGAAGTAGTCGAGCTCCCAGTCGGGGGTGGGGCCGCTCATCCGGCCGACTGGTCCTGCTGGCGCAGCAGCTGCCGGGCCCGGTTCGCCCGGTCGCGGGCTTCGGCCATGACCGTGGCCTTGTCGATCAGCAGCTCGCCGGGCTGATTTTCGAGCAGGGCTGTGTTGAGGGCGATGCGGCCGCGGCCTGGGTCGAGATCGGTGACCAGGGCCTGGATGGTTTCGCCGGGGCTGAAGGCTTCGCGCAGATCCCGCAGGCCGCCGCCCGTGACGCAGCTCTGGTGCAGCAGACCGCTGACGCCGCCGAGGTCGATGAAGAATCCGTAGGGCTTGAGGCTGGCCACCTGGCCCGAGACCAGTTGCCCCACCTCCAGTTCGGCGAACCGTGCCGCCGTCGCCGCTCGTTTCTCGGACAGCACGAGCTTGCGCGTCTCGGGAGACACCTCCAGGAAGGTGACCCCCAGGGTGCGGCCCACCAGGGCTTCGTGGTTGTCGCCCTCCTGCAGCTGGGAGCGGGGGATGAAGCCCCGCAGACCCTCCACATCCACCGTGACCCCGCCCCGGTTGAAGCCCGTGACCTTCACCTGAAGCACCCGGCCCTCCTTCTCCAGCTGGCGAACCTTCTCCCAGGCCTGGCGCAGCGCCAGGGCCCGGCAGCTGATGGTGACCATGCCGTCGGCGTTCTGCTCGCCGGTGACCAGCACGTCGACGCGGGTGCCCCGCGGGAAACGGTTCTTGAGGTCGGTGATCACCCCGAGACCGCATTCGGCCTTGGGCATGAAGCCCGGCGCCTTGCCGCCGATGTCGACGTAGATGCCATCGCTTTCGTGCTCGACCACCACGCCGTTCACCACCTCACCCGTGGTGCCCACAGGCTCGTTCTCGTCGAGGGCCGCCAGGAAGGCCTGCTCATCGAAGTCGAAGTCGTCGACGCTGCGCCGGGCGGCCCTGGCGGCCGGTGCCGGCTGCGGCTGCCGCTCGGGGGCGGGGGCAGCCCCCAGCAGGTCGGCCATGGTCAGGCCCCCCAGATCGTCGTCGTCGGCCGCATCGCGGCGGGTCGGTGGTTCGGCCCGGGGGGGCAGTGGGTCGGCCGCGACCACGGGCGCGGGCCCGGCATCGGCCTCGCCGGCGCGCCGCTCCTCCTCATCCCGTTTGCTGATGTGCAGGATCGCCAGGGGTTTCCGCGGCGGTGTGGCCTGTCCGCCGGGAGTGCGGGGCTTGTCGCTGCCGATGCCGGCCATGACCTGTCCGTGAGACGTCCGATCCCACACTGTAGGCAGCGCCATCGGATCCCCCCGTGCCTTCCCTGCCGACAGCCGAGCCGGTCGAGCGTTGTCTCGCGGCCATGGCCTGGCCCGCCGTTGAAGCCGCGGCCCGGCGGCCCGGCAGCACCGTGGTGCTTCCTCTGGGTGCCCACGAGCAGCATGGACCCCATCTGCCCCTGGGCACCGATGCCCTGTTCGCCGAGCGGGTGCTGGATGGAGCCCTGGCAGGGCTGGCGCCGGACCTGCCCATCTGGCGGCTGCCCCTGCAGAGCTTCGGGTTCTCGCCCGAACATGAGGGGTTTCCGGGCACCGTGAGCCTGCCGGCTCCCGTGCTGCTGGGGCTCCTGGATGCCGTGGGGGCCTCCGTGGCCAGCGCAGGATTCGAGCGGCTGCTGCTGTTCAACGGTCATGGCGGCCAGATCGCGCTGTTGCAGGTGGCGGCGCGGCAGATCCACGCCCGCTGGCCCCGTCTGGGGGTGCTGCCCTGCTTCCTCTGGTCGGGGCCCGGGCAGGTGCTCGACGACATTCCTGAGCCCGAACGCTCCGGCGGGCTCCATGCCGGCCGCGCCGAGACCAGCCTGATGCTGGCGCTGGCCCCGGGGCTCGTGGGGCCAGCGCCGGCCGCCGCGCCGGTGCCGGTGCCACCGACGGGGTTCTCCCTGGAGGGGGCCGTCCCCTGTGCCTGGACCACCCGTGACCTCAGTGCCAGCGGGGTGGTGGGCGATCCCACGGGGGCTGGCGCCGAGGAGGGAGAACGGATCTTCGAACGGCTGGTTCAGGGCTGGACAGTGCTGCTGGCGGACCTGCTGGCCACTCCGTGGCCCCACCGGCGGCCCGGTATCGGTACAGTGCAGCGTCCAACACCGGTCCCCGGTCCGGCCGGGGCTCCAGCCACTCCCTCCGTCTGATGGCCGCCACCGTTCTCGATTCCTGCGTCGACGGCATCCCCGAGGGACTGCCCGACTTCACGTCCGAGGCTTATCGCTCGGCCTACAGCCGCATCAACGCCATCGTCATCGAAGGGGAGCAGGAAGCCCACGACAATTACATGTCCATCGGCACCCTCCTGCCCGATCAAGCCGAGCCCCTCGCCCAGCTGGCCCGCATGGAGCTGCGCCACATGAAGGGTTTCCAGTCGTGCGCCCGCAATCTGCAGGTGGAGCCCGACATGCCCTTCGCCCGGACCTTCTTCGCTCCCCTGCATGCCAACTTCCAGGCTGCCCTCGCTGAGAACAGGGTCGCCACCTGTCTGGTGATCCAGGCCTTGATGATCGAGGCCTTCGCCATCGCCGCGTACCACATCTATATCCCGGTGGCCGACCCCTTCGCCCGTCGCATCACCGAGGCGGTGGTCAAGGATGAGTACACCCATCTCAATTACGGCCAGGCCTGGCTCAAGGCTCATTTCGAGGAGTGCCGCGACGAGATCGAAGCAGCGAACCGGGTCAATCTTCCGATCATCCGTTCGATGCTTGAGCAGGTTGCCGATGACGCGGCAGTGCTCCACATGGGCAAAGAAGATCTCATCGAAGATTTTCTGATCGCCTACCAGGAAGCCCTTGCAGACGTGGGTTTCAGCACCCGTGACCTGGCTCGCCTGGGTGCCGCAGCCCTGGCGGGTTGAAGAACCGGTCTCCCTTCATGGGAGACTTCCCCCACCGTTGGCGAACCGGCGCAGGTCCGGCCCAGCATCGTTTCAATGTTCGGACTGATCGGTCACTCCAGCAGCTTCGCTGATGCCAGGGTCAAGGCCCGTCAATTCGGCTATGACGCCTTTGCTGACGGCGACCTCGATGTGTGGTGCACCGCACCGCCGCAGCTGGTCGAATCCGTGTCCATCACCAGCCTCACTGGAGCGACCATTGAGGGCTCTTACATCGACTCGTGCTTCGTGCCCGAGATGCTCAGCCGCTTCAAGACCGCCAAGCGCAAGGTCCTGAACGCCATGGAGCTGGCCCAGAAGACCGGGCTGCAGATCACCGCCCTGGGGGGCTTCACCTCGATCATCTTCGAGAACTTCAACCTGTTGCGGGAGCAGCAGGTGCGGGCCACCACCCTCGACTGGTCACGGTTCACCACCGGCAACACCCACACCGCCTGGGTGATCGCCCGCCAGGTCGAGGAGAACGCCCCGACCCTCGGCATCGACCTGGCCCGGGCCAGGGTGGCGGTGGTGGGAGCCACCGGTGACATCGGCAGTGCGGTGTGTCGCTGGATGGCCGAAAGCACCCGCGTGGAAGAACTGCTGCTCGTGGCCCGACAGCAGGGACCCCTGGAGGAGCTGCGGGCCTCCCTGCCCGGCAGCTCGCGCATCCTTCCCCTCGACCTGGCCCTGGCGGAGGCTGACGTGGTGGTCTGGGTGGCTTCGCTGCCCAAGACCCTGACCATTGACGAAGGCAGCCTGCGCCGACCCTGTCTGATGGTCGATGGCGGCTACCCCAAGAACCTCGACAGCCACTTCTCCCATCCCGACATCCATGTGCTCAAGGGCGGCATCGTCGAGTTCCACACCGACATCGGCTGGCAGATGATGGAGGCGGCAGAAATGGAGCGGCCCCAGCGCCAGCTGTTCGCCTGCTTCGCCGAGGCCATGCTGCTCGAGTTCGAGGGCTGGCACACGAACTTCAGCTGGGGACGCAACAACATCACCCTCGACGCGATGGAACGCATCGGGGCCGCCTCCCGTCGCCATGGCTTCCAGCCCCTCGCCCTGAACCCCCAGTCCACCGTCCATCCGCTCGTCGCCTGACGCCATGGCCCGCCGTCTCCTGCTCGAGTTCGAGAAGCCCCTGGTGGATCTCGAGGAGCAGATCGATCAGATCCGTCAGCTGGCCCGGGATTCCGAGGTCGATGTGAACCAGCAGCTGCTGCAGCTGGAGACTCTTGCCGCCCGGCGACGGGAAGAGATCTTCGGGGCCCTCACCCCGGCCCAGAAGATCCAGGTGGCCCGCCACCCCCAGAGGCCGAGCTGCCTTGACTTCGTTCAGCTGCTCAGCGAGGAATGGATCGAGCTGCATGGCGACCGACGCGGCAGCGACGACAAAGCGCTGGTGGCCGGACTCGGCCGTCTGGGCTCCCGTCCCGTGCTCTTTCTCGGTCACCAGAAGGGGAGAGACACCAAGGAGAACGTGGCCCGCAACTTCGGCATGGCCTCCCCCGGTGGCTATCGCAAGG
>JBMOIF010000047.1:0-17356 GCA_049317465.1 Prochlorococcaceae cyanobacterium | reverse complement strand
TGCCACTAGTACCTGAAACTAGCGCGTCTACCAATTCCGCCACATCCGCTGGCGTCGGCCTGATGAAGGGGCTCTCGCCCCAACCGGCCATTCATGGACCATACCCCATCGCGCGTCCCCGGACCACCGACCTGAACGGGGGAGCCGAGACACTTCGGGGGCCGGCCGTCTAGACGGTCTCAGATTTGATTGTCAAGATGTGCCCAAGTCGGACGCCATAGCAGACCCATGACCAACCTCCTCACCGTTCCGACAACGTCCGCCCTCATCCCTCAGCTTGAAGTGCGCGGTGGACGCCGTCTGGACGGTGAGGTCAGGGTCAGCGGAGCCAAGAATTCGGCCCTGGTGCTGATGGCTGCCTCGCTGCTCACCGAGGACACCCTGCGCCTGCGCAACATGCCGGGCCTCTCGGACATCAGCGGCATGGCCGAGATTCTGGCCGCCCTGGGCGTGCGCAGCGAGCGCAGCGGCGACAGCCTCGAACTCCAGGCCTCCGTCCTGAGCCAGTCCTCACCCCCCTACGACCTGGTCAACAGTCTCAGGGCCAGCTTCTTCTGCATCGGCCCCCTGCTGGCTCGCCTCGGCGTGGCCCGGGTGCCCCTCCCCGGTGGCTGCAAGATCGGGGCCCGTCCCGTGGTGGAGCACGTCAAGGGTCTCAAGGCCCTCGGTGCCCAGGTGTCCATCGAGCACGGTGTGGTCTCTGCGGTGGTGCCGGGCCGGGGTCACCGCCTGACCGGCGCCCGCATCCATCTCGACTGTCCCAGTGTCGGCGCCACCGAGACCCTGATGATGGCCGCCGCCCTCGCCGATGGCGAAACCATCATTGACAACGCCGCCCAGGAGCCTGAGGTGGCCGACCTGGCCAACCTGCTCGTGGCCATGGGCGGCAAGGTGCGCGGCGCCGGCACCCCGACCATCACCATCGTCGGCATGCCCCGGCTCCACGGAGCCGACTACCAGGTGATTCCCGACCGGATCGAGGCCGGCACACTTCTGCTGGCTGCCGCCATCACCCGCTCCACCCTGCGGGTGGCCCCCGTCATTCCCGACCATCTCGGGGCTGTGATCAGCAAGCTCGAGGAGGCCGGCTGCCGCATCCGGCCCGATGGTGTGGGGCTGACCATCAGCGCCGAGACCATCCGCGCGGTGGACCTGCGCACCCAGCCGTTCCCTGGCTTCCCCACCGATCTGCAGGCCCCGTTCATGAGCCTGCTGGCCACCGCAACCGGCACCAGCGTCATCACCGAAGCGATCTTCGAGAACCGTCTCCAGCACGTGGCAGAACTGCAACGCATGGGGGCAGCCATCCGCACCCAGGGCAACACGGCCTTCGTCGAGGGCGTGAGCCAGCTCAGCGGCGCACCGGTCACCGGCAGTGACCTGCGGGCCGCGGCCGCCATGGTGCTGGCCGGCCTTGCCGCCGAAGGCACCACCCACGTCCAGGGGCTCCAGCACCTGGATCGCGGCTACGACGATCTCGAGGGCAAACTCAACTCCGTCGGTGCCTCCATCGTGCGCAGGCACGTCTGAACCCTGGAGCGGTCTCGGATGGGGGCAGTCGGACTCGAACCGACAAGACCGAAGTCGGCGCATTTTGAGTGCGCTGCGTCTACCAATTCCGCCATGCCCCCGATGCTGCGATTTTACGGTGGAAGCTGCCCAGAGCACGACCGCCCGTGAGCGCCGCCCCCTCGGCCGTGATGGCCACCTATGGACGCCTTCCCCTCACCCTGGTGAAGGGTTCGGGCTGCTGGGTGGAGGATGACCAGGGACGCCGCCATCTCGACTGCGTCGCCGGCATCGCCACCTGCACCCTGGGCCACAGCGATCGGGTGCTGCGGCGGGCCCTGACCCGGCAGCTCCGCCGGCTGCAGCACGTCTCGAACCTGTACCGCATCCAGGAACAGGAGGAACTGGCCCGCTGGATCACCGACCGCAGCTGCACCGACCAGGTGTTCTTCTGCAACTCCGGCGCCGAAGCCAACGAAGCGGCCATCAAGCTGGCGCGCAAGTACGGCCACAGCCGCCGCGGGGTCGATCGCCCGGTGGTGCTGTCGGCCCGGGCCAGCTTCCACGGCCGCACCCTCGCCGCCGTGACCGCCACCGGACAGGCGAAGTATCACCGCGGGTTCGAGCCCCTGCCGGAGGGCTTCGATCACTTCAACTACAACGACCTGGACGACGCCAGGGCCGCCATCGACCGCCACGACGGCCGGGCCGTGGCGGTGCTGATCGAGCCGCTGCAGGGGGAAGGGGGGGTGGTGCCGGGGGATCCCGGGTTCTTCCGAGGGCTGAGACAGCTCTGCGACGAGCGGGGACTGCTGCTGATTCTCGACGAGGTGCAGGTGGGGATGGGACGCACCGGTCGCCTCTGGGGCTACGAACACCTCGGGATCGAGCCCGACGCCATCACCCTGGCGAAGGGGCTGGGCGGTGGCCATGCCATCGGCGCCCTGGCGGTGAAGACGGGGGCCGCGGTGTTCGAACCCGGTGACCATGCCAGCACCTTCGGTGGCAATCCCTTCGCCTGTCGGGCTGCTCTCACCGTTGCCTCCGAACTGGAACGACGGGAGCTGCTGGCCCATGTTCAGGCCCGTGGCGAACAGCTGCGGGAGGGACTGCTGCAGCGGGTGGCCCGCCATCCGGCGCTGCTGAACGGCGTCCGGGGCTGGGGGCTGATCCAGGGGCTGCTGCTGCGGGATGGAGCTGTCACCGCCGCCGATCTGGTGCGCGAAGCCATGGCCGAAGGGCTCCTGGTGGTGCCGGCGGGCCCCCAGGTGGTGCGGTTCGTGCCACCGCTGGTGATCCGCCGTCGCGAGGTGCGTCAGCTGCTCGATCGCCTGGACCGCAGCCTGGCCCGGTTGGCATGAACCTGCCTGAGCCGGTCGATCTGACCGACCTGCTGGAACCCTTCCGCAGCCGCGGTGTCGACCTGCAGCTGGAACGGCTGCAACAGGGTCTGGCGGCCATGGGCCACCCCGAGCGGCGCTTCGAGGCGGTCCAGGTGGCCGGCACCAACGGCAAGGGTTCGATCGTGGCGATGCTGGAGGCGATCCTGGCGGCGGCAGGGGTTTCGGCAGGGGTCTACCGCTCCCCCCACCTGCGCAGCTGGTGCGAACGGATCCGGGTCGATGGCCAGTGGATCAGCCCGGCCGAACTGCGGGCCCGGTTGCTGGCCTGGCAGCCCCAGGCTGTGGCCCACGGGCTCACCACCTTCGAGCAGCTGACCGGCGCCGCCTTCAGTCACTTTGCGGCCGCCGAGGTGCCGATCGCCGTGCTTGAGGTGGGCCTCGGCGGTCGGCTGGACGCCACCACCACCCATCCGCACCGGACGGTGCTGGGCCTGGCGACCATCGGCCTCGACCATTGCGAATGGCTCGGCCACAGCCTGGAGGCGATCGCCACCGAGAAGGCGGGCATCTTCAGCCCGGGATGCGTAGCCATCAGCGGCCCCCAGGCCCCCGAGGCACGCCGCAGGCTCGAGGCCCAGGCCGCCGCAAGCGGCACCGAGCTGCGCTGGGTGGATCCCCTGCCGGCGGAGGTACCCCTGGGACTGCCCGGCCAGCTGCAGCGGCTCAACGGGGCCGTGGCGGTCGGCATGGCCGAGGCCCTGACGGAACGGGGCTGGCCCCTGTCGGCTGAGGCCATCGCCCGGGGCCTGGCGGCGGCCCGCTGGCCAGGACGGCTGGAGCGGCGGAGCTGGCAGGGACAGCCCCTGATCGTGGACGGGGCCCACAACCCGCCGGCCGCCCAGGCCCTGCGCCGGGAGCTGGATGGTCTGGATCCGGGGGGACCACGTCGCTGGCTGATCGGCATCCAGCGCCACAAGGATGCCCCGGCGATGCTGGCGGCCCTGCTGGGCCAGGGCGACCAGGCCTGGATCCTCCCCTTTGAGGACCATGACTGCTGGACCGCCACGGCGCTGGCGACGGCGGCCCCCTCCCTGGCGCCACTGCTGCACCAGGCCGAAAACGCCGAGCAGGGCCTCGCCCAGCTGGTGGCGCCCGGGCCCCTGCCGGTGGTCACCGGCTCGCTGCACCTGCTGGGCAGCCTCTGGGAGCAGCTCGATCCGCCGGAACCCTGAGCCCCCTGGAATGCCGAGGTCCCAGACTGAAGCGAGCCGCTGCCGCAGGATGTCCGTGCCCCCCCGCTGCCCGGCCCGGCGACGGCCCCTGGGTCTGCTGGCCCTGCTGCTGGCCCTGCTGCTGCCCCTGGCCGCCGGCGCCGCGCCAGGCTGGGCGCGCAGCTACCTCGAGAGCATCGATTACACCCTCACGAACCAGAGCGGCGTCGATTTCCACGGCCAGGACCTGGAGGGCAGCTCGTTCGCCGGCGCCGTCGGCCGCCAGGCCGACTTCTCCGGTGCCCGGCTGCATGGGGCGATCTTCACCCAGGCGGCCATGGCCGGCGCCGACTTCCTCGGAGCCGACCTGAGCGATGCCCTTATGGACCGGGCCGACTTCGCCGGAACGGACCTCCGCGACGCGCTGCTGAGCGGCGTGATCGCCAGCGGCAGCAGCTTTGCGGAGGCCCGCATCGACGGAGCCGATTTCAGCGACGCCCTGCTGGACAGGGCAGACCGCCTCAGCCTCTGCCGGCGGGCCAGCGGCCGCCACCCCCAGACAGGCCTCGAGACCCGGCTCAGCCTCGACTGTCCCTGAGGGCACCCCGGAGCTTGCCGGGGTTGAGCAGTCCCAGGGGATCGTGGGCGTGCTTGGCGGCCACCTGGGCGGCATTGATCACCCCGAGGCCGCTGTCCTCGACGGTGACCGCATGGGGGTTGAAGACCAGCACGCCCAGGCGGCGGCAGCTGTCGATCAGGCCTGCCAGGGCGCCGTCACCGCGCCAGGGGAAGACGGGAAGCCCCACCCAGCGGGGGCATCCCGCCTGTCGGACCCGTTCAAGGTGCCAGAGCAGCCCGGGCTCGGCCGCGGCGAGGGCAGCCAGCACCGGCGCGACCGGGTCCGGCAGCAGGGCGATCAGGTAGGTGAGCCGCGGGTCGGAGGCCCGGGCATGCAGGGTGGTGTGGTTCCAGCAGAGCTCCCGCAGCAGCAGCCCCCGGGGGGGCCAGCAGGGACGCTGCAGCAGCACCCGCCCCCCGCGGGCCCGGGCCGAGGCGGTGATGGGCGCCAGGGCGGCGGGATCGGCATGGAGCAACAGCCGCTCGCCGTCAGGGCTGGGGAGACCCGCCAGACTGGGCAGAAGGGCAGCCAGGTCCCGCTCGAGATAGGCCATCTGGTCGATCTCCAGGGCTTCTGCGGTCAGCTCTTCGGCGAGCTGCAGGGCCGCCGGACGGTCAGGCAGTTCGAGCACCAGCTCCTGCCACGGCTGCCAGGGGGCGGTGGGCACCGTGATCGCCGTCAGGATGCCATTGCAGCCGTAGGCGTGGTTGAGGGCCGCGGCGGCATCGCCATCCAGCTGCAGCCAACGGGGATCAGCTTCGACGGTGAGCACCTCCAGGCCGAGCAGATTGCCTCGGTCCCGCAGCAGCCCCCAGCGCAGGCTGCCCACGCCGCTGGAGCCACCGGCGATGTACCCCCCCAGGGTGGCGGTGCGCCAGGTGCTGGGGGCCAGGCGCAGGGCCCGGCCATGGGGCTGCAGGAGGCGGTCGAGATCGAGCAGGCGGCAGCCCGGTTCAGCGCAGAGCACCCCGCTCTCCGGATCGAGATGCAGCAGACGCTGCAGCGGCGAGGTGTCGAGCACCACCCCACCGCTCAGGGGCACGCACTGCCCGTGGTTGCCGGTGCCGGCGCCCCGCAGGGTCAGCGGCGCCCGATGGCGATGGCACAGGGCCGCCACCCGTTGCAGCTGCTCCCGGTCATGGGCCCGCACCACCAGCTGGGCCCGACATCCCCGCAGGGCCTCCTCCAGGGGAGGAGAAAGCTGGTGCTGGTCACGGGAGAGCTCGTCAAGCGGTGCCCCTGCATCCACCACGTCGAGGCCGCTCAGGTCGTCACGCAACCGCTGCAGTGCCTGGGGGTCGAGGGGCTGGGGCAGAAGCGTCATCACAGCCCTCCACCGGCATCGGACCGGGCACGCGGCGACGACAGGCCGGCCTCAAGGACGATGAAATGACCGGCGACCCCCAGGGTGCGCAGGTGATAACCCGGCAGCCCCAGCTGCGGCAGCAGGTCGCCGCTGCCGATGCGCGTGTCGTAGATGCTGAGGAGACCGAGGTTCCAGCGGCGCGTGAATTCCTGGGCCAGATGGCCCAGGTTGGCCTGCTGGTCGCGCACGATGGCCGGGCAGTTGGCCAGCAGCAGATTGAGGCCGAGGGGAAGGCCGCCCGGCCGGCAGAATTCGTCCACGCCCCGGCGACTCAGCTCGGCGCCGGCAAAGCTGCGGAAGTCAGCCGGGCCGGGGTTGGAGAGGACGAGCAGCCCCCCGCTGGTGATCCCGGCCAGCAGCAGCGGCAGTGATGTTCGACGACCCACGGCGACATGAGGCAGGCGGCAAGGGTCCCACACGCCCCCGTTGATTCGTGCTGTAGGGTGCTGTTTATGCGGCGGGCGTCGCCAAGCGGTTAAGGCAGCGGCTTGTGGCGCCGCTATTCGGGGGTTCGAATCCCCTCGCTCGCCCTCATTCTGATCCCAGCAGGGCATCCAACAATGCCCCTGCTCCCCCTCTGACCGCATCCGCACACGCCAGTCCCGTTTCACGGGCGACGGTTTCGATTGCCTGCCGTGCCGCATCGTCGTCGAGATGGGCGGTGTTGAGAGCCACCGCCCGCACCCGCGCCGGCCGTCCCCCCACGGGCAGCGCCAGGGCCGCCATCGCCTCGCAGACAGCGATCAGCTGCGGCAGCGGCGGCAGCGGCACATGCGGCAGATTGCGGATGGTGGCCTGACCGGCCCGGTGCACCAGCAGAAGATCCGTCGGCTGGCTGCCCCGCAGCAACGGCAGGCTGGCGGTGGACCCGGGATGGCAGAACGACCCCTGCCCCTCCACGAACACCAGGGCTTCGGGCCCTGCCCCCTCGGCGGTGGAACGCACCGCCTGCTCCACGGCGCCAGCGGCATAGTCGACCCGCACGGCATCGAGGGCGACGCCGCCGCCGGCGATGAGGATGCCCGCCTGGCCCGTGCCGACGAAACGGGCATCAAGGCCCCGGCCCCGGGCCACCGCCGTGAGTTCGAGGGCGACGCTCATCTTGCCCACCGACATGTCGCTGCCGAGGGCGAGGATGCGACGGCAGGGCAGGGCCGCCGCCAGCCCGGTGGCGACCGAGAGCTGACCGGGCTCCCGGCGCAGATCCCAGATCCAGCGACCGGGCTGCACCAGCGCCGCCAGTTCGGGATCATCCCCCAGCCGGGTGTGCAGGCCGCTGGCGACGCTGAGGCCCGCCCGCAGGGCCTCGACCACCGCCTCTCGCACCGGCGGCGGCAGGCGACCACCGGAGGGCGCCAACCCCACCACGGCCACCTGGGGGCCGTAGAGCATCGCCTCGGCCACCGAGGCCACCACCGGCACCGGCCGGGGGATGCCGGTCAGTGTGGGCAGGTCGGCCCCGGCCCGACCCGGATCGAGCACGGCCACCACAGGCCCCTGGCGGTAGCGCAGCAGGGCCAGACCGGTCTTGCCGGAGAGATCCTCAAGGCCGTCGTGCTGCAGCAGCAGCACCGGAGCATCGGCGGTCAGCATGGATCCACCCCCAGTCCTGACCCATCCCCGGGCCTGAGCAGATCTCCATCCTGCAGCGGGCCCCGGAAGGGGTCGTCCATCAGGTTGAGATGGCTGTCGAGGTCAGGCCAGTGCACGAGCGGCAGCAACTGGGCTGCCGCCCCGTTGAGCAGGGCACTGTCCGAGTAGCAGCCGAGCATCAGTCGCACCCCCAGGCGGCGGGCCGTGCGGGCCATCAGCAGGGCTTCCGTGAGGCCCCCCGTCTTGAGCAGCTTGATGTTGACCCCATCGACGTGGGGGGCCAGGCGCAGCAGATCGGGCAGATCCCAGCAGCTCTCGTCAGCCACCAGGGCCAGGGGGGCCCGTCCGCGCAGATCGGCGAAGGCGGCGCCATCATCGGGGGCGGCCGCCAGGGGCTGTTCCACCAGCACCACACCACGGTCGGCCAGCCAGGGGAGCATGCGCCTGGCCTGCTCCGGCGTCCAGCCGCCGTTGGCGTCCACCTGCAGTTCGGCACCCTCGAGCCGGGGGCGCAACGCCTCCACCAGCGCCCGGTCATGGTCGAGGCCGGCGGGGCTGCCCAGCTTGAGCTTGACGCGCGAAGCGGGCAGCAGCCGGCGCCAGCGTTCGAGCCGCCCAATCACCGCCTCGGGGCTGCCCAGGCCCAGGGTGACGCTGGTGGGCACACAGGCCTGGCGGTCGAGCCCCCAGAGCTGCCACAGCGGGCGCCCGAGCCGCTGGCCCCACCAGTCGTGCAGAGCAAGGTCGATGGCGCAGCGGGCCGGAGGACTCAGGGGGGCGAGAAGCGGATCGATGGCCTGGCGGCAGATCGGGTCCAGGGATTGGAGGGCGGGCAGCAGGTCCTGGAGCTCGGCCTCGATGGCCCCGGTGTCGAAGGCCCGCAGACCCGTGTCGAATCCACCGGTCTCACCGCGGCCGCACAAACCGTCGTGCTCAACCGTGAGGCACAGGTGCTCCACCGCCGCGGTGGTGCCCCGGCTGATGGTGAGGGGCACTGTCTTGGTGAGCGTGAAGCGCTGCAGCCGCCAACGCATGGGCGGAACCTCCGCTCCGGTCCAGTCGACGACCCTACCGAGGCCTGAGCTGCGCTGACCCACAATGAGACCGTCTGCGATCGAGACCTTGCCCGCTTCCAGCCTCAGCCCGCGGGGGACCTACTGGATCACCACCTTCGGCTGCCAGATGAACAAGGCGGACTCGGAGCGGATGGCCGGCATCCTCGAACATCTGGGGTACGAAGCCGGCAGCGGCGAGGACGAAGCCGATCTGGTGCTCTACAACACCTGCACGATCCGCGACAACGCTGAACAGAAGGTTTACAGCTATCTGGGGCGCCAGGCCCGGCGCAAACGCAGCCAGCCGGGCCTGACCCTCGTGGTGGCCGGCTGCGTCGCCCAGCAGGAGGGGGAGTCTTTGCTGCGGCGGGTGCCGGAGCTGGACCTCGTCATGGGTCCGCAGCATGCCAACCGACTGGCCGCCCTGCTGGAACGGGTGGAAGCCGGCCAGCAGGTGGTGGCCACCGAAGAGCACACCGTGCTGGAAGACATCACCACGGCCCGCCGCGACAGCGCCATCTGCGCCTGGGTGAACGTGATCTACGGCTGCAATGAGCGCTGCACCTACTGCGTGGTGCCGGCGGTCCGGGGCCGCGAGCAGTCGCGGCAGCCTGAGGCGATCCGCGCCGAAATCGAGGCCCTGACCCGTCGCGGCTACCGGGAGGTGACGCTGCTGGGGCAGAACATTGATGCCTACGGCCGCGATCTGCCGGGCAGCACAGCCGAAGGCCGCCATCGCCACACCTTCACCGACCTGCTGCAGCACGTCCACGACGTGCCCGGCCTGGCCAGGCTGCGATTCGCCACCAGCCATCCGCGTTACTTCACCGAGCGCCTGATCGAGGCCTGCGCCAGCCTGCCCAATGTCTGCGAGCACTTCCACATCCCCTTCCAGAGCGGCGATGACGCGGTGCTTCAGGCCATGGCCCGGGGCTACACGGTGGACCGGTACCGGCGCATCATCGACCGCATCCGCGAGCGCATGCCCGATGCCGCCATCAGCGCCGACGCCATCGTGGGCTTCCCGGGCGAGACCGACGCCCAGTTCCGCCACACCCTGGACCTGGTGGAGTCGGTGGGCTTCGACCAGCTCAACACCGCCGCCTACTCGCCCCGACCGGGCACCCCGGCGGCCCTCTGGACCGACCAGGTCGACGAGGCCGTCAAGGTGGCCCGGCTGCAGGAACTGAACGCCGTCGTCGAACGGACGGCACGAGAGCGCAGCGCCCGGTACCTGGGGCGGGTGGAAGAGGTGCTGGTGGAAGGCAGCAACCCCCGGGACGCCGGCCAGCTGATGGGTCGCACCCGCACCAACCGCCTCACCTTCTTCCCGGCAGACGGCCATGGTCCCGGCGACCTGGTGCCGGTGGCCATCGACACCGTGCGGGCCTTCTCCCTCAGCGGCCATGCCAGCCCCTGACGGCACTGGTACCTTGAGTCGCGACCTGTTCCGCCCATGAGCGACGAGGAGTTCTCCGCGCCCCACCGCCCCCGCGAGGTTGGCCTGGTGTTCGGGGGGGCTTCCGGCGAACACGACGTCTCGATCCGCTCGGCGGCCACCGTCGAGCGCGGTCTGAGCAGCGGTCGCAATGCCGATCGCTACCGCCTGCAGCGCTTCTACATCGACCGCCTCGGACGCTGGTGGGGGGAGGACGTGGCGACTGCCGTGCTGCGGACGGGAGTGGCCCCTGACCCCGCCAGCCTGGCTCCGGTGGACCGACCGGGCTTCCAGGGCCTGCCCGACGGAGCGCTGACGGTGAAGGTGTGGTTCCCGGTGCTGCATGGCCCCCACGGAGAGGACGGCACCGTGCAGGGACTGTTCAGCCTCATGCAGGTGCCCTTCGTGGGCTCGGGCGTGCTGGGCTCGGCCGTCGGCATGGACAAACTGGCGATGAAGGCGGCCTTCGCCGCCGCCGGTCTGCCCCAGGGCCCCTACCAGGCCGTGGAGGCAGAGGAGCTGGCCGACCCTGGCCCCCTGCTCGAGCGCCTGGAGAGCAGCCTCGGCCTGCCCTGCTTCGTCAAACCGGCCAACATGGGCTCGTCGGTGGGCATCAGCAAGGCCTCGGACCGGGAACAGCTGCTGACAGGCCTGCAGGCGGCCGCCGCCCACGATCCGCGGCTGATCGTCGAGAGCGGTCTGAGGGTGCGCGAACTCGAATGCGCGGTGCTGGGCCGTGGGCAGCTTGAGGCCTCGGTGCTGGGCGAGATCGTCTTCGATGCCGACTGGTACGACTACGAGACCAAGTACACCGAGGGGCTGAGCCGCACCGTCATCCCGGCTGCGGTGCCCGCCGCGGTGCAGGACGAGGCCCGCAGGCTCGCCGTCGAGGCCGTGCGGGCCGTGGGGGCGTCGGGCCTGAGCCGGGTCGATTTCTTTTACGAGGAAGCCAGCGGTCGGTTGCTGCTGAACGAGATCAACACCCTGCCGGGGTTCACGAATCAGAGCATGTACCCCATGCTGTGGGCCGCCAGCGGCATTCCGCTGGAAGACCTTGTGCATCGTCTGGTGGAGCTGGCCTGATGTCCCATGCCCTTCTCTGGCTGCCGTTGCTGGTGGTCTTCGTGGTCCTCACGGCCCTGGGCTGGCTCGAGCGGCGGCGCCAGCGGCTGTTTCTGGAGTGGGCCGATGGTTCGGAACTGTCGAAACTCGACGGCGGCGGCGCCGCACGGCTGATCAACGGCCAGCTCGAATGGAGCAGCTTCGAGGCGGGTCAGCTGCGCCCCCAGGGATCCTTCCCGGTCTCAAAACTCGAACTGGTGGAGCTGCTGGCCCTGGGCTCCGGCGATGCCCCCCTCACGGAAGAAAGCCATGGCCCCTGCCGCCTGCGCCTGATCGGTGACGGGGTGCAGCGCGACATTCCCTTCACCGATGCAGACCGGGCCCGCCGCTGGATCGAGGAACTGATGCAGCGCTCACGATGCGACCTCTGAAGCAGCGTCCCCTCGGTGAGGATCTGCAACGCCGCCAGGAACTGCGGCGGCAGCGCCGGCTCGAACGGCTGGCAGAGATCTGGCGACTGCTGGCCCTGATCGCGGCGGCCGCCGGTCTGGGCTGGGTGCTGCTGCGCCACGGCTGGATGCTCCAGTCTCCGGCCCAGGTGACGGTCCAGGGAACGGTGGGCCTGGGGCGGGATCAGGTGATCAGGGCGGGGGATCTGCGCTTTCCCCAGCCGCTGCTGGACCTGGACCCGGCCGACCTGCGCCGACGCCTGGCGGCGCAGCTGCCGGTGGATCAGGTGGTCGTGCAACGGCACATGCTTCCGGCCGGTCTGACCATCAGGCTGCATCCACGGGTGGCGGTGGCCCGCGCCCAGCGCCGCACCAGCGCCGGTCTTGAGAACGGTTTCGTGGACCGCACCGGTCGCTGGATCAGTGCCCGACAGCAGGCCATGGGCGGTGCCGCCGTGACGAGCCCCCTCTGGATCACCGGTTGGCAGGAGCGATACCAGCCGGGTCTTGAGGTGCTGCTGCAACAGCTTCCTGCCTCAGCAGCAGTCACGCAGCTGCGCTTCCGGCCTGAGGGGGACCTGTGGCTGGTGAGCAGCCGCCTGGGCCTGGTGCGCTTCGGCACCCTCGACGACCGGCTGCAACGGCGGCTGCAGGTGCTCGACCATCTGGCCGCAGACCTGCCGAAGACCGCTGCCATGCGGGGGAGCCGGGCCATTGACCTTGATGATCCCGAGCACCCGGAACTGGTGCTGGTGTCCCCCGTGGACGGATTGAAAGCCGTCGGCGGCGACCGCAAGGGCAGGTCAGCGAATTGACACCACAACCACGTTGCGGTTGCAGCGCCCCGCGGCGATCCTGATGACCACTTCTAAGGACCTGGCAGTCCTGCCTGGATAATGCTTCAGCACATCGATGGCGCCGCTGCGGCGATGGAAGGCATGGAACCCATGGCAGGGCAGGGCTCACTCCATGATCGGGAGCGCCCGGGCACCAACCATCAGGGCCAGGCCGCCGGCCAGGGGATCGTGCCCAGTCAGATGGCCCGCATCGAGGTGATCGGCGTCGGCGGCGGCGGCAGCAATGCCGTCAACCGCATGATCGCCTCGGAACTGATGGGGGTGGGTTTCAGGGTGCTCAACACCGATGCCCAGGCCCTGCTGAGCTCGTCGACCGTTCAGCGCACCCAGCTGGGGATCAAGCTCACCCGCGGCCTGGGGGCCGGCGGCAACCCTGCCATCGGCCAGAAGGCCGCCGAGGAATCACGCACGGAACTGCAGGAGGCCCTGGCCGGCACCGACCTGGTGTTCATCACCGCTGGCATGGGGGGTGGCACCGGCACCGGCGCGGCGCCGATCGTGGCAGAAGTCGCCAAGGAGACCGGCGCCCTGACGGTGGCCATCGTCACCAAGCCCTTCACCTTTGAAGGGCGCAAGCGGATGCGTCAGGCCGAGGAGGGGATCGCCCGTCTGGCCGAGCACGTGGACACCCTGATCGTGATCCCCAACGACCGCCTGCGGGAATCGATCGCCGGCGCCCCGCTGCAGGAGGCCTTCCGGGCTGCGGATGACGTGCTGCGCAGCGGCGTCAAGGGCATCTCGGACATCATCACCAAGCCAGGCCTGGTGAACGTCGACTTCGCTGACGTGCGTTCGGTGATGGCCTCCGCCGGCACCGCCCTGCTGGGCATCGGTGTCGGCTCCGGCCGATCCAGGGCCTCGGAAGCCGCCATCGCCGCCATGAGCAGCCCCCTGCTGGAGTCGGCCCGCATCGACGGCGCCAAGGGTTGCGTCATCAACATCAGCGGCGGCCGGGACATGACCCTCGAAGACATGACCACCGCTTCGGAGGTGATCTATGACGTCGTCGACCCCGAGGCCAACATCATCGTTGGTGCCGTGGTTGACGAACAGTTGGAGGGTGAGATTCACGTGACCGTGATCGCCACCGGTTTCGATGGCGGTCCCAGCGCCCCTCCCCGTCCGCGTCTTTCGACGGCCCTTGAATCCAGCGACGGACCTTCCATCGATGCGGGAGCCACCGACGAGTCGGGGGTCAGGATCCCGTCTTTCTTACTCAACCGTCAGAACCGCTCGGCCGACTGAGCCGCGTTGCAGTCCCGCTTGCACCACCACCGGCGGCAGTCTCGAGGCTGCCGCTGTTTTGGGGTAGAGATCAGTTCGACAAAAGGGTGACCCGGAGTCCACGCCTGTTCAGAGCATCCCGTGTGGCTGCTGCCTTCCGGTCCTGACCAGGTTTGGGCGTCGGAACCGCGTGGGTCCGAGTCTCTGGGATGCTAGCAACAGCTTCGGTCAGCTAGACACCGTGAACCCCAGCCCCGCCGAGCTGCTGCTGCGCCGCAAGCGCGAGGGCCTGCCGATCACCGTGCTGACCGCCTGGGATGCCCCGAGCGCCCGCTGGGCCGAAACCGCCGGCGTGGACCTGGTGCTGGTGGGCGATTCCCTCGGCATGGTCGCCCTCGGCCACGCCACAACCCTGCCCGTGACCCTCGACGCCATGGTCCACCACGCCATGGCGGTGCAACGGACCCTGCGCCACACACCACTGGTGGTGGATCTGCCCTTCCTCAGTTACCAGTGCGGCAGCGACAGCGCCATGGCCTCCGCCGGGCGGCTGTTGCAGGAGACCGGCTGCCATGGCGTGAAGCTGGAGGGAGCCGAAGCCGAGACCCTCGCTGTTGTCGACCGGCTGGTGCGCCATGGCATCCCCGTGATGGGTCACCTGGGCCTGACGCCCCAGTCGGTGCGCCAGCTGGGCTATCGCCGCCAGGCCACCGATCCGGTCGCCCAGGACCGGATCCGGCGGCAGGCCGAGCAGTTGCAGGCCGCCGGCTGCTTCGCCCTGGTGCTGGAACACGTGCCCGAGGGACTGGCCGGAGACCTGCGACGGCGGCTGGAGCTGCCGGTCATCGGCATCGGCGCCGGTGACGACTGCGACGGGCAGGTGCGGGTGACGGCCGACCTGCTGGGCCTGACCCCTCGCCAGCCGCCCTTTGCCCAGGCGCTGGTGCCTGGGGAGCAGCTGTTCAGCGACACCCTGAGGGGCTGGATCGAGCAGGTGCGCAACCCACCGGGCGCGCCTGCCACCACGCCAGCAGATCCCGCAGCACAGCATTGCTGAGGCAGAACCCCTCGGGAGGCAGCAGCCGCAGACGGCCGCCATCCCACGCCACCAGTCCCTGCCGCCGCCAGCCCGACAGCACCCCCTCCAGTTCCGCCCGCAGGGCGCCTGGGTTGAGGCCACTGGCTTCGGCCAGCCAACGCAGCGACACACCCTCGCGGCAGCGCAACCCCACCAGCAGCAGGTCCTCCACCGGCGGGGGAGGCCAGGGCGGACCGTCGCCCCCCTGGTCACCCGCGCGCTCCTGCACCCAGTGGGCATAGGCCTCACGGGTGCGAGGGCGGGCCAGCCGCTCGGCACCGGCACCGGCGGTGGCCCCCAGGCCGCAGGCCCACCAGCCGGCTCCGCTCCAGTAGGTGCGGTTGTGGCGTGCCCCGTGGCCGGGCAGGGCCCAACTGCTGATCTCGTAGTGGCCATAGCCGGCGTCACGGAGGCGGTGGTGCGTGCGCACGAGCCGGTCGGCGGCGGCATCCTCACCGGGGAGGTCGAGCTGCCCCCGCGCTTCCGCCCGCGCAAAAACGGTGCCGGGCTCCACGATCAGGTCATAGATCGACAGGTGGGGCGGCTGCTCGGCCAGGGCGGCCCCCAGGGTCATCTCCCAGTGCTCGGCCGACTGTCCCGGGAGGTTGACGATCAGATCAAGACTCCAGCTGCGCAGACGGCCCTGGGCGCGGGCGTCGCGCAGCCACCGACAGGCCTGGAGCAGGTCGGCCCGGCGATGGCTGCGGCCGAGGCCCGCCAGCACAGCGTCATCGAAGCTCTGGCCACCGAGGCTGACCCGGTTCACGCCTGCCGCCAGCACCCCCTGCAGACGGTCTTTGTCGAAGCTGCCGGGGTCCATCTCCATGGTGACCTCGGCGGCAGGGGCCAGCCGCCATCGGCGCCGCACCACAGCCAGCAGCTGCTGCAGCTGCGGCACGCTGAGCAGCGAAGGGGTGCCGCCGCCGATGTAGAGGGTCGACAGGGGCGGCCCGGCGGGAGCGGCGGCCAGGTCGTGGTGCAGCAGATCGAGGTACTGACCGATCGAAGCCGACCGCGTGCCGTCGGCGGCATCACCGAGGGGCACCACCGGGAAATCGCAGTAGAAGCAGCGGCGCCGACAGAACGGGATGTGGAGATAGAGGCTGCGCGGCAGGCGTCGGGAGGGCGGAAGCGGCACACTCATGGCACTCTGCGCACCGGTGACGGACGACGCGACGATGGTGGACGCGCTGATCCTGATTCTGTTCATGGTCTCCGGCGCCGCCTCCGGTTGGCTGGGGGTGGACCTGCTGCCGGAACGATGGCTGCTGCAGGTCACCAACCTGGAGGGGCTGCGCTGGGTTCTGGGGGGCTTCGGGGCGTTCTTCGGCCTCGTGGCGGGCTTTCTCTTCCAGCAGCTGCGCCAGAAGCTGATGCGTCAGGTGCGCACCATGCCCACCGACCTGCTGGTGAGCCGGGCCGTGGGGCTGATCCTGGGGCTGCTGGTGGCGAACCTGCTGCTGGCGCCGATCCTGCTCCTGCCGCTGCCCTGGGAGGTGGATTTCGTCAAGCCCCTGGCGGCGGTGCTCAGCAATGTGTTCTTCGGGGTGAGCGGCTACAACCTGGCCGAGGTGCACGGCCGCACGCTGCTGCGGCTGTTCAACCCGGGCACCGCCGGCGAGACCCTGCTGCTGGCCGATGGCGTGGTGCAGCCGGCCAGACCGAAGATTCTCGACACCAGCGTCGTCATCGACGGCCGCATCGAGGGGCTGCTGGCCATGGGTCTGCTGGAGGGGCAGGTGATCGTGGCCCAGTGCGTGATCGATGAACTGCAGCAGCTGGCCGATTCGAGCAACGGCGAGAAGCGGGTCCGCGGACGCCGGGGCCTGAAGCTGCTGGCGGGTCTGCGGGAGACCTACGGCCGCCGGCTGGTGGTCAACAGCACCCGCTACGAAGGGGATGGCGTCGATGATCGGCTGCTGCGGCTCACCGAGGACACCGACGGGCTGCTGCTCACCACCGACTGGAACCTGGCCAAGGTGGCCGAGGTGCGCAACCTCCGCACCCTGCACCTGGGCGAACTCACCCAGGCCCTGCGGGCCGAAGTGCAACCGGGTGATCAGCTGCAGATCAAGATCGTGCGCGAGGGCAAGGAGGCCGACCAGGGCGTGGGCTACCTCGAGGACGGCACGATGGTGGTGGTGGAGGACGGCCGCCGCAGCATCGGCGAACGGCGATCGGTGACCGTCACCGGGGCCCTCCAGACCCCCGCCGGCCGGATGGTCTTCGCCCGTCCCGCCGACTCTCGCTAGGCTCCCCACCTCAGCATCCGACGATGACTGTCCCCTTCGACGCCTTTCCGCCCCGGGCCGTCTCGGCTCCCTATTACGAGGGGGGCGGAGCGACCTTCCGCACACCGCCGCCCGACCTGCCGTCGCTGCTGCTGAAGGAACGGATCGTCTACCTGGGGCTGCCCCTGTTTTCGGATGACGATGCCAAGCGGCAGATGGGCATCGACGTCACCGAACTGATCATTGCCCAGCTGCTCTACCTGGAGTTCGACAACCCCGAGAAGCCGATCTTCTTCTACATCAACTCCACCGGCACCAGCT
>JBMOIF010000046.1:0-18477 GCA_049317465.1 Prochlorococcaceae cyanobacterium | reverse complement strand
TTTCGCGGCTCATGCCCAGGGCAGCGCAGGCCTCGGCGGTCGTCACCCAGACCCGCTGGCGGTTCGGCGTGGTGATGGTGGTGTCCATCAGCCAGGAGCGTCGGTAGCTCTTCACCTGACGCGGGCCTCCATCAACGAACTGCTGCCGCTGCGGTGGCTCCTGACCAAAGTCCTCGCGGTAGGCCTCGGCCACCAGCATCCCGGCCGAGCGGTACTTGGCACGCGGCAGCACTTCCTGGAACACTTCCAGCGTTGATCGAGACCGCCCAGCTGCTCGAACAGGCTGATGCTGCGTTCTACCAAAGCGATCACCTCGACCTCTCGCAGCCGGGGCGGGGGCATGGGCCTGCTCTGTTCTCAACTTCGGTGTCGCTGTCTATAAAAGGAGACCCATGGTCTCCCAGCGGACCGGCCGTCATGTTGAGACCACTCAGTCAGCTGTTGTTGCCTGCACTGGTGACGGCCATCGATCTGGTCTGGGGCATGACACTGTCGGCATTGGCGAAGCCATGGCTGTTGCAGATGCTGCGCCATTCAGAACAGCAGGCAACACGATTTGTCGCCAGGGTGATGGAGCCGAGGCTCTGGGTTGGCTACGCCATCGTGCTCGCAGCACAGCTCATCTGGGTCACCGTGGTGGCGCCACGGGACATACCGGAGCAACGTCGGCGTCAGCTCTGGTGGATGGGCGGCCTCATCGTGGTCGTCAGTTCGGCTGTGATTCAGCAGGATCTGGCATTGCCCGCAGGCCCTGGCTGGCTGCTGCTGGGTGTGCAGATCGGCGATTTTCTGCTGCTGTACTGGCTGGCCACCAGGCTGCTCACCCCCCTGCCCCAGCGGCGGGTCATCCCGGGGTGGTGGTGAGCATGCCGCCCTCCAATCCCAGCGCCGCTGAAGCCAGGGCCCTTGGACTGGGGACCCTTGGCAATGCCATCGGGGCCCTCAGTGCCCTGGTCTTCTTTCTGCATTCGGGCTCGGATGCTCTGATGCTCGATGGACTCTTCACGGCGGTGATGGCGGGAGCCTCGGTGATCGCCAGCCGCGTCAGCCACGCCGCCCAGCAGCCCCGCAGCCGCGCCTATCCGTTCGGCGCCTCGGGGCAGGAATCGCTGTATGTGCTGTTCCGCACCCTGGTGCTGCTCGGCATCATTGCCTTTGCGATGGTCTCTGCCGCGGGCAAGGTGCTCAGCCATCTGCAGGGCGACGTGCTTCCGCGGGTGCGGCTCGATGGGCTGGGCTGGTACTTCAGCGCCATGGTGCTGCTCAACCTGGCGCTGTGGCAGGTCTTCATGCGCGCCTGGAGCACCAGCGGGCGCAACAGCGAGATGCTGCGGGGGATGGCGGTTTCGGCGCAGTTCGATGCCCTGATTTCGGCAGGCACCGGGATTGCACTGCTCGGCGCACCATTGCTGGTGAACACCCTGCTCGGTCCTCTGGTGCCGATCGCCGATGCCCTGCTGGTGCTCGTGCTGAGTGTGGTGCTGCTGCCCGAACCCCTGAACATCCTCGTGGGTGCTGTGGCCGAGGCGGCGGGATCAAGCCATTCGGTCCCGGATGCTCTGCAGAAAACCTGCTGCACGGCGATCAGACCGGTCCTGAGGCAACAGGACTGCGACCTGCTTGAGCTGGCCATGATCCGCCTGGGCCGCACCATCACCACCGTGGCCTATGTCAACCCCAGCAAGGCGATCACCGCCGCCGAAGTCGATGCGTTGCGCGTGCGCGTGCAGGAGCAGTTGATGACAACCCTGCAGACGCCCGTTCTCTGTGAGGTGATCCCAACCGCCATTCACCCCTATGCAGAACGCCCCACCTGAAGATCGAGCACTGGCTTCAATCCAGCGGAGGCAACCAGCTGGTGATCACCAACGTCCTGCGATTGCGGCGTTAGAATGGCACCCTGAGGGCATCACTGCAGCCATCACCCTTGTCCTGCCCTGATGAAACGCTGACGCACTTTGCCAGCCTGTACGATGGTGTGGTGCTCGAATCGACCGACTGCGAGGTCGTCGACTACGGAGGAATTCTCTACAACGTCCGGGGCAGTTCAGATGATCCGAATCTGGGCGGATCCTGGCGAGGACTGCTGATCAGACACGGCATCAGTGGCTCCTGCTACGTCACCGAGCCGGCGCCCGATCCTTCGGAGAGCACCCACCCAGAATTTGCCTTGGGAGGTCATATGACGCCCAACGCCAATGGATTGGTGCCCACGGGAGAGACGTGCTACCTGATGCCCCTTTGCCACTGGCACAACAGCACCGACCGGGACGGCATGCCCTTCAAACACCGGCAGAACCGGATGCTCAGGCTGCTCGGCTACATGCAAGATGACACGTACGCCAGCTTTGCCGCACGGCTACCGGGCAATGTCGCCGGCAGGATCGTGCGTGTCGAAGGTGATCACCTTGTGGTGAGCGACCTCGACAGCCTCCAGCTTCAGGCCATCGAGGTCAGCGACAAGGCTGAGACGACAACGCCCCAGCTGCTGTTTCGACGCATTGAGCAGGACGACCGAATCCAGTTCCGGCTCGAGTTCAGCCACAGCCCTCCACGTACTCCACCGCTGGCTGAAGGCCCGCCCGGATGCGGGTGATGCGGCCCTGGCTCGTCTCAAGAACCACCGCGCGGGGCTTGCCGGGTGAGCGGATGACGACGGTCTGCCCCTTCGGGTCGTACTTGTGGGGGGTGACGATGGCCTCGGGGTACCGCCGGCGGATCTCATCCAGCGTCATGGCGGCCGAGATGCCGGTGCTGTTGGGCAGGCTCAGATCCTGCAGGTCAGCGCGGGTGATCACCCCGTTCTCGACCATGAAACGCACCCCTGGGTAGGCCTTGAAGGCCACCACATCACAGGCGGGTTCCAGACGGCGACTGTCCGTGCGAGCCCCCACCGCCTGCTCGGCGGTCGCCAGGGTCTGACCGAACAAGACAACACCGTAGCCGTCAGGGGCCAGGGTCAGCCCATGGTGGGAGCACGCGATGGCGGCGGGGAGCAGTGACAACAGCGCAGCAGCCACCACGGGGCACCGGATCATGGGTTCGAAGATGCACTCGCCCATGATGGCCGCGCCGTCAGGTTCCACCCTGCTGACCCTCGAGCAGAAGGTCCGCCGCACCGGCACGGGGTTGACCGCCGCCGACCTCCTGGGCCGCTGGCAGCTGCAGCAGGTGTGGCCGAAGGCGGGGGGGCAGCCCTCGGTCCTCAGCGGACGGTTGCTGCGGGCCCTCGATGCACGCCTCGAGATCGCTGGCGAAGGAGATGGGGATCTTCTGCGGCTGGGCAATGCCGTGACCCTCGGTCTGCTTGAGCTGCGTTTCGATGGCCACGGCCGCCTGCAGGGCCGGCGGCCGCTGCTGCAGTTCTGGTTCGAGCGGCTCAGCCTCACCCTGGCGGGGCGCCCCCTGCTGCAGCGCCCCCTGCCGGCGCCGGCCCCCGGCCGCACCCCTTTCTTCGCGCTGATCCACCGGGATGACAGCGGCTGGCTCGCCGCCCGCGGCCGCGGCGGCGGCCTGGCCCTCTGGCAGCGAAACGATGCCCCCTGAGCTCAGACGTTGAAGAGAAACTCCATCACGTCGCCTTCGGCGACCACATAGTCCTTGCCTTCACTGCGCAGCCAGCCCTTGGCCCGGGCCTCGACCAGGGAACCGGCCTCGACCAGCTGGACATAGCCGATGGTCTGGGCCCGGATGAAGCCCCGTTCGAAATCGCTGTGGATCACACCGGCGGCCTGGGGGGCGGTCATGCCCGCCCGGATGGTCCAGGCACGGGTCTCCTTCTCGCCGGTGGTGAAATACGTGCGCAGACCCAGCAGGCTGTAGGTCGCCCGGATAAGGCTCTGCAGGCCGCCTTCGCTGACGCCCAGACCCTCCAGGTAGTCGCGGCGCTCGTCGGCACCGAGTTCAATCAGTTCGGCCTCCACCTGGGCGCTCACCCGCACGGTCTCGGCGCCTTCGCGGCCCGCCAGCTCGGCCACGGCCGTGGCGAAGGCATTGCCGGCGGCCAGGTCGTCTTCGGCCACATTGGCGGCGTAGATGATCGGTTTGGCCGTCAGCAGCCCCAGGGGCTGCACCAGGGCCTGCTCCTCCTCGGTGAGGGTCACGGTCCGTGCGGCGCCCCCGGCGTCGAGAACGGCGGCAATGCGTTCGAGGGCCGCCTCCTCCTGCTGGGCTTCCTTGCTGGTGCGCAGCTGCTTCTTGAGCCGCTCCCGCCGCTTCTCGATCTGCGCGGCATCGGCGAGGGCGAGTTCAAGGTTGATCACCTCGGCATCCCGCACGGGATCCACCGAACCGCTCACATGGATGACGTCGTCGTCCTCAAAGCAGCGCACCACATGCACGATGGCGTCCACCTCGCGGATGTTGGCCAGAAACTTGTTGCCCAGCCCTTCCCCCTGGCTGGCGCCCGCCACCAGGCCGGCGATGTCGACGAACTCGACCCGGGTGGGCACCACCTCGCGGGACTGGGACAGCTGGCGCAGCTGCTCCAGCCGTGGATCGGGGACGGCCACCACCCCCACGTTCGGCTCGATGGTGCAGAACGGGAAATTGGCCGCCTGGGCCTGGGCGTTGGCCACCAGGGCATTGAACAGGGTGGATTTGCCCACGTTGGGCAGACCCACGATTCCGGCTTTGAGCATGGGCGGAATCTACGGGAGAGGGCGGCTTTCCCCCTGTCGCCACCGCTGGGGACACTTTCAGTGAAGAATGGTTGCAGCTCCGGCTGCATCCCATTTCTGTCCTGCCGCCCCCCACCGTGGATCTGCCCCGCCCGGCCACGCCCGCCCGCGCGCCCCAGCGGCGTTCGCCCGCCGGCCGCTGGCCCGGTCGAACCCTGGCGGTGGGGCTGGTGGTGCTCGCTGTGCTGACGGGCGGCCTGTTCGGCCTGCGCCAACGCCAGAAAGGGGCCGAACGCCGCGACATCACGCCCTTCACCACCGTCGTGCGCGAGGGCTCGCTGCCGGGCATCGTCACCGCCAGCGGTGAGGTGGGCGCCCTCGAGCAGGTCAACATCAGCCCCAAACAGCAGGGGCAATTGCTCAGGCTCTTCGTCGATGAAGGCGACACGGTGGCCGCGGGTCAGCCCATCGCCGAGATGGACCCCAGCGACACCCTCAACCGCCTGCAGGAGCTCAAGGCGCTGTACGAGTCGGCCCAGATCCAGCGCGACAAGAGCCTCGGGGAGTTCGAGCGGCGCCGGCAGCTCTTCGACCAGGGGGGCCTCAGCCGCGATGACCTGCTGCGCTTCCAGGCGGCTTACGAGAACGACGAGCGGGCCGTGATGGCCGCCCGCCAGAGACTGGCCCAGCGCCAGGTGCTGCAGAACGACCTGATCGTGCGGGCCCCCTTTGCCGGCCGCATCACCAACCGTTACGCCGATCCCGGTTCGTTCGTCACCCCCACCACCGCCGCCTCAGCCACGGCGGGGGCCACCAGTTCCTCGATCGTCGAACTGTCGAGTGGCCTGCTGGTCAAGGCCCGGGTGCCCGAAAGCGACATCGGCCGCATCCGCCTGGGCCAGCAGGCCCGCGTGCGGGTCGATGCCTACCCCGACGACCGCTACCCCGCCGTGGTCGACCGCATCTCGCCCCGGGCCGAGAAGACCAACAACGTCACCAGCGTCGAGGTGCGCCTGCGGCTGATCAATCCCGCCCTCGACCGCCTGCGCATCGGCATGACCGCCGATGTCGACTTCGATGCCGGCCAGTTGCCGCCGAAGCCCTTGCTGCCGACCGTCGCCATCGTGACCGAAAACGGCAAACCCGGGGTCTTGGTGCCGGGCAAGGACGGCCAGCCGACATTCCGCGAGGTGGCGCTCGGCAGCAGCAGCGGCCGCGACACCCAGGTGCTGCAGGGGGTGAACGCCGGCGATCGGGTGTTTCTCGAGCTGCCCCCCTGGGCTAAGAAGCGGCGCGAGAGCTGAGCCAGGCCGCCGAGGCCGCCACGATCTGCGCACTGGCCGTGCCGTCGCCGAAGGGGTTGTGGGCCCGGGCCATGGCCTCATAGGCCTCGGCATCGTCGAGCAGGCGACCGGCCTCGCGGGCGATGGCATCGGCATCGGTGCCGATCAGCCGGGCGGTGCCGGCCTCCACGGCCTCGGGCCGCTCGGTGGTGCGGCGCAGCACCAGCACGGGCTTGCCGAGCGATGGCGCCTCCTCCTGCAGTCCGCCGGAGTCGGTGAGCAGCAGGGTGCAGCCGCGGATGGCCGCCACCAGCCGGTCGTAGTCCAGCGGCTCGGTGAGGAACACGCGCGGATGGTTTCCCAGCAGCTGCTGCAGCGGTTCTCGCACGGTGGGATTGCGGTGCAGGGGCAGCAGCAGGGCCGTGTCCGGATGGCGCTCAAGCAGCGTGAGGAAGCCGCTGGCGATGGCCTGCAGCGGCGCCCCCCAGTTCTCGCGACGATGCACGGTGGCCAGGATCACCCGCTGCCGTTCCCAGTCGAGGCCCGGCACATCACACACCGGCGCCGCCGCCGCCATCTGCAGCAGGGCATCGATGACGGTGTTGCCGGTGATGTGAATCTCCCCCAGCACCCCCGAGGCGCGCAGGTTGGCCGCCGAGGTGGCGGTGGGGGCGAAGTGCAGCTGGGTGAGCTGTGAGATCAGCCGGCGGTTGGCCTCCTCCGGGAAGGGGTCGAACAGGTCATCGGTGCGCAGGCCGGCCTCCACATGGCCCACCGGAATGCGGTCGTAGAACGCGGCGAGGGCGGCGGCGAAGGCGGTGGTGGTGTCGCCCTGCACCAGCACCAGGTCGGGGCGGTGTTCGGCGAATTCGAGCCGCAGCCCCTCCAGGGCGGCGCAGGTCACATGGGTGAGGGTCTGACGGGGTGCCATCAGGGCCAGGTCGGTGTCGGCCTGGAGGCCGAACAGATCCATCACCTGGGCCACCATCTCGCGGTGCTGGCCGGTGAGCACCACGCGGGTGTCGAACAGGGGCGACGCCTGGAAGGCACGGATCACCGGTGCCATCTTGATCGCCTCCGGACGGGTGCCGAGCACCAGCGAGACACGGGGTAGCGAAGGCAAGACAACGAGGGCAGCCGGGTGGATCCTAGGGATGCCTGGGGTTGCGCCCCTCCGCCAGAACGCCATGGAGCTGCCATCCCTGCCGCCCCCCGTGCCGACCGCGAGCCAGGCAGGCCAGCCCGACACCCTCGCGGCCATCGTCGAGCTGGCCCGCGAGCGCAACCACTCCGACGTGCACCTGGGGGTCGGCGAGGAGCCGCGCTTCCGCAGCCGCGGTGACATGGTCGGCACCGGCTGGCCCGTCACCACCGGACCGCAGTTCGACCGCCGGGTGGGCGAGATGCTCGATGCCGAAGCCCTGCAGCGCTTCAGGCACGACAAGGAGTACGACGGGTCGTTCGCCTTCGAGCAGGTGCGGGTGCGCATCAACCTGCTCGAGAGCCTGCGGGGGCCGGCGATGGTGCTGCGACTGATCCCCGGCACGATCGCCAGCCTCGAAGAGCTGCAGCTCCCTGCTGTGCTGCAGGAACTGGCGGCCCGCCCGAAGGGCCTGGTGCTGGTGACGGGGCCCACCGGCTCTGGCAAGAGCACCACCCTGGCGGCGATGATCGACTGGATCAACCGCACGATGGCCCGCCACATCCTCACGATCGAGGATCCGGTCGAGTTCGTGCACGACAGCCGCCGCTCCCTGGTGCGCCAGCGCGAGGTGGGGCGCCACACCCTCGAGTTTCACATTGCCCTGCGCGCCGCCCTGCGGGAAGACCCCGATGTGATCCTGATCGGCGAGATCCGCGACGGGGTCACGCTCACCACGGCCCTGGAGGCCTCCCAGACCGGCCATCTGGTGTTCGGCACCCTGCACACCAACTCGGCCGTGCGCACGGTGGAGCGGGTGCTGGGCATGGTGCCTCCCAGCGACCAGGAGAGTCTGCGGCGCTCCCTGGCGGAATCGCTGCTGGGGGTCATCGCCCAGGGCCTGATCAAGACGGCGGATGGGCGCCGCGCCGCCTTCCACGACATTTTGGTAAACACCGAAGCCTGCCGCGATTACATCCAGCGCGGAGACCTCGATGCCGTCGAGGAGATCATGGAGCGCAGCGGATTCGACGGCATGGTGACCGCAAATCAATCGCTGCTGGCCCTGGTCGAGGGGGGGCGGGTCGAGGCCGGCCAGGCCCTGGCCCAGAGCCTGAAGCCGAACGAACTGGCCCAGGCCCTACGAGGACGCCAGTAGCCGCACGAGCACCAGCGACATCAGAGCCAGGGACAGCCCGAGCATGGCGAGGCGTCCGTTCCAGATCTCGGCCTGGGGCGTGAAGCCACGGCGCCAGCTGTTCAGCTCCTGCCGATCAGCCGGTTCCGCCGTCGGAGGGGCCTCGGTGGTGGCGGTGCCGGCTTGCTCGCGGGGCATCGGAGGTCCCTGAGGATTGAGCCACGTTAGGCGGATCCGACCGTCAGAACGGTGCGGATCCGTACAGCCTGTCAGCCTGCTCCAGGGGCAGTCGCGGGGCCACCCCCAGGTCGAACGGCGACCGCTGGCCGGCCTGCAGGCGACGGCAGGCCGCGAGACCGATCATCGCCGCGTTGTCGGTGCAGAGGGCCGGGGGAGCCAGCCGCAGCCCCAGGCCTGCGCCGGCACAGGCCTGCTGCAGCGCAGCCCGAAGGCAGGCATTGGCCGATACACCCCCCACCACCACGAGGCCGGCCAGACCGCGGTCGAGGGCACAGCGCACGCTGCGGCCGACCAGCACCCGGCAGACGGCCCCCTGGAACGACGCGGCCAGGTCAGCCACCGGCAGAGGCCCGCCGGTGGCCTCGAGCCGTTGCACCTCCCGCAGCACGGCGGTCTTGAGGCCGCTGAAGCTGAAGGCCCAGGGATCGAAACCGCCGCCCGGCAGACGGATGCGCCCCTCCGGAAAGCGGAAGCGGTCGGGATCGCCCCCCCGGGCGGCAGCCTCGACCGCCGGACCACCGGGGTACCCAAGGCCCAGCAGGCGGGCCACCTTGTCGAAGGCCTCGCCGGCCGCATCGTCATGGGTGCCCGCGAGCCGCTCGTAGCGATCGGGTGGTGTCCGGGCGATCAGCTCGGTGTGACCGCCGGAAACCAGCAGCACCAGCAGCGCTCCGGCGGTGTCGGCCTCGTCCCCCAGGGCAGCGGCCAGGTGCCCCTCCAGATGGTGAACCCCCACGAAGGGGACACCCGCCAGCTGGGCCAGCGTGCGGCCGCTGATCGACCCCACCAGCAGCGCCCCCAGCAGGCCTGGGGTGACGGTGGCGGCGACGGCGTCGAGATCCCCGAGACCACAGCCGGCCCCCTGCAGGGCACGCTCGAGCATCAACGGCAGCAGCTCGACATGGCGCCGCGAGGCCAGCTCGGGCACCACCCCTCCCCAGCGGGCATGGTCCTGCACCTGCGAGGCCACCTCGCTGCTGAGCACCCGCCCATCCCGGACGACCGCGGCGGCGGTCTCGTCACAACTTGTTTCGAGGGCGAGAACCGTGGTCATGACACCTCTGGGCTGCCTCTACTGTCCGCACAGCGACCGCGGACCGGCCCAGCCCATCATGCGACGACTCTTCGCCGTTCTTCTCTCCGGCTTTCTCCTGTTCGGCTTCGCGCCGATGGCCCACGCCGATGTGGCGGGCCTGACCCCCTGCAGTGAGAGTGCGCGCTTCCAGCAGCGGGCCGCCACCGCCAAGACCGAGCAGGCGAAGGCCCGCTTCGAGCGCTACGGCCAGGCCCTCTGCGGTGCCGACGGCCTGCCCCACCTGATCGTGGACGGCCGCTGGAGCCACGCCGGTGATTTCACCATCCCCGGGATCATGTTCCTGTACATCGCCGGCACCATCGGCTGGGCCGGCCGCAGCTATCTGCAGGCGATCCGCGGCAAGGACGCCAACATGAAGGAAATCCAGATCGATCTCCCCCTGGCTTTCAAGGCCACCCTCGGTGCCGCCACCTGGCCCCTTGCGGCCTTCGCCGAGCTCAACGGCAAGAAGCTCACCGCGCCCGACGCCCACGTGACTGTTTCACCCCGCTGAGTCCTTTCTCTGTCTTCCCTTTCCGTCAGCACCCTGCCATGAAGAAATTTCTCACCACCGCGCCGGTGTTTGCCGCCATCTGGTTCACAATCACCGCCGGAATCATGATCGAATTCAACCGCTTTTTCCCTGACCTTCTCTTCCATCCCCTCTGATCGGAAGACCCGAGCGGCATTGTTCCTCTCCCGTCAGAACACCCCCTGGAGGCTCATCCTTCAGGGGGTTTGTTCTGTCTGGGGGGCCTTCAGACCCATCAGCTGCTCCAGCTCCACCACGGCCTGCGGCAGGTCGCGGTTGACCACCACCGCATCGAACTCAGGTTCCGCCTTCAGTTCCTCCTCGGCCCGGGCCAGGCGTCGCACGATGGCCTCCTCGCTGTCGGTGCCACGGCCACGGATGCGGCGCTCCAGTTCCTCCAGGGAGGGGGGCCGCACGAACACCTGGAAGGCCTCCGGGCAGTGGCAGCGCACCTGACGGGCCCCCTCCAGCTCGATCTCCAGCAGCACAGGAATGCCCTGGGCCAGCCGCTCCTCCACCGCCGCCCTTGGGGTGCCATAGCCATTGCCGGCAAACCGGGCCCACTCGAGCAGCCCTCCGCCCTCGACGAGGGACTCGAAGCTGGCGAGGCTGTGGAAGAAGTAATGCACACCCTCCTGCTCCCCCGGTCGCGGCGGACGGGTGGTGGCCGACACCGACAGCCACACCTGGGGATGGCGCTGGCGCAGCAGCTGCACAAGGGTGCCCTTGCCGACTCCGCTGGGTCCCGTCAGCACGGTCAGGGGACGGGGCGTGGGGGTCGCGGCCATGGCAGCCCGGCTCGGTTGGGGCGACGCTAAGGCCCGGCAGCATGGGGACCATGCAACCCCAGGACACCACCACCCTCCGGGCCGTCGTGGCGGAGCTGGCGCCCCTGCTGCTGCCCGCCCGCTTCGAGAAGGCCCAGCAACCAAGGCCCCAGGCCCTGCAGCTGGGCTTCAGGACCGCCGACAGTCGCCTCTGGCTCGAACTGAGCTGGCAGGCGGAGGATGCCCGCTGCCATGCCATTCCCCCTCCGCCACGCCAGGGGGAGGGCAGCACCCTGGCGCGTCAGCTGCAGCACGGCCTCGGCGGTCTGGCCCTGGTGAGCCTCGAGCAGCCCCCCTGGGAGCGGGTGCTGCGGTTCGGGTTCGCGCCACGACCCGGTGAACCGCTGCAACGGCAGCTGCTGATCGAGCTGATGGGGCGCCACAGCAACCTCTTCCTGCTCGACGAGCAGCAGCTGGTGATCGCCGCCGCCCGCCAGGTGCGCTCCCATCAGTCCCGCTGGCGACCGATCGGCACCGGCGATGCCTACAGCCCCCCCCCGCCCCTCGACGGTGCGATTCCCGACCCCAGCGAACCCCTGGACAGCTGGCGCCAGCGGCTGAGCCTGAGGGCGGAACCCATCGGCCGGGCCCTGCAACAGAGCTACCGGGGCCTGAGCCCCAGCCTCCGGGACCAGCTGCTGGAGGCGGCAGGCCTGGGCCACAACCCTCCCCTCACGGACCTCGGGGAGGACGACTGGCGCAGGCTGCACGCCATCTGGAACGCCTGGCTGACGAGCCTGGCGCAGCCCCCCGGACCCCTGCTGCCCTGGCGTGACGGATACCGCTGCTGGCAGCTGCCGTCGGAGGCTGGCGGCGCCAAAGAACCGCTGGCCCTGAACCTGGCCCTGGCGGACTACTACGAGCGGTACAGGCTGGAGCGGGAGCTGCGCCAGCGCTGGCACCGCCTCAGCCAGAGCCTGGAGCGGCTCATCCACCGCGAACGCCAGGAGCTGGAGCGGCAGCGGCAGCTGCTCGGCCGCGCCGACGACGAGGCCCTGCTGCAGCGCCAGGCCGACCTGCTGCTCTGCCGGGGAGATGTGAACAGCCTCGGCCACCGGCGGTTGCAGTTGGACGACCCCGCCGGCGGGGCGCCGCTGACGGTCGAACTCGACCCGAGCCTGACCCTGGTGGTCCAGGCCCAGAAGCTCTATCAGCGGGCCCGCCGCTGGCGCCGCTCGGTCGCGGCGGTGGGCGAGCGGATCGAACACCACAGCCAGCGGCTGCAGCTGCTCGAGACCAGCCAACTGCAGCAGCAACTGGCCGATCCGGCGGATCCTGAGGTGCTGTCTGCCCTGGAGGACGACCTCAGGCCCTTCGAAGACCCCGACGGCGGTGACCGCCGCCGCGACCGCGGCGCCAGCGGCGAACCCCGACCCCTGACGCTCATCAGCCCCGGGGGACTGCGGCTGCTCGTGGGCCGCAACCACCGTCAGAACGACTGGATCAGCTTCCGCCAGGCCCGCCGCGGCGACCTCTGGTTCCATGCCCAGGAACAGCCGGGCAGCCACGTGGTGCTCAAGGGGTCCGATGGCACGCCGGAGGAGGCCGACCTGGCGGCGGCGGCCGATCTCGCCGCCCACTTCAGCCGCAGCCGCGGCAGCGGCCATGTGCCGGTGGTGATGGTGCCGGTGGAGCAGCTGCAGCGCATTCCGGGGGCCCCCGCCGGTCTTGTGCGTCACGGGGGCGGCCAGGTGCTGTGGGGTGAACCCGATCGGGCCCGCGCCCTGCTGCCTACCCTGACCCCATGACCGCCCCCCCCGGCCTCGAGCCCCTGCGCCGCGATCCCGAAAGCGAGTTCCCGGGCGAGGTCGAGATGACCTTTGTGGAACACCTTGAGGAACTGCGCTGGCGTCTGCTGCGCAGCCTCGCGGCGGTGGTGGTCGGCGCCGCCGTCGCCCTGGTGGAGGTGCGGCCGTTGGTGAGGCTTCTGGAACTGCCTGCCCGGGGGATGCGCTTCCTGCAGCTGGCCCCGGGGGAGTTTCTGCTGGTCTCCCTCAAGGTGGCCGGCTACGCCGGCCTGGTGCTGGCCCTGCCCTATGCCCTGTACGAGGCCCTGGCATTCGTGCTGCCCGGGCTGACCCGGCGGGAGCGGCGGCTCGTGGCGCCGGCGGTGGCCGCCTCGGCCGCGCTGTTCTTCGCGGGCCTGGCCTTCGCCTGGTGGGCGCTGTTGCCGGCGGCCCTGCACTTTCTGGTCAGTTACGGCGCCGATGTGGTCGAACCCATCTGGTCGATCGAGCGCTACCTCGACTTCGTTCTGCTGCTGATGGTGGCCACGGGCCTGGCGTTCCAGCTGCCCGTGCTGCTGCTGCTGCTGGGTCTGCTGGGCCTGGTGACCGCACCCGCGCTGCTGGCGGCCTGGCGACCGGTGCTGCTGGCCGCCGCCGTCGCCGCCGCGGTGCTCACCCCCTCCACCGATCCGCTGACGATGCTGCTGCTGGCGGGGGCCATCTCGCTGCTCTACGGCGTGGGGGTGGGCCTGGTGGCCCTCACAGCAGGAATTCGCTCTGCCGGCCCAGGTCCGGCAGGGGCAGGCTGAGGGCCTTGCCCAGCCGCGGCCGGTCCGGCGTCTCCTGCAGCCAGCGGCGCACCAGCCCGCCCACGCCCAGTCCGTTGAGCTGCTCCACCACCTGCTCCAGCTGCAGCTGATAGTCCTCGGCGCTGAGCGGAAACGACTGCTGCTCGAGGTAGGCCCACATGACCTGCAGGTAGAGCCTGCCCCCGCGCCGCTGCAGCCTGAGGTCGTACGAGGCGCCCCAGCGGCCGCGCAGCAGGGCCAGCACCTCGTCGGGGGCGAGGGGACGATCCTCGGTCTCGGGGGACATCACGGGGCGGAACCTGACGGCGGCAAGCATGCCGGACCTACGGCAGAGTCCAGTCGTCGCAAAGCGTCACGGCGGGGGATAGGTTCATAATGGGCGGCACTCGCGGCGGTGTGCCTCCCCCATGACCCAGCTTTCGGCGAAGGACGTGCCCGGAATGGGCCGTCGGCAGTTCATGAACCTGCTGACCTTCGGCTCGGTGACCGGCGTGGCGCTGGGGGCCCTCTACCCGGTGGTCAACTACTTCATCCCGCCCAAGGCCGCGGGCGGCGGCGGTGGCACCACCGCCAAGGACGAGCTGGGCAACACGGTCACCGCCACCGGCTGGCTTGCCGCCCACAAGGAGGGCGACCGCAGCCTGGTGCAGGGCCTGAAGGGCGATCCCACCTACCTGATCGTCGAGGGTCCCGAGGCCATCGGTGCCTACGGCATCAACGCCATCTGCACCCACCTGGGTTGTGTAGTGCCCTGGAACAGCGGTGCCAACAAATTCATGTGCCCCTGCCACGGCAGCCAGTACGACGCCACCGGCAAGGTGGTGCGGGGCCCCGCTCCCCTCTCCCTGGCCCTGGCGCACGTGAATGTCGAGAACGACACGGTCTTCGTGAGCCAGTGGACTGAGACCGACTTCCGCACCGGCGACAAGCCCTGGTGGGCCTGAGGCCTCCGGTCTTTCTCCCGTCCCCTCCCGTCCTGTCCTGCAGCCCTCCCCTGTTCCGATGCGTCGCCCCCTCTCCCTGCTGCTGAGCGGTCTCCTGCTGGCCGCCGTTCTTCTGCTCCAACCCCGGGCCAGCTGGGCCTACCCCTTCTGGGCCCAGCAGAATTACGCCAGCCCCCGTGAAGCCACAGGCAAGATCGTCTGCGCCAACTGCCACCTGGCCAAGAAGCTGACCCAGGTGGAGGTGCCCCAGGCCGTGATGCCCGACACCGTGTTCAAGGCTGTCGTGAAGATTCCCTACGACACCTCCGTGCAGCAGGTGCAGGCCGATGGCAGCCGGGCCGGCCTCAATGTGGGGGCGGTGGTGATGCTCCCGGACGGGTTCCGCCTGGCGCCCGATGACCGCATCCCCGAAGAGATCAAGGAAGAAACCAAAGGCATCTATTACACCCAGTACAGCGACGACCAGCCGAACATCCTTCTGGTGGGTCCCATTCCGGGCGATCAGCACCAGGAGATCGTCTTCCCGATCCTCTCCCCTGACCCCGACACCGACAGCTCGATCCACTTCGGCAAGTACCAGTTGCACATCGGCGGCAACCGCGGTCGGGGTCAGGTGTATCCCACTGGCGAAAAGAGCAACAACGGCGTCTTCACCGCATCGGCGGCCGGCAAGGTGACGGCCATCGACACCGACGAGAAGGGTGGCTCCACCGTCACCCTGGCCACCGCCGACGGCGCCAGCGTCAGCGAGGCGATCCCCGCTGGTCCCTCCCTGGTGGTGGCGGTGGGCGACAGCGTCGCCGCCGGTGCCCCCCTCACCGACGACCCCAACGTGGGTGGCTTCGGCCAGACCGACGCCGAGGTGGTGCTGCAGAACCCTGCACGGATCCTTGGCCTGCTGGCCTTCCTGGCGGCCGTGGCCATCGCCCAGATCATGCTCGTGCTGAAGAAGAAGCAGTTCGAGAAGGTCCAGGCTGCCCAGGGGCTCTGATCCTTCATGGCTCTGCTGCCCGCCGTCGCCGGCTTCGTCTTCCAGTCTCCAGGCCCCATGCTCATTGAGCTGGGCCCCCTGGCCATCCGCTGGTACGGCCTGCTCATCGCCCTGGCGGTGTTGCTTGGACTGGTCATCTCCAGCCGTCTGGCCCGCCGGCGGGGCTTCGAGAATGGACTGATCTCCGATCTGCTCCCCCTGCTCGTGCTGGCGGCCGTGGTGGGCGCCAGGGCTTACTACGTGCTGTTCGAATGGCGGCAGTACCGCCTCAACTGGCTTGAGGCTCTGCAGGTGTGGCGGGGGGGCATCGCCATCCATGGCGCCCTGATCGGCGGAGTGCTGGCCGTGATCGGCTTCTGTCGCTGGCGGCGGCTGTCCTTCTGGTCCCTGATGGATGTGCTGGTGCCCTCGGTGGCTCTGGGTCAGGCCATCGGCCGCTGGGGCAATTTCTTCAATTCGGAGGCCTTCGGCCTGCCCACCGACCTGCCGTGGAAACTCTGGATTCCCGTCGCCAGCCGCCCCACCGCTTACCTCGGCAACGTCTGGTTCCACCCCACGTTTCTCTATGAATCGCTCTGGGATCTCGGCCTGTTCCTGATCCTGCTCGTGCTGGTGCTGCGGCGCCGGTCCAATGGCGAACCCTGGCTCCCGAACGGCGCCGTGACCTGTGTCTATGCCCTGGTGTACAGCCTCGGGCGTTTCTGGATCGAGGCCCTCAGGCTTGATCCCCTCTGCCTCTGGGGCGCCCTGGAGGATGGCAACTGCCTGCGGATGGCCCAGCTCATGAGCCTGCTGCTGGCCTTCGCCGGCGCCGCCGGTCTGGTGTGGCTGCTGGCCCTGCAGCGACCACTGCCCGAACCCGGCCGCCCCCAGGCCTGAGGCTGATGACCGAGTCACAGCCACGGGTTCAGATCGTCGGAGCTGGACCAGGGTCCCCCGACCTGCTCACCCTGCGCGCCCTGCGGGCCATCGAGGCCGCCGAGCTGCTGATCTGGGCTGACTCCCTGGTGGCCCCCGAGATCGCCGCCCTGGCTCCAGAAGGTTGTGAACGGCTGCGCAGCGGCAACCTCACCCTCGAACAGGTCGTGGCGGCAATGGTCGACGGTGTGGCCCGCGGCCTGCGGGTGGTGCGCCTGCACGACGGGGATCCCTGCCTCTACGGAGCGCTCCAGGAACAGATCTGCCGGCTGGCGGAGGCCGGCATCGCCGTCGAGGTCATGCCGGGGATCAGTGCCTACCAGGCCACCGCCGCGGCCCTCGGGGCCGAACTCACCATCCCCGGCCTGGTGCAGACCATCGTGCTCAGCCGCGCCGGCGGTCGCACCGGCACCCCTGAGCGCGAATCGCTGGAACGGCTGGCGGCACTGCAGGCCAGCCTCTGCCTCTACCTGAGCGCCCGGCACGTGGACGAGGTCCAGGAGGTGCTGCTGCGCCATTATCCGGCCGAGACCCCGGTGGCTGTGGGCTACCGGGTGAGCTGGCCCGACCAGAGACTCACCCTTGTCCCCCTGGCTGACCTGGCTCGCCACAGCCGCTCCGAAGGTCTCGAACGCACCACGCTCTACATCGTCAGCCCGGCCCTGGCCGCCTCCGGGGCCAGCCGCTCACGCCTCTACAGCCCCGACCACGATCACCTGTTCAGGCCCCGTGCAACTCGGCCTGCAGGCGATCTTCCCTGAAGCCGCATCCCAGTCGGGCCACGATCGCCCGTAGGTCAACCTCGGCATTGCCCAGACAGTCGGTGCCTCCGGGCGAAGGCGTCACATTGAACGTGATCGGTCCATCGGTGGCGATGCGCGCCTCCCCCAGCAGCAGACGCCGTTGCTCCCGGTCAATCAGCTGGGGCCTCACCCCACCGAAGCCATGGGCCACCTCCAGTTCGTCCAGCCGGGCGGCCGGAATGATCCGTCGCAGATCCTTCAGGAACAGCCACCGCCGCAGGAACGGCACCTCAAACAGCAGGTTGCGGATGATGTAGTTGCGGATGTCGGCCACCCGGAACAGCTGCCAGAACACCGCCAGCACGGCCCCATCCAGCCGCAGCACCCGCAGGAATTCCCAGAAGCTGGCAGGCCGGTAACGCTCCAGCAGGGGCAGCAGCAGGGCCGTGGGGCCGAAGCGGGTCTTGCCCGGCACCAGCACGTCGGGATCGCCATGGATGGCCGCAAAGGGGAGACGATCGTTCTGAACGGTGTAGACCTTGCCCCGGAGCACCTGCGGCATGAAATAGAAGCTGCCCGCAACCGGCAGGCACGAGTACTGGAGGCCGTAGCCCATGGCCTGGGCCAGCAGCAGGCTGTGGGCGCCGGCGCTCACCACCACATAACGGGCCTCGACCGTGCCGGAACCGGTGTCGACGTGCACGCGGTCGCCGCTGCGGCGGATGGTGTTCACCCTGCAGCCGAGCCGCAGGTCAAGGCGGCGCTGCTGGTCCGCCGAACAGTCCTCCTCAAGAGCGCGGCGGGCCTGGTCCACGAAGGACTCCGCCAGGGCGCCGTAGTCCACGGCCGCCGGGCTTTCGGGAATGCCGATGGCGGCGATCGGCTCCTGCCGAGGCCCCCCATCGGCCGCCGTGGCCACCGCCGGCTCCCAGCTGGCGATGGCCTCCGCATCCAGCCACTGCATGGCCGGGAAGTGGGGCGAAAAGGTCTCGAAACGCTGCCGCAGGGACGCGCACTGCTCCGTGCCGATGCCCAGAACCATCTTCTGGCAGGGCACGATCACGCGACTGCGCTGGTCCGGGTCCAGCAGCTGTCCGTAGTGAACGAGCATGTCGGCCCTGCGCTTCACCTGCAGTGCCTTCTCGAGGCTGTAATTCGTTTCGATGTCGCCGCAATGAATTGTCTGGCTGTTATTGCTGGCGCGGGAATTGATGGCCGCCAGCCTCTCTTCCTTGTCGATCAGCATCAGCGATGGCAGATCGGTGTAACGCGCCAGGCAGAAGAGCAGGGCGGTTCCCGTCACGCCACCGCCCACGATCAGCACGTCCACCTGGACAGCGGGTTCAGCCAAGGACACCTTCAGGACTCAGCCCTCCATCATCGCCCGGCCCTCCTGGGCCTGAGGGACGGGACCATCGACGTGTATGCTGAACAGGCCGGGCGATTAGCACAGCGGTAGCGCACTTCCTTCACACGGAAGGGGTCACTGG
>JBMOIF010000045.1:0-18606 GCA_049317465.1 Prochlorococcaceae cyanobacterium | reverse complement strand
GCGAGATGGCCTCGGGCCTGTCGATGCCGATCGGCTTCAAGAACGGCACCGACGGTGGTGTCGCCGTGGCCATCAATGCCATGGAGGCCGCCGCGCGCCCCCATCATTTTCTGGGCATCAACCGCCAGGGCCATGCGTCGATCGTCTCGACCACCGGCAATCCCCATGGCCATCTGGTGCTGCGGGGCGGTGGCAGCGGCACCAACTTCCACCCCGAGGCGGTGGCTGCGGCGGCCCGGCAGCTGCAGGCCGCCGATCTGCCCCACCGGGTGATGGTCGACTGCAGCCACGGCAATTCGAACAAGGACTACCGCCGCCAGGGCGAGGCCCTCGAGGCCGTGGCCGAGCAGGTGCGCGGCGGCTCGGGCGATGTGCTGGGCGTGATGATCGAAAGCCATCTGGTGGCCGGCAACCAGAAGCTGGGCCCCGACCCCGCCGGGCTCACCTACGGCCAGAGCATCACCGATGCCTGCATCGACCTGGCCACCACCGAAGCCCTGCTCGAGACCCTCGCGGCCGCCGTGGCGGCGGGGCGACAGGCCCCGGTAGCCGCCGCTACGACACTTTGATCTGGCAGACGTAATTTCGCGCCAGATGTTGGTGGCGTGATGCAGTTGCTGCTTCAGTTCTTCGGCATCAGCGACCCCCTGCGGTTGTTCGAACTGGAGCTGCACAGCGAGGGGGGGCCGGCCTTCGCCGGCTTCCGCCCCCTGCAGCTCGATGACCTGCTCGGCTGGGGGCACGACTCGGCCCGTTCGCGGGGCTGGGACCTGGAGCAGGTGCAGCGCACCCTGGTCAACGGCTGGATCGAGCGGGCCGAGGCGATCCTGCAGTGGCAGCGGCAGCTGCGCGACGAGCCTGCGGACCGGCGCCTGGTGGCGGGCCTGGGCACGCCCCTCGACTGGCAGCACCGCTGCGAACAGCTCTTCAGGGTCTGACTCAGCCCAGCTGACCTGCCAGCCAGGCGCTGGCCAGCGGCACCGTGAGGTTGTCGAGCCCTCCCCACGAGACCTGTTCGAGGGCCGTGGCGGCCAGGGCCGTGGCCAGCAGCGGCGGCCAGGCCAGGCCGGGCAGGCAGAGCCGCAGCACCAGCACCGCCAGCACCGCCATGGTGAGGGTGCCCAGCAGGGATTTGGTCTGCCCCCAGATCTGCCAGCGCGGCGAGGGCAGCAGGGGTCCCACCAGGCCCGCCATCCCGTCGCCGAGGGCCATCACCAGCACCCCCGCCACCACCAGCTCGGGGCGCTGCTGCCAGAACAGCAGCAGCAGCAGGCTGATCGAGGCGCCGTAGGCCACGGTGCCGAGGCTGCGGCGGCCCACATCCTCCACGGCGGGGATGAGGCGGAGGCGATGGTTGATGGCCGTGAGCACCGTCATCACCAGGGCCGTGGGCAGGGCCTGGGCCAGGGGGATGTGGAGGGCGGCGGCCAGGGGCACCAGCCCTCCGGCACCGATGTGCACGAGCTTGCGACTGGCCTCCCGTTGCTGCGGCCAGCGGCGTCGCACCAGCACGGCCAGGGCCAGCACCAGCGCCAGCCAGAGGATCAGCAGCAGTGGGGCGGGCACGGGCGGCTCAGGCCGCGTGGTGCTGGCTGGTGATCAGGCGCAGCTTGAGGATCGCCTTGGCCTCCAGCTGTCGCACCCTCTCGCGCGAGACGTTGATCTGACGGCCGATCTCAGCAAGGGTGAGGGGTTCGGTGCCGTCGAGGCCGAAGCGCAGCCGCAGGATCTTCTGCTCCCGTTCGTTCAGTTGGGTGATCCAGGTGCCCAGGTGTTCCTTCTGGATCGAGCGGTCCATGCCATCCATCGGCTCAAGGCTGGCCGGGTCGGGGATCAGCTCGCCGAGGGTGCTGCGGTCTTCATCGCCGCGGGCATGGGCATCGAGGGAGGCGCAGGGGGCGCTCTGGCTGAGCAGATCCTCGAGCTCATCGGGTTCGACACCCATGGCATGGGCCAGCTCGAGGCGGTTGGGCTGGCGACCGAAGCGATGCGAGAGCTCGCGGGTGATGCGGCGCAGCTTGGCCAGCTTCTCGCTGATGTGGATCGGCAGCCGGATGGTGCGGGCGGTGTTGTCGATCGCCCGGGTCATCCCCTGACGGATCCACCAGTAGGCGTAGGTCGAGAACTTGTACCCCATGGCCGGATCGAACTTGTCGACCGCCCGTTCGAGGCCGATGGTGCCCTCCTGGATCAGATCCAGCAGTTCGAGGCCCTGGTTCTGGTACTTCTTGGCAACGCTGACCACCAGCCGCAGGTTGGCGGCCATCATGCGATCACGGGCGCGGCAGCCCATGCGGATCTGCTGGCGTTCGCGGGGGCTGCGTTCGTCGGCCGGGATCGTGATCAGCTGCTTCATCTGCTGGACCTGGTGGGCCAGCTCGATCTCTTCGGCCGGTGTGAGCAGTGGCACACGGCCGATCATGGTGAGGTACCAGCCGATCGAATCGCTGCTGAGCCTGCCGCCGCTGCGGCTGGCCGGTCGGGGCGAGGGCTGACCCGCGGGCCGGCGGTCGCTCCCGGGGCTGGGTTCCTGGGGCGCTGCCATGACCCGCCGTCTCCACATTAACAATGCCGCGAAGATAGCACTTGGGCCGCAGGTGAATCGGTGCTAATCCGGAAACTTCGACGAAAAAAACCTGAAACGGTTGAAAAAGCGGCAAAGCTGCAACTTTTCAGCTGTTTTTGCAACCGTTTTGCCGGTCCACCACCGCAGGCCACGCTCAGGCCGGACGCCCCTGGGGGGCGGTCCAGCCCGTCATCAGCTCCACCTGGCTGTTGTGCTCGCTCTCGCCGGGTTGCCGCTGCACGAACCGGCCATCGGGCTGCATGTCCCAGGCGCCTCGGTTGTCGGCGAGGTAGGTGTGCAGCAGACCCTCCAGCCGCTCCCGCAGCAGCGGCTCGTCGACCGGCGTCACGGCCTCGACCCGCCGGTCGAGGTTGCGGCCCATCCAGTCGGCGCTGCCGATGTACACCTCGGGTTCGCCGCCGTTGGCAAACCAGAACACCCGTGAATGTTCCAGGAAGCGGCCGATGATGCTGATCACCCGCACGTTCTCGCTGTGGCCCTCGAGACCGGGCCGCAGGCTGCAGATGCCGCGGATGATGAGATCAATCTGCACACCGGCCCGTGAGGCCTCGTAGAGCAGGTGGATCAGGCGTGGATCCACCAGCGAGTTCATCTTGGCGATCACATGGCCGCCGCGGCCCTCGCGGGCATGGTCGATCTCGCGCTGGATCAGCGCCTCCATCCCTGCCCGCAGGGTCACGGGAGCCACCAGCAGCCGCCGGAAGCTCTGCTGCTTCGAGAAACCGGTCAGGTAATTGAACAGCTCGACCAGGTCCTGGCCCAGTTCGGGGCGGGCGCTGAGCAGGCCCAGGTCGGTGTAGAGCCTCGAGGTCTTGGAGTTGTAGTTGCCGGTGCCCACATGCACGTAATGGCGAAGCTCGTCCCGTTCCCGCCGCAGCACCAGGGTGATCTTGGTGTGGGTCTTGAGGCCGATCACGCCATACACCACATGCACCCCGGCCTGTTCGAGCTGGCGGGCCCATTGGATGTTGTTCTCTTCGTCGAAGCGGGCCTTCAGTTCCACCAGGGCCATCACCTGCTTGCCGTTCTCGGCGGCGGCGATCAGCGAGCTGATCACCCGTGAATCCTTCGACACCCGATACAGGGTCATCTTGATCGCCAGCACGTCGGGATCTTCGGCGGCCTGGCTGATGAACTCCTCCACCGAGGCGCTGAACAGGTCGTAGGGGTGATGCAACAGCACGTCGCCCCGCCGCAGCACGTCGAAGATGCTCTCGAATTCCTCGGGTTTGAGGGAACCGTCGTTGAGGCGGCTCTTCTGGGCCCGCTGCAGCGGGGCCGCCACCCGCGCCTGCTGCGGTCCGTCCTTGAGCTGCGGCAGCGGCAGGCCGGTGAGTCCGAAGAGGTCATCGAGGCCCAGGGGGCCGTTGATGCGGTACAGGTCTTCGGCCTCGACCGCCATCCCATCCATCAGCAGGTCGATCACCTCCTGGGGCATCTCGTTGGCGACCTCAAGACGCACCACCTCCCCGCCGAGGCGCCGCTTGCGCAGTCCTTCCTCAAGGGCATGCATCAGATCGTCGGCCTCCAGCTCGCGCAGTTCGAGGTCGGCGTCGCGGGTGACCCGGAAGAAGTAGTGACCCTCGACCGTCATGCCCGGGAACAGCAGGCCCAGGTTGAAGGCCACCACCTGCTCGAGCGGCACCGCCACGAACACGGGCGCCGGGGTGTTGGTGGCCGCCAGCTCGAGGGGCAGCCGGATGAACCGGGGCAGGTTCTTCTGCGGCACCTTCACCCGTGCGAACTGTTGTTCACCGGTGTCGGGATCGCGGATCAGGGCCGCGATGTTGAGGCTGAGGTTGCTGATGAACGGGAACGGATGGGCCGGATCCACCGCCAGCGGCGTCAGCACCGGGAAAATCGCACTGCGGAAGTGCTGGCTCAGCCATTCCTTCTGGGCCTCGTTCAGCTGGCTGTGGTCGAGCACGTGCACACCGTGCTCGGCCAGCCGTGGTTTGAGATGGCTGCGGTAATGCTGCTGCTGTTCATCCAGCAGGGGCCGCAGCTTGGTCTGGATCGCCTGCAGCTGCTGCAGCGGCGTGAGACCGTCGATGCTCAGGGTCTCGATGCCGGCCTCCACCTGCGATTTCAGTGAGGCCACCCGCACCATGAAGAATTCGTCGAGGTTGTTGCTGAAGATGGCGCTGAACTTGGCCTGCTCCAGCAGCGGCGTGCGCGCATCCTGCGCCTGGGCCAGTACCCGCTGGTTGAAGTCGACCCAGGCCAGCTCGCGATTCAGGTAAAGCTCAGGCGGAAGGATGGCGGTGGCCATGGGTGGCGACGAGGTCCGATCATCCGGACCATACGCAGCGCGGGTCAAGGGACCGTTAGCACTCAGGGCGATCACCAGCCCCAGCAGGCCCGCCGCCAGCAGAAACGGGCTGGTGATGCCCAGATGTTCGTAGCTGAGACCCATCAGCACGGGGCCCAGCACACTGCCCAGGCTCTGCAGACCCTGCAGGCTGCCCAGGGCGGCCCCCTGCCCTTCGTCGTCGAGGCGGCGGGAGACCTGGCTGCGCAGGCAGGGGGTGACCAGGCCGGTGCCGGCCGCCAGTAGCGTCACGGCGGCGTAGATCGTGGCCGCGGCGTGGGGCGGCCGCGCCAGGGGGATCAGCAGACAGCCGGCGATCACCAGCCCCAGCCCCACCAGGGTGAGGCGCCGCTCGCCGAAGCGCTGCACCAGCGGACCGATCAGGCCGCCCTGCACCACCGTGGCCACGACACCGACGATCAGAAAGGCCGTGGTGGCCGGCCCCGGCCCCCAGCCCAGCCGCTGCTTGAAATACAGCACCAGCACGGCGGTGGCGCCGTTGAAGGCCATGAAGAAGAGAAAGAACCCGAGGCTCAGGCGGCCCACCTGCGGATGGGCGAACACCTCACGCAGCTGCAGGAACGGCAGCAGCTGGCGTTTGCGCGGCAGCGGCCGCCGGCGGTCGGGCGGATGGGTTTCGGGCAGCAGCAGCAGCACCGCCAGCAGGTTGACCACCGCGATGGCCACCGCCACCCACACGGGCAGCGTCACCCCCCAGCGGCTGAGCACCCCGGCCAGGGCCGGCCCGAGGATGAAGCCGACGCCGAAGGCGACCCCGATCAGGCCGAAGGCCCGCGCCCGCCGTTCCGGTGGGCTGATATCGGCCAGCACCGCTCCGGCGGTGGCGGCGAAGCCGCCGCTGAAGCCGTCGATCAGCCGGCCGGCGAACAGCAGCGGCAGGGGCCAGGGGCTGCCGGCGGGCCAGGGCACCGCCAGGGTGGCGCCGAACAGCCCCAGCCCCAGCACCGTGCCCGCGACGGAGATGGCCAGCACCGGCCGACGGCCATGGCGGTCGCTGAGGGCGCCGATGAGCGGATTGGCCACGAACTGGGCCAGGGCGTAACTGCCCGTGAGCAGCCCCAGCACGGCACCGCTGCCGGTGAAGCTCGCCAGCAGGAAGGGCAGCAGCGGAAACACCAGGCTTTCGCCGATCCGGTCGTTCAGCAGGGTCAGGAACACCGCCAGCAGGGTGTTGGGGCGTCGCATGCCGGCGGGCCAGGGCCCCTGAACCTATCCCTCGTCGTCGGCGGTGCCGGCCGGGCGGGCCGTGGCAAGCTCGCGGAGGATCAGGGGTCTGCCATGGCCGATGTCCAGCTGAGTCACCTGGATGCCGCCGGCCGGGTGCGGATGGTGGAGGTGGGCGACCGGCCCCTCACCGCCCGGGAGGCGGTGGCCGAAGGCTGGCTGCGGCTGCCGCCGGCCCTGCTGCAGCAGCTGCTGGCCGGCGCCGTGCCCAAGGGGGATGTGCTGGCGGTGGCGCGGGTGGCGGCGATCCAGGGGGCCAAGCGCACCGCCGAGCTCATTCCCCTCTGCCATCCCCTGCCCCTGAGCGGTGTCGACGTGGCGATCGAGCCGGCGGAACCCGAGCCCGGCGCCACCGCCCTGCGGGTGACGGTCAGCGCCCGCACCACCGCCGCCACCGGCGTCGAGATGGAGGCGCTCACCGCCGTGCAGGTGGCGCTGCTCACCCTGTACGACATGCTCAAGGCCGTTGAGCCGGCCCTGACCCTCGGCCCGGTGCAGCTGCTGCGCAAGACCGGCGGCCGCCACGGGGACTGGCAGCGGACCCCGTCGCCGGCACCGATCCCTTCGCCGGAACCGTTCCCCGCCGAGGGGCTGCCCCTGGCCGAAGCCCGCAGCCGGCTGCTCGACTCCCTGGCGCCACCCGCCGCTGGGGATCACGAGACCGTGCCGCTTGCCGATGCCGCCAGCCGCGTCACCGCCGCCGCGGTGCTGGCGCCCGAGGCGGTGCCGGGCTTTGCCGCAGCGATTCTCGATGGCTATGCCGTTGCCGACCGGGAACCGCCGGCTGCCGGCGACCGCTGGACCCTGGTGGGCCGGGCGGCCCCCGGCGCACCCCACCCCGGCACGCTGGGCCCCGGCGAGGCGGTGCGCATCCTCACCGGGGCGCCCCTGCCCGCCGGGGCCTGGCGGGTGCTGGCCCAGGAGCGGGTCAGCGCCGAGGACGGCCGGGTGGAGCTGCGGGAGGCCATGGGGGCTGACCGCTGGGTGCGGGCCGCCGATGAGGAGGTGGCCGCCGGCGCCGAGCTGGTGGCGGCGGGGGTGCGGCTGGCGCCGGCGCGGCTGGCGCGGCTGGCGGGCTGCGGCATCGGCCGGGTGGCGGTGCGGCCGCGGCTGCGGCTGGGGCTGCTGGTGACCGGCGATGAACTGGTGCCCCCTGGCCAGCCCCGCGGGGCCGGCCAGATCTGGGAGAGCAACGGCACCCTGCTGGAGCAGCTGCTGCGGGCCCTGGGGCAGGCGCCGGTCGAGCGGCGGCTGGTGGCCGACGACCCCCAGGCCCTGCGCACGGCCCTGCACGACCTGGCGGCCCGCTGCGATGTGGTGGTGAGCACCGGCGGCGTCTCGGCCGGCGACAGCGACTGGATCCGGCCGCTGCTGGCCGAACTGGGCCGCATCGACTTCTGGAAGCTGCACCTGCGGCCCGGGCGCCCCTTTGCCTACGGCCAGCTGCGGGGCCCCGATGGGGCCGGGCGGCCGTTCTTCGCCCTGCCCGGCAATCCGGTGGCGGCGGCGGTCACGGCGCTGCAGCTGCTGCTGCCGGCCCTGGACCGGCTCGAGGGCACCGAACCGCGGGCCTGGCCACGGCTGCGGCTGCCCCTGGCGGCACCCCTGCAGCGGCGGCCCGGCCGGCCGGAACTGGCGCGGGCGGTGCTGGTGAGCGACGCCGACGGACAGCCGACGGCCCGGGTCACCGGCGCCCAGGCCTCGTCGCGCCTCGGTTCGCTCGAAGACGCCGACCTGCTGCTGGAGGTGCCGGCCGAGGCGGCCGAGCTGCCGGCGGGCACGCGGCTGTGGGCCCAGCTGCTGCGGCCGGCCCTGTTCTGAACGGCGGCGCCGTGCTGCCGATCGAACCGCTGCTGCCCGAGCTGCTCAGCTGTCTGCGGCAGCACGGGCGGCTGGTGCTGCAGGCACCGCCGGGGGCGGGCAAGACCACCCGTGTGCCCCTGGCCCTGGCGGCCGAACCCCCCTGGAACGCCGGCACCGTGCTGGTGCTGGAGCCGCGGCGGCTGGCGGCGAAGCTGGCGGCCCGCCAGATGGCCCGCAGCCTCGGCGAGGCCGTGGGGGAGACGGTGGGCTACCGGGTGCGGCTCGACAGCTGCGTCGGCCCCCGCACCCGGGTGGAGCTGCTCACCGATGGCCTGTTTCTGCGGCGCCTGCAGGACGATCCCGCCCTGACCGGCGTCTCGGCGGTGCTGTTCGATGAGGTGCATGAGCGGGGGGTCGGCAGCGACCTGGCCCTGGCGCTCACCTGGCAGGCCCGCCAGCTGCTGGTGCCCGACCTGGCGCTGGTGGCGATGTCGGCCACCCTCGATGCCGCTCCCCTGGCGCGGCTGCTCGATGACGCGCCGGTGCTGAGCAGCGACGGCCGCGCCCATCCGGTGCGCACCCACTACGCCGAACGGCCCGCCCCCGAACGGCCGACGGTGGCGGCCATCGCCGACCAGGTGCGGCCGGCCCTGCGGCGGGTGCTGGCCGAGGAGGACGGCGGTGTGCTGGTGTTTCTGCCCGGCCAGGCCGAGATCCGCCGCCTGGCGGAGCAGCTCGATGATCTGCCCGACGACGTGGTGCTGACGCCGCTCTACGGCGACCTCGACGCCGCCGCCCAGGATGCGGCCGTGGCGCCGCCGCCCCCGGGCCGGCGCAAGCTGGTGCTGGCCACGGCCCTGGCCGAGAGCAGCCTCACCCTCGAGGGCATCCGGGTGGTGGTCGACGCCGGCTGGAGCCGGGTGGCGCGGTTCGATCCGGTGAGCGGCCTGGCGCGGCTCGAGACCGAGAAGGCGGCCCAGGCCCAGGCCGACCAGCGCCGCGGCCGGGCCGGCCGCCAGGCACCGGGGGTGTGCCACCGCCTCTGGACCCCCCTCGATCAGCAGCGCCGGCCGGCCCAGCCGACCCCCGAGATTCTCAGCACTGATCCGGCGCCCCTGGCCCTCGAGCTGGCCCTGTGGGGGGCCGGTGACGGGGAGGGGCTGGCCTTCCTTGATCCGCCGCCGGCGGCCGGCCTGGCCCAGGCCCGCCAGCTGCTGCAGGACCTGGGGGCCAGCGACGGGGCCGGCCGCCCCACCGCCCGCGGGCGGCAGCTGGGGACCCTGGGCCTGCATCCGCGGCTGGGGACGATGGTCCTGGCGGCCCCGGGGCTGCCGCCGCCCCCGCCGGCCCTGGGGCTGCCCCCCTGGGGGGCCGACGAACGCACGGCCCTGGCCTGCCTGCTGGCGGCCCTGCTGGGGGAGCGGGATCCCCTGCGGGGGCAGGCCGGCGGTGCCGACGTGGCCCTGAGGCTGGAGCGGCTGTCGGGCCGCGGCGGGCCGGGGCTGGCGGTGGTGCGGCCGCTGGCCTTGCAGCTGCGGCGCCAGCGGCGGCTGCCGGCGGCGGTGCCGCTGCTGCCCGATGGCTGGCCGGCCTGGACCGGTGTGCTGCTGGCCCTGGCCTACCCCGATCGGCTGGCCCTGCCCCGGGATGGCGAACGGCCGGGGGTGCTGCTGCTGGCCAGCGGCCGCGGCGCGGCCCTTGAGCCCGATGACCCGCTGGTGGCGGCCGACGCCCTGGTGGCCGCCCACCTGGACGGTGACCGCCGCCAGGCCCGCATCCGTCTGGCGGCGCCGCTGCCCCGGGCGGCCCTGGCCTGGCTGCAGCCCGACCGCCTGCAGGAGGAGGACCTGCTGCACTGGGACGACGGCCGCGGCCAGGTGCTGGCCCGCCGTCAGCGGCGGCTGGGGGCCCTGGTGCTGGAGGAGCTGCCCCTGGCCCGGCCCGGCCCTGGCCCCCTGCGGCAGTGCCTGCTGGCCCAGCTGCGCCGCGGCGGTCTCGGGCAGCTGGGCTGGACGGCGGAGCAGCGGCAGCTGCGGGGCCGGCTGGCGTTTCTGCATGGCCTCGACCCCGCCGGCTGGCCGGCGGTCGACGACGACCGCCTGCTGGCGGACCTGGAGGACTGGCTGGGGCCGTCCCTGGAGGGGGTGGCCAGCCGGGCGGAACTGCAGCGTCTCGACCTGGCGGCGGCGCTGCTGGACCGGCTCGACTGGCGCCGGCGCAGCGCCCTCGACGCACTGGCCCCCCAGCGCTGGCCCCTGGCCGGCGGCCGCAGCGGCCGCATCGACTACACGGGCGATGAACCGGTGCTGAGCAGCCGCCTGCAGGACTTCTTCGGCTTGACCGAGGGCCCGCGGCTGGCCGACGGCCGCCATGCCCTGCTGCTGCATCTGCTGTCGCCGGCGGGGCGGCCGGCGGCCGTGACCCGTGATCTGGCCAGCTTCTGGCGCCAGGGTTATCCGCTGGTGCGTAAGGACCTGCGCGGCCGTTACCCGAAGCACCGCTGGCCCGAGGACCCGCTGGCGCCCTAGGTGCCCCCACGGCCGGATCCGCTCCGGATCCGCCGTTCGGCCCCCGGGCCGCTGGCAGCGGCCGTACACGACTCGGCATGTCTGCCGCCGAGGCCGCCCGTTCCATGCAGGTGCTGCTGCTCTACCCGCGGTTTCCGCCCACCTTCTGGAGCTTTCACACGGCCCTGGAGCTGATCGGTCGACGGGTGCTGTTGCCGCCCCTGGGGCTGATCACGGTGGCGGCGCTGCTGCCGCCCCACTGGTCCCTGCGCCTGATCGACACCAACATCCGCGATCCGGGGCCCGAGGACTGGGCCTGGGCCGACCTGGTGATCGTCTCGGCGATGCTCGTGCAGAAGGCGTCCCTGGCGCAGCTGATCGCCAGGGCCCGGCGCCATGGGGTGCCCGTGGCGGTGGGGGGCCCCTTCGCCAGTTCCACCCCCGGGGCGCCTGAGCTGGCCGGCGCCGATTACCTGATCCTTGACGAGGGCGAGTGCACGATCCCGGCGTTTCTTGAGGCCCTGGAGCGGGGGGAGCGCCGCGGCTGCTTCCGGGCCGACGGGGTGCGGCCCGATCTCACCGGCTCGCCGATCCCCCGGTTCGATCTGCTCGAACGCGACGCCTACGCGATGCTGTCGCTGCAGTTCTCGCGCGGCTGCCCCTTCCAGTGCGAGTTCTGCGACATCATCGTGCTCTACGGCCGCACGCCGCGCACCAAGACTCCCGCCCAGCTGCTGGCCGAGCTCGACGTGCTGTGGCGGCTCGGCTGGCGGCGGGATCTGTTTCTGGTCGACGACAACTTCATCGGCAACAAGCGCAATGTCAAACGCCTGCTGCCGGAGCTGCTGGCCTGGCAGCAGCGCCACGGTTTCCCCTTCCGCTTCGTGACCGAGGCATCGGTGGACCTGGCCGCCGATCCGGAGCTGATGGAGCAGATGCTGGCCTGCGGGTTCCGGCGGGTGTTTCTCGGCATCGAGACGCCCGACCGGGCCAGCCTGGCCGCCGCCGCCAAGCACCAGAACACCCGGGCCCCCCTGGCGGAGGCCGTGGCCACCATCACCGACCACGGCCTCGAGGTGATGGCGGGCTTCATCCTCGGCTTTGACCACGAGGAACCGGGGGCCGGCGAACGCATCGTGGCCTTCGTCGAGCAGACCGGCATCCCGCTGGCGATGGTGGGCATCCTGCAGGCCTTGCCCAACACCGCCCTGTGGCATCGCCTGCAGCGGGAAGGGCGGCTGCTGGAGGGGGTGGCCGGGGGGGAGGGCTTCGATGAAGGCGTCCAGACCCACATCCTCAACTTCCGCACCACCCGCCCGATCGAGGCCATCGCCGCCGAGTTCGTCGACGCCTTCGCCCGCCTCTATGACCCCCGCTCGTACCTGCAGCGGGCCCACCGCACCTGCCGGCGGCTGGCCACGGCCCGCCGTCCCGGCTGGTCGTGGCGGCTGCGGCCGGGGTTGCTGCCGGGTCTGCTGGTGCTGCTCTGGCGCCGTGGCCTCAGGGACGACACCCGCCGCCTGTTCTGGCCGGCCCTGCTTGATCTGCTGCGCCGCCAGCCGGCGGTGGTCGAGGACTTTCTCTGGATGCTGATGGTCCACGAACACCTGCAGGCCTACGAGGCCGTGAGCCGTCGGCAGATCGCCGCTCAGCTGGCCCTGGCGACCTAGGGGCCGACGCTGGGGCAGGCTGGAACCCGTGGTGACGCTGCACCGGGAGGCGGGAAGCCATGTCGTTCCTGCTCAGGCTCACGGAGGCGATCCGCAGCCGCGATTCGCTGCTGGTGGTGGGTCTCGACCCCAACCCCGAACTGCTCGAGAGCTGGCGGCGGGACCATCCGCGCCACGGGTCGCTGCTGTCGGCGGCGCGGCAGTGGATCCGCAGCGTCATCCGCGACACCGCCGACCACGTCTGCGCCTACAAGCCCAGCCTCGGCTTCTACCAGGCCCTTGGGCCCATCGGCCTTGATCTGCTGCGGGAGGTGCGGGAGCTGATCCCGCCGGATCTGCCGCTGCTGGTGGATGCCAAGCACGGCGACCTCAACAGCGCTTCGGTGCTGGCCCAGTGGCTGTTCCGCGACCTGGGAGCCGATGCCGTGAGTGTGACGCCCTGGGCCGGCCAGGACGTGGCAGCGCCGTTTCTGCTGCACGCCGACCGGGGGGTGGTGGTGGTGGTGCACAGCTCGAGCCCGGCGGCCCGGCGGGTGCAGCATCATCCCGACGCGGAGCGGCCCCTGTTTCTGCAGGTGGTGCGCGACTGCCAGCGCTGGGCCACCGCCGACCAGCTGCTGCTGGAGGTGGGTACCGACGATCCCGGCCTGCTGGGGCAGGTGCGGGCCGAGGCGCCGGGGCGGTTTCTGCTGCTGCGCAGCCTCTGGTCCGATGCCGGGCGGCTCGAGCCGCTGCTGGCGGCCGGCCTCGGTCCCGCCGTTGATGACCTGCTGCTGCCCCTGCCCCAGGACCGGCTGGTGGCCCCCGGCCTGGCGGCCGACACCCGTGCCCTGCGGGACCGGATCAACCGCGAACGGCAGCGCCTCGCCGAGCGGACCGACCGGGTGCCGTCGGACCGGTGCCCCCTCTGGCTGCCGGCACCGGCACCGGGGGACACCGATGCGCTGATCCTGGCCCTGTTCGACCAGGGCTGCCTGCTGTTCGGCGACTACGTGCAGGCTTCAGGAGAGGTCTTTCCGTACTACCTCGACCTGCGCACGGTGATCTCCAACCCGGCCCTGTTCCAGCGGCTGCTGCACGCCTACGCCCAGGCCATGGAGGGGTTGCCGTTCGATCGCCTCGCCGGCATTCCCTACGGCTCGCTGCCCACCGCCACGGGGCTGAGCCTGCAGCTGCACAAGCCGCTGATCTATCCGCGCAAGGAGACCAAGGCCCACGGCACCCGCCGGCTGATCGAAGGCGACTTCGAGCCCGGGGACCGGGTGCTGGTGGTGGATGACGTGCTGATCTCGGGCGGCAGCATGCTGGACGGCGTCGACAAGCTGCGGCGGTCGCAGCTGGTGGTCAACGATGTGGTGGTGCTGGTGGACCACGGCAGCGGCGGCCGCGGGCGGCTGGAGCAGCAGGGGTTGCGCTGCCATGCGGTGCTCACCTTCGAGGGCATCCGTGCGGTGCTGCAGTCGGCCGGCCGCCTCAGCGGTGAACAGCTGCAGCGGTTGAGCCATGGCTCGGCGGCGGCGGCGGCGCTGCTGGCGGGGGTGGCCCTGGCGGCGCTGCCGGTGCTGGCGGCTCCACTGCCCCTGCGCCTGTGGGACGGCACCGCCCGGCTGACCCTTGAGATGACCGGCCTGCGGGATCCCAACGGCTACCTGCCGCAGATCACCCGTGCGGGGGTGAAGGGCGATGTGCCGGTCTGGAGCTGGGGCGGGTCGGACTGAAGGGCGCCGGCTAGCCGGCCTCCAGCGCCGTGTTCCCCTGCACCCAGGTGCCGACGCCGCTGCTCCATTCCCGTTTCCAGAAAGGGGCCTCGTGCTTGAGGGCTTCGAGCAGGTCCTGGCAGCAGCGCTGGGCCGGGCCCCGCCGGTCGGCCAGCACCGCCACTACCACGATGGCGTCGCCGCTGAGCACCAGCCCCACCCGGTGACGCACCATCACCGCCGCCACCCCGTGGCGGCCGGCGCAGGCCTGGGCCAGGCGCTGCAGCTGCGTCTCGGTCATCCCCGGGTAATGCTCGAGCTCGAGGGCATCGAGGGGCCGCCCGTCGCCGCCGGTGCCCCGCACGCGGCCGATGAACAGGCTGGTGGCGGGCGCCGGGGCGGTGCAGTGCTCGGCCAGCTGCTGCTGCCACTGCTCCAGCAGCAGGTAGGGCCCGAACGGGTCGGGATGCAGGCTGACGCTCACGGACGGTTCAGCCACCACTGATCGGCGGCAGAAAGGCCAGTTCGTCGCCGTCGGCGAGGGGGGTGCCGGGATCGGCGAACTGCTGGTTGATGGCCACCCGCACCCCCGCCGGCAAGCTGCCGTCGGCGGTGGGGTCAAGCTGCCGCCAGAGGGCGGTGGGGGTGGTGCCGGCGGCGGCGGTGAGCCGCTGTTCGGCCCAGCCCATCGCTTCCCGCAGGCCGGCGAACAGCCGCACCCGCACGGTCAGGTCGGGCGGCGGATCCGATGCGGCCATGGCGCAGCAGCTGCAGATGGCGGCAGTCTGACGGCATCGGACGGCCCCCGCCCATGAGCCTTGCCATTGCCCTGCTGACGGTGTCGGACACGCGCACCCTCGCCGATGACCGTTCGGGCGATGCCCTCGAGCAGCGGCTGCTGGCCGCGGGTCATCGGCTGCAGGAGCGGCGGATCGTGCCCGACGATCGCTACCGCATCCGCGCCGAGGTGAGCCGCTGGATCGCCGATCCGGCGGTGGCGGTGGTGATCAGCTGTGGCGGCACCGGTCTGGCGGGCCGCGACGGCACCCCCGAGGCCGTGGCACCACTGCTCGACAAGACGATCGACGGTTTCGGCGAACTGTTCCGGGTGCTGTCGTTCGAGACCATCGGCACCAGCAGCCTGCAGAGCCGCTGCCTGGCCGGGGTGGCCAACGGCACGCTGATCTTCGTGCTGCCGGGGTCGCTGGATGCGGTCGAAACCGCGTGGGATCGGCTCATCGGCGCCCAGCTCGATGGCACCACCCGCCCCTGCAACCTGGTGCAGCTGCTGCCGCGCCTACGCGAATCCCCCGACCGGCCGGTGGGCTGACAGCCCCGTGGCCCGCTGCAGGGCCGCCAGGGTGTCGGGGCCCGCGATGCCATCCACCGCCAGGTCGTTCTGCTGCTGAAAGGCCATCACCGCCGCCTCGGTGGCGGGGCCGTAGTGGCCGTCGGCCGCCAGCTGCTGGGGGCTGAGGGTGAGGGCCTGGCGCAGCAGCCCCTGCAGCTGGCCCACCTCGACGCCGAGCATGCCGCGCCGCAGGATCGGCGGCCGGCCGAAGCCGTCGGTGGGGGAACGGTCCACGGCGGCGGCGGTGGCCGGACCCCAGAGGCCGTCGACGTCGAGCGGCGCTTCGGGGTGGTGCTCGTTCCACAGCTCCTGGAAGACCTGCACCTGCAGGGCGCCCAGGTCGTCGCCGCCGCCGGTGTAGTCGAAGTGCATCGGGTCGAAGGCTCCGAGCCAGCGCCAGCCGTGGCGTTCGAGCACCGGTCGCCAGGCTTCGGCCCCGTCGATGTCGATCGCCAGGCCGCTGTTGTGGTTGCTGTGGGGCGGTGGGGCCGCCGCCATCACACCGCACAGGTGTCGCAGGTACTGCTGATGCAGCAGGTGTTGCTGCATGGGGGTGCGCAGGGCGCTGTTGATCGTGAGCGGCTGGCCCTGCTCCTCCACGGCCCGCACCAGGGCTTCGGCGGCCCGGCGCTGCAGGAATGGGTTGTTGTGGCGGCCGCTGACGCGGATCAGCGGATGGTCGAGGCGGGCCAGCACCCCCGGCCGGTGCTGCTGCAGCCGTTCGAGCACCTGCAACGACAGACCCTGGATCAGGCCCGTGTCGCAGGCGCTGATCGCCCCTGCCACCTGTGGACCGGTGGGGGAGGGCGCCTCGCCGGCCCGCCAGGCGCTGGCGAAGGCCTCGAGGCCGTGGCTGCCGCCGTTGACGGCCCGGCGGGCGGCGGCCAGGTCGTCGATGGCCAGGGCGGCACGGATGCGCGCTTCGTGGGCCTGCAGAAAGGCCGCCAGCAGCCGGGCGGCGGTGCGGGGGTCATTGGCCCGGTCGGGTTCGGCCAGCAGATCGACCCCCAGGCGGTTGCCGTAGCGGCGGTAGTTGTCGCGGCCGGTGAGCTGAACGAAGCCCCGGCCCCGGAAGGCGGCACCATCGCCGGGCCCGCGGTTGCCGAGGTCGTCGCGGTGGTCGTAGAGGGCGTAGGGGGGGCCGTCGGGAGGGGTGTTCCAGGCTGAGACGGCCTCATCGATCGGCTCGAAGCCGCCGGTTTCGGCACGGATGGTGGCCAGGGCCATCCGCACCATCAGCGGATCGTCGAGGCCTTCGGCGGCCAGGGCCTCGAGCACCAGGGGCAGGTGGGCCTCGATCGACTCCCGAGCGGCGCCCGGGAACAGGGCCGCCACCCGTTCGGGGGTGAACGCCGTCGTGGCGTTGCCGGTGAGGGTTCCCATGGCGAGGGGGAGGAATCCTCCAGGGGTAGCAACCGTCGGCCCGTTGATGCTGCGGCAGGCTGAGGGTGCCGGCCTCCGCTGCTGCCGCCATGACCGCCCCCACCGACGATCGCAGCAGCGGCGGCGGCTGGCCGCTGATCGACGGCTGGGCCAGGGCCACCGTTTCACCCAATGGCCTGCGGCTCTGGCAGACCCTCAACCACGCCAGCGCCTGCCTCTCGTGCGCCTGGGGCACCGGCGGCCAGACCGGCGGCTTCCGCGATGAGCTGGGGGAGCCGCTGCAGCGCTGCCTCAAGAGCGTCGAGGCCATCGGGGCCGAACTGCAGCCCGCCGTGGATCCCGGGGTGTTCGCCGGCCGCAGCCTGTCGGAGCTGCAGCAGCTCGATTCGGCCGCCTGCGACCGCCTCGGCCGCCTCGATCGACCGCTGATCCGGCGCGAGGGCAGCGACCACTACGTGCCCCTCGGCTGGGATGAGGCGATGGCGCTGCTGGCGGAGGCCTGCCGGCGGCCGGCCCCCGAGCGGGTGGCGTCGTACAGCTCGGGTCGCTCGTCGAACGAGGCCGCCTGGCTGCTGCAGCTGCTGCTGCGGGCCCTGGGGTCGAACAACCTGGCCGACTGCTCCGACCTCTGCCATGCCCCTTCAACGGTGGGGCTGAGCCGTGTCTTCGGCAGCGGCACCTCGATGGTGAACCTCGAGGGCCTGCGCCAGGCCGATGGGGTGGTGCTGCTGGGGTCGAACGCCCCGGCCAACCATCCGCGGCTGATGAACGAACTGATCCGCCTGCGCGACCGGGGCGGCACGGTGATCGTGATCAACCCGGTGCTGGAGGCCGGGCTGCTGCGGTTCGGCTCGCCGGCGTTTCCGATCCGTGGGCTGCTGGGGGGCGGCAGCCCCGTCGCGTCGCTGTTTCTGCAGCCGATCCCCGGGTCGGATGTGGCGGTGCTGCTGGGGATCCAGAAGGCCCTGCGCGAGGCCGATGCCATCGCCTGGGATGTGGTGCGTCACCACAGCGACGGCTGGGAGCCGCTGATCGCCCAGATCGACGCCACCCCGTGGGAGGCGATCACCGGCTGCTGCGGCCTCAGCCGGGAGGAGCTCGAGCACACCGCCGGCCGCCTGGCCGCCTGTCGGGCGGTGGTGTTCGCCTGGGCGATGGGCATCACCCACCACGCCAACGGCACGGCCAACGTGCAGGCGATCGCCAACACCGCCGTGCTCAGCGGCCATGTGGGCCGGCCGGGGACGGGCACGATGCCGATCCGCGGCCATTCGAACGTACAGGGCTTCGGCTCGATGGGGGTGACGGTGCGGCTGCGGGAGCCGATGCGGCTGGCCCTCGAGCAGCTGCTGGGCCGGCCCCTCAGCCGGGTGCCCGGCTACGACACCCGCGCCCTGATCGAGGCCGCCGACAGCGGCGCCATCGACAGCCTGCTCTGCCTGGGGGGCAACCTGTATGGCGCCAACCCCGACAGCGGCCAGGCCCGCCGTGCCATCGGGACCATCGACACCGTGGTCTACCTGGCCACCAAGCCCAACACCGGCCACTTCCATGGGCTGGGGGCCCGCCAGACGCTGCTGCTGCCGGTGTTCAACCGCTTCGAGACACCCCACCGCACCACCGTCGAATCGGGCAACAACTGGGTGCGGCTCAACGAACCCGGCCACACGCACCTGCGCAGCGGCCAGTTGCGCAGCGAGGTGACGCTGCTGGCCGACCTGGCCCATCGCCTCTTCGGCGATGAGCCGATCGACTGGCAACGGCTCCAGGATCCGGTGTATGTGCGTGAGCTGATCGCCCGCACCGTGCCGGGCTACGGGGCCATCGCCGCCATCGATGCCACCCGCCGCGAATTCGAGGTGGCCGGCCGGGTGTTTGTTGAACCGCGCTTCGCCACCGCCAGCGGCCGCGCCCAGCTGGCGGTGACGCCCCTGCCGCAGCTGACCCTGCCCGAGGCCGACCATTTCGGTGGCCTGGCGCCGGGGGAACGGGGCCTGGTGCTGAGCCTGATCACCGCCCGCAGCTACGGCCAGCACAACACCGTCGTCTACA
>JBMOIF010000044.1:0-19170 GCA_049317465.1 Prochlorococcaceae cyanobacterium | reverse complement strand
GGATTTACAGTCCGCCCCCATTAACCACTCGGGCACCGACCCGAACCACACCCCAGAACCTTATCAGGCCGGGGGGTCCGCCTACGATCGGGCCCGTTCAGCCCCCCGAGAGCCGATGCGGATCCTGGTGATCCACGGTCCCAATCTCAATCTCCTCGGCAGCCGCGAGCCGGGCTTGTACGGGAGCGCCACCCTGGCCGAGATCGATCGATCCCTCCAGGAGCGGGCCCGGCAGCTGGAGGTGTCCCTCACCAGCGTCCAGAGCAACCACGAGGGGGCCCTGATCGATCGCATCCAGCAGGCCCGTGACGATGCCGACGGGATCCTGATCAATGCCGCGGCCTACACCCATACCTCGGTGGCCATGCGGGATGCCCTGCTGGCGGTCGCCCTGCCCTACGTCGAACTGCACCTCAGCAACGTGCATGCCCGCGAACCTTTCCGCCACCGCTCCCTCCTGGCCGACCGGGCCCTGGGGGTGATCGGCGGTTTCGGCCCCCTCAGCTACGGCCTGGCCCTCGAGGGGCTCGTGGCCCACCTGCGCCAGGGCCGGCCATGAGCACGGCCATCGCCATCCGCTGGCTGGCGGCCCCCAGCACCGATGCATGGTTGCAGCAGGCCCTTGGCCATCCAGACGAACTCCTGGTGGACCATGCCCACTGCGAGCGCAAGGCGGCCGGGGCGGCCCTGCAGCTGCTGTTCCGCTACCCCTCCGCCGAAGACCTGGCCCTGGCGATCGCTCCGCTGATCCGCGAGGAGATGGAGCACTTCGAGAGGGTGGTGGCGTTGCTGCAGCGGCGGCGCATCCCCCTGCGGCCCCTGCCGGCGCCCCCCTACGGCGCCCGGCTGGCGGCGGAGGTGCGTCGCCAGGAGCCCCAGCGCCAGCTCGACAGCTTCCTGGTGGCCGGGTTGATCGAGGCCCGCAGCCACGAGCGGCTGGGGCTGCTGGCCCGCCACAGCCCCGATCCCGAGCTGCGGCAGCTCTGGAGCGACCTGCTGGCCAGCGAGGCCCGCCATTTCGGCGTCTACTGGCTGCTGGCCGAGCGGCGCTGGCCGCGGTCGCAGCTGATCGAGCGGCTCGAGCAGCTGGCCGCCGTCGAGGCCGCCGTGCTTGACGACCTCTGGTCCCAGCCCCGCATCCACAGCTGACCCGTGCTTCCCCCTCTGCCCCTCCCCCTGGCCCAGGTGTCGCCGCCGGCGTCCGATGCCGCCGCCCGTCTGGTGTTGCCGGCCGAGCGCTACGCGGCCCTGGTCGGCCGACCTCCCACCTCCGGCAGCCGCGAGGAGGCCGATGATCTGGCCATCCTGCGCTGGCTGCAGCGCAGCCGCACCCGCGAGGCGGTCAGCCGCACCTGGGGCTTCCTGAGCCGCAGCCTCAGCCGCTTTGATGCCGCCGTTGGCGCCGACCTCAGCCGCACCGCCCCCACCCTGACCGCCGGCCTGCCGTCGTTTCTGCGGGTGATCACCACGGTCAAGGACGAGCTCAAGACCAGCACCGGCCGCCCCCGCCCGTTCCTTGTGCACCCTGACCTCAGGCCGTGCCTGCCGCTGGAGGACACACCCGCCTACCCCAGCGGCCATGCCCTCTGGTATGCCGCCGCCGGCCAGCTGCTGGCCGATCTGCTGCCCGAGCGCAGGCAGCGCCTGCTCGAGGTGGGGCGCCAGGGCGGCAATGCCCGCGTCACCTGCGGGGTGCACTACCCCAGCGACGTCGTGGCCAGCCAGCGGCTGGCCGAGGGCATGGTGGCCGATGTGATCGCCTCGCCCCAGTGGCGCGCCTTCCGGGAGCGTGTCCGTGAGGAACGCCTGCGGCTGCAGCAGATGCCGAGCGCCGATCTGCCGGATCTCGACTGACGGGCGATCCGGATTTCAGTCCGGCAGCAGGGGGAAGCGAGAGGCGATCGGATCGCCCGTGAACCGGGCCACCCAGCCATCGGGGTTGTCGAAGAAGCGGATCGCCGTGAACTGCGGCGTCCCGCCCATGTCGAACCAGTGGCGGGTGCCGGCTGGCACGCTGATCCAGTCGCCCGACTCGCAGAGCACCTGCAGCACCTCATCGCCGATGTGCAGGCAGAACAGGCCCCGCCCCTCCACGAAGAAGCGCACCTCGTCCTCCCCGTGGGTGTGCTCCGCCAGGAACTTCTGCCGCAGCTCCCGCCGTTCGGGATGGTCGGGCGTCATGCGGATGGCATCGACGGTGGGGTACCTCCCCCGGGCCTGGACGGTGGCGATCTCGTCGCCGTAGGCCGCCAGCACCGCTGCCGGGTCGGCGGTGGCCGCCAGGGCCACCCTGGCGGGCCAGCGCTCGAAGCCGATGCCCCGCGCGGTCAGTTCGGCCGCGATCAGATCGGGATCGTTGCTGGCCAGGCTGGGCAGAGGTCGCTCCACCTCGGTGGCGGTGAAGATCTGCAGATGACTCATGGCGGCACCGCAGGCAGCCACCACCCTAGGAAGCCCCCCGGCGGCAGGCATGATCGGCTGCGGTCCTGTGCCGTGGCGATGGCGTGCCTCTCTCTGCACTGACGCTGGTGGGGGTGGGACCCGGCGATCCGCGGCTGCTGACCGTGGCGGCGGTCGAGGCCATCGCCGCTGCCGATGTGGTGGCCCATCCGGTGGCCGAGGCCGGCGGCGACGGCATCGCCGCCCGCATCGCCGCCCCCTGGATCCGGCCCGACCAGCGGCGCCTGCCCCTGCTGCTGCCGATGGTGGCCGAGGCGGCGCCGCGGGTGCAGGCCTGGCACAGGGCCGCCGACCAGCTCGCCGCCGCCGTGGCCTCCGGCGCCGCGGTGGTGCTGCTCTGTGAGGGAGACGCCTCGCTGTTCTCGTCGGGTTCCTACGTGCTGCTGGCACTGGCCCGCCGCCATCCCACCGTGCCGCTGGCGGTGATCCCGGGCATCACCTCCGTGGCGGCGGCTGCGGCGGCGGTCTCTGGTCCCTGGCCCCTGGCCCTGCAGCAGGAGGGGCTGCTGCTGCGCCCCACCCCCGACGATCCCGCCGTTCTGGAGGCGCTGCTCGAGCGGGCGGCAGCCGATGGCACGGTGCTGGCCCTGCTCAAGCTCGGCCGGCGCTGGCGCTGGGTGCGACCGCTGCTCGAGGCCCGCAACCTGCTGGCCACGAGCCTCTACGCCGAACGGGTGGGCTGGCCTGAGCAGCGGCTGCTGCCGGCGGAGCAGGTGCCTGCGGCCGCGGCGCCCTACTTCTCGCTGCTGCTGGTGCGTCAGGGCTGGCCGGCGGTGCTGCCCTGAGGCCTGTCATCGGCATCGGCCGCCGCCCGGGCCAGCAGGTCGAGGGCGGTGGCGGCTTCGGGTGCCTGCATCAGGGCCGCCCGCAGGGGGGCGCCCCCGGGGAGTCCCGCCAGGGCCCAGCCCAGGTGGCGACGGGCGATCAGCAGGCCGTGGGCCCCGTGCTCCTGCAGCAGCAGTTCCAGGTGCTCCCCTGCCAGCAGCAGCCGTGCCCGGGGGGAGGGCTCGCCGGGGTCAGGACGGCCGTCCAGCTGGGCCTGCAGCCGCCCCACGGTCCAGGGGGCCCCCAGCGTCGCCCGACCCACCATCACCCCATCGGCACCGCTGAGGGCCAGGCAGCGGCGGGCATCGGCGGCCGTGCCGATGTCACCGTTAGCGATCAGCGGCATGGCCACGGCCCGTCGGACCGCGCCGATGGCCCCCCAGTCGGCCCGGCCGGCGTAGCCCTGGCGGCGGGTGCGGCCATGGAGGGTGAGACGCCGGGCGCCGGCGCTCTCCAGCAGCCGCGCCAGCCCCACCGGATCGGCGCTGCGCTCGCACCATCCGAGGCGGGCCTTGACGCTGACCGGAACGGAGACGGCCGCCGCCACGGCCGCCACGATCCGAGCTGCCAGCTCGGGATCCCGCAGCAGACCGCTGCCGCCACCCCGGCGGGCCACCTTCGGCACGGGGCAGCCCATGTTGATGTCGATCGCGGCGGCCCCGAGGCCCTCGGCCCGGCGGGCGGCCTCGGCCATGGCCGATGGCCGGTGGTCGAACAGCTGCACCCCCACGGGCCCGTCTTCATCCCCCAGGCCCGCCAGCTTGCGGTGGCTGCGATCGTCCTCCAGCCTGGAGGCCGACACCATGTCGGTGAACAGCAGCGTGTCCCCCGCCCAGCGCCGCACCAGCCGCCTGAAGATCCGGTCGGTCACCCCGGCCAGGGGGGCCTGCAGCACCAGCGGGCCCATCGTCGGCGCGGCTCTGGCCACCATCCTGCCGGCACTGCCGCTGCTGCCGGGGCCCCTGCGGGCCGAGCCGCGGCAGGTGATCCTGGTGCGCCACGCCGACAAGGACGTGGACCGGGCCGATCCCAACCTCTCGCCGGCGGGCCTGCGGCGGGCCCTGCGCCTGGGCCGCCTGCTGCCGGCCTGCTTCGGGCCTGTGGAACGCCTGGGCAGCTATGGCTTCAACGCCGGCAGCCAGAAGAACGCCCGCAGCTATCAGACCGCCGTGCCCCTGGCCGTCGCCACGGGCCTGCCGATCCGCCTCTTCGGCGGGGGCGAGGACGACAGCCCCGCCGCCCCGCCTGACCTGCGCCAGGATCCCTGGATGGCGGGGCGCTCGGTGGTGCTGGTGTGGGAGCACCGTCGCCTGCCGGCCCTGGCGGCGGCCCTGGGGTGGCCGGCCATGGCTGCGATCGCGGCCGACGACTTCGATGACCTGGTGCTGCTGCGCTACAGCGGCGTGGCGGGGGCGCCGCCCCTGGTCACGCGCCATCGCCAGAGCGAGCTGCTGCGGCAGCCCTGCTACCAGCGGGCCGTGTCACCCTTGCCCCAGGTTCCCCTGCCCTGAGCGAACCCCATGGCTGAGGCGATCACCGATGCGCTGCTCTGGCAGATCCTGCGGGGTGAGATCGACGACGGCCGCGTGTGCCGGCTGGTCTGGGAGCGGCTCGGGTACCGGCCTGCCGGCGACCCCGCGACGGAGCCCTGGCTGGCCGGACCGACCACGCCCCCCGACTGGGCCGAGGCCCACCCGCAGGCGCCCGACTTCATCGCCGAGCGGCCGCCCACGGTGCGCCTCACCCGGTCGATCCCGGCCCAGCACAAGCAGCTGCTCAAGGAGGAGCTGGGCTTCCGCGGTTACAGCGTCACGGAGCTGGTGCCGCGGCTCACCCGCCGGGCCACGGCGGTGAGCTGGCTGCTGGCCTGGCGCCGTCGGGACGACCTCAGAGCTGAACCGTCACCGGAGTGCCGGGGTTGACCCGCTGGAACAGCCAGCGGGCCTGGTTGGTGGGCATGCGCACGCAGCCGTGGCTGCGGGGCACCCCGAAGGCCTCCCCGGCGGCCTCCTGCCAGGGGGCCCCGTGCAGGCAGATCATGCCGCCGGGCATGCAGAGGGCCCAGGGCACCCCCGGGGCCACGTAACCCCTGCCGCGCATGGTGACGCTGGAATGCTTCGACTCGACCAGGCTCTCGAAGGTGGGCGTCGGGTTCGCGGCCTTGCCGGAGCTCACCAGGATGGTGCGCACAACCTGGTCGCCGTTGTAGGCGTAGAGCTTCTGCTCGGAGAGATCCACCACGACGCTGGTGATGAGGTCGATCATGGGGGCGCAGCCCGTCCTGGGGCGGGGCGAGGGGTAGTCCGGGGTTAGCGACGCCGCCTGATTCTTTTTGGCGAAAGGGGAAATCTCTTCCCGTTGATTAACTCTGATGCGCCAAAAATACAGGCTCAGAAAATAATCTATCTGGACGAAAATCTCCGGTCGTCGGGGTTTCCCTCCGGCCATGGCCGCACCGGTCTGTAGGGTCAGAAGACAGCACGGGGAGGGGCGCGAGCGTGGCATTGCCGGTGGTGGCGATCATCGGCCGGCCCAACGTGGGCAAGTCCACGCTGGTGAACCGGCTCTGCCGCAGCCGTGAGGCCATCGTCCACGACGAACCGGGCGTCACCCGCGACCGCACCTACCAGGAGGGCTTCTGGGGGGACCGCAGCTTCCGGGTGGTCGACACCGGCGGTCTCGTTTTCGACGACGACACCGCGTTCCTGCCCCAGATCCGCGAACAGGCAGCCCTGGCCCTCTCCGAGGCGGCGGTGGCCGTGCTGGTGACCGACGGCCAGAGCGGTCTCTGCGCCGCCGATGCCTCCATCGCCGAGTGGTTGCGGCAGCAGCCCACCCCCGTGCTGCTCGCCGTCAACAAGTGCGAGTCACCCCAGCAGGGGCTGGCCATGGCCGCCGAGTTCTGGAGCCTCGGCCTGGGAGAGCCCCAGGCGATCTCGGCCATCCACGGCGCCGGCACCGGCGATCTGCTCGATCGGGTCCTCGGCTTCCTGCCGCCGCCACCGGCTGACGGAGAGGACGACGAGGAGGCGATCCAGCTCGCCATCATCGGTCGCCCCAACGTCGGCAAGAGCAGCCTGCTCAACAGCATCTGCGGCGAGAGCCGCGCCATCGTCAGCCCTGTGCGCGGCACCACCCGCGACACCATCGACACCACCATCGAGCGGGAGGGGCGCCCCTGGAAGCTGCTCGACACCGCCGGCATCCGTCGTCGCCGCAGCGTCAGCTACGGCCCCGAGTACTTCGGCATCAACCGCAGCTTCAAGGCCATCGAACGCAGCGATGTCTGCCTGCTGGTGCTCGATGCCGAAGACGGTGTCACCGAGCAGGACCAGCGGCTGGCGGGTCGCATCGAGGAGGACGGCCGCGCCTGCGTGGTGGTGGTCAACAAGTGGGACCTGATCGACAAGGACAGCCACACCCTTCCGGCCATGGAGCGGGAGCTGCGGGCGCGGCTCTACTTCCTGGACTGGGCGCCGATGCTGTTCGTCTCTGCCCTCACGGGTCAGCGGGTCGAGAAGCTCTTCGCCCTGGCCCTCAAGGCGGTGGAGCAGCACCGCCGCCGGGTGCCCACGGCCGTTGTCAATGAGGTGCTGCAGGAGGCCCTGCGCTGGCGCTCCCCTCCGGCCACCCGTGCCGGCCGCCAGGGCAGGCTCTATTACGGCACCCAGGTGGCCGTGCGGCCCCCCAGCTTCACCCTGTTCGTGAACGACCCGAAGCTCTTCGGAGACACCTACCGCCGCTACGTCGAGAGGCATCTGCGGGAGGGGCTCGGTTTCGAGGGCTCCCCCCTGAGGCTGTTCTGGCGCGGCAAGCAGCAGCGGGACGCCGAGCGGGACCAGGCCCGCGCCGCCCAGCGCTGATGGACTGGCTGCGGCAGCTGCCCATCGGTCAGTACGTCGATGGCAGCGGCGGCTGGCTGCGGCGTCTTGACCCCCGCCTCAAGCTGGCCTGGGTGATGGCATTCCTGCTCACGCCGGTGCTGGCGGGCCCCCTCTGGCGCCTTGGGCTGGTGGCGCTGCTGGTGCTGCTCACACTGGTGTCTGGCCTGCCGCCGCGCCTCTGGCTGCGCGGCCTCTGCGCCCTGGTGCTGCTCAGTGGGCTGGTGGGGCTGCTCAGTGCTGTGCTGCCCACGGGGCCCGACCGGCCCCTGCCGCCGCCACGGCCCCCCCAGGAACTGGTGGTGCCCCCCCTGCCACCGGCCCCCGCCTGGGAGGTGGCACGTCTGGGCCCGTTGCGGGTCACCCGTCGCTCCCTGCGGCTGGGGATCAGCAGCGCCACCCTGTTGGTCACGGTGGTGCACAGCGCCAACCTGCTGCTGCTCAGCACCCCCCCCGAAGAACTGGCCTGGGCCCAGGCCAGCCTGCTGCGCCCCCTGCGGCGGCTCGGGGTTCCGGTCGATCGGCTGGGCTTCCAGCTGCTGCTGGCCCTGCGCTTTCTGCCCCTGGTGCAGGAGGAACTGCAGAACCTGCTGCGGGGGCTGGCCACCCGGGCCGTGAACCTGCGCCAGCTGGGCTGGCAGGCCGGCCTCGGGCTGGGGCTTGCCCTGGGGGAGCGTTTGCTGGCCAATGTGCTGCTGCGGGCGGAACAGGCGGCGGCGGCGCTGCTGGCCCGGGGCTCGCTGTGGCGTTCCCCCGACCGCCTGCGGCTGGTGCCCGGTGCGGCGGTCTGGTTGGATGGACTGGCTTCGGTTCTCCTGGTGCTGCTGCTGCTGCTGCGCTTCCGCATCGGCGCCGGCTGAACGATCGCTGGAATGACCCTGTGAGTGCTGAGCGTTATCTCACCCATCCCAATTTTGGATTGCTTTACCGCGTCTGTCCGGCCGGAGAGGCTCTGGAGGTCTACGCCACGCTCTACGCCCAGCGCATGTTCTTTCGGGTGACGTTGCAGTCCCGGGGCGTCAGCTTCGAGTCGATTCCGCTGCTGGATGCCCGTTTCCTGGCCGAGCAGCATCTGATGCGTCAGCGGCGGGCCCAGTCGTCGGAGCTGGCCACCTGGCAGAAGCTCTTCGACCAGACCTTCATCTGAGGCGGCAGCGTGGATCCGCTGCTCGAGCGTTACCGGGATCTGCGGCGCCGGCTGCCCGCCGACGTCGCCCTGCTGGCGGTGAGCAAGGGGCGCCCCGCCGCCATGGTCCGTGCCCTGTACGGAGAGGGCCAGCGGTCCTTCGGCGAAAGCCGCCTGCAGGAGGCCGTGGCCAAGCAGGCCGAGCTGGCCGATCTGCCGGGTCTCGACTGGCAGTTCATCGGCCGTCTGCAGGCCAACAAGGTGCGACCGGTGCTGCGGGCGTTCGCCGCTGTGCAGTCGGTCGACTCCCTTGCCCTGGCCCGGCGCATCAGCCGCATCGCGGCGGAGGAAGGGCTGCAGCCGTGGCTCCATGCCCAGGTGAAGCTGCGCCCCGATCCGGCCAAGGGGGGCTTCGAGCCGGAGACGCTGCGCCAGCACTGGGATGAGCTGCGGCAGCTGCCGGCGGTGCGCTGGCGGGGGTTGATGGTGATCCCCCCCCAGGGGCTCGACGACGAGACCCTGGGGATGGTGTTCCGGGAGGCTGTCTCCCTTGCCGATGACCTGGGTCTGGAGAGCCGGTCCCTGGGCATGAGCGGCGACTGGCCCCTGGCGGTGGCGGCCGGCAGCACCCTGGTGCGACTCGGCAGCACGCTGTTCGGACCGGCGTCCGCCGACGCGTCCCGGTTTGCCGAACGGTGAACGGCGGGTTGCCGAACGCCCCTCCGGACGCTATCTAAGATCATCCCCCTGCGTGGAGCCGGAACGGTGTCGCTGTTCTCTCGCCTCAAGTCCGTCGTCACCGGCGACGATTACCTCGACGAGGGTGAGTACGACGACGATCTCGACTACGGCAGCACCACCGAGGAGGAGCCGGTTTCTACCTCCATCGGTCGCAGCAGCGCCATCACCCCCATCGGCAGCTTCGACACCACCGACAGCTTCATCGGCTCCAATGTCATCGGCATGCCTGGCATTTCCACCAGTGCCGCTGAGGTGATCGTGATGGAGCCCCGCAGCTTCGACGAGATGCCCCGCGCCATCCAGGCCCTGCGTGAGCGCAAGACCATCATCCTCAACCTCACGATGATGGAGCCCGACCAGGCCCAGCGCGCGGTTGACTTTGTGGCCGGCGGCACCTTCGCCATCGACGGCCACCAGGAGCGGGTGGGCGAAAGCATCTTCCTGTTCGCGCCCAGCTGCGTCACCGTGACCACCGCCAGTTCCGACGAATCGGCGTCACCAAGCGTGATCAGCCGTGAGCCCTCCACCACCGCGGCGGCCCCCAGCCCCGCCTGGGGGCGTGGCGATGCCCTCCAGGGCTGAGGCCACGGCCCTGCCGTCATCCCTTGGTGTCATCGGCCTGGGCCGCATGGCCCAGGCCCTGCTTCTGCCTCTGCTGGAGGCCGGGCAGTTGCAGCCCTCGGCGGTCCACGCCAGTGTCGCCACCGAGGCTTCTGCCGCGCGTCTGACCCAGGCCGTCGGCGTGACCGTCGGCACCGATCCCCGCCCCTGCCTGGCGGCGCCCGTGTTGCTGCTGGCCCTCAAGCCCCAGCAGCTCGATGGGTTGCTGCAGGGGCTCGCCCCCCTGCCGCCGGCACCACCCCCCCCTCCGGGTCTGGCCCGCCCCCTGCTGGTGTCGGTGCTGGCCGGGGTGCGGTTGCAGCGGCTGCATGACGCCTTCCCTGGCTGGGATGTGGTGCGCTGCGTGCCCAATGCCCCGGCGCTGGTGCGCCGGGGCCTGATCGGTGTGAGTGTGTCGGACACCCTGGCGCCGGCGGCCCGTCGGCTGGCCCATGCCCTGCTCTCGCCCGTGGGCCGCGTGCTCGAGCTGCCCGAGGCACAGCTCGATGCCTTTCTGGCCCTCACCTCCTCCGGTCCGGCCTTCCTGGCGGTGGTGCTCGAAGCCCTGGCCGATGGTGGTGTCGCCGCCGGCCTGCCCCGGGCCCAGGCCCTGGAGCTGGCGCAGGCCATGGCCGCCGGCAGCCTGGAACTGCTCGAACGGCAGCAGCTGCACCCCGCCGAGCTCAAGGACATGGTCGCCAGCCCCGGTGGCACGACCATGGCCGGCCTGCGGCGGCTCGAGGCCGCCGGTCTGCGTTCGGCCCTGATCGAGGCGGTGCTGGCCGCCTACGAGCGCAGCCGGGCCCTGGCCTAGGACGAGCGGCTCTGGCCCAGCCGTGGTTCGGTGCCGGCCAGCAGCCGTGTCAGGTTGCTGCGGTGGCGCCACACCACGAGGGCCGATGTGAGCACCCCCAGGGCCAGGATCGGCGGCGGGGCCGCCACGGCAAGCATCAGCAGCGGCAGTGCCACAGCGGCGGTGATGCTCGACAGGGACACGATGCGACTGATGCTCAGCACGGTGAGGAACAGGCCCAGGCAGGCCAGCCCCACCGCCGGCACCAGGCCCAGCAGCACCCCCAGGGCGGTGGCCACCGCCTTGCCGCCCCGGCCGCCCAGCCAGATGGGCCAGGTGTGACCGGCCAGAGCCAGCAGCCCCGCGGCCACCAGCCCCAGGGCCGCCGCGGTGGATGGCACGGCGGCGGCCAGCCGCACCGCGGCGGTGCCCTTGAAGATGTCAACCAGCAGCACCACCAGGGCCGGGCCTTTGCCCACCTGGCGCAGAACGTTGGTGGCACCGGTGGAGCCCGAGCCCAGCAGGCGCAGGTCGATGCCGGCGCACCAGCGGCCCGCCAGATAGCCGCTGGGGATCGAACCCAGCAGGTAGGCGGCGGCCAGCACCAGCACCGCCGTCAGGGGGGCCATGGCAGGGGTGGTCACAACAGGTCCTCCTCGTCGCGCAGTTCGCGGGGGTCGGCGGCGAACACAAGCCAGAGGGGGAACTGCAGGATCGGGATCGCCACCGACCGTTCGCTTGCATCCACCACGATGAAGGGCAGATCCCCCCGTTCCTCCAGACGGTCGGCCCGTTCGACCAGGGGGCCCGGCTGTTCGAACAGCACCACGCCGCTGCCGGGGCCGAAGTCCTCACGGCTCAGGCCGAGGCTGTCCTGCAGACCCCGCCGCCATTCCCCCAGCCGTTCGGGTTCGCTGGCCAGCACCAGGGTCTGGAAGCGGTCGCCGTAGAGATCGCCGAGCAGGCTGATGGCCGCTGCGGCGGCCAGCACGTTGCGGCCGCGGCTGCCGCCGCTGGGCTGGGCCCCCCGTCCTCCCTGGCTGAGGAACCAGTCCTGCAGCAGCGCTTCGGTGTCGCCGTCGAGGCTGCGCCGCAACTGCCAGGGTTCGGCGTAGAAATCCGGCGCCTCGCGCCAGCGCCGCAGCCGCGAGCGGATCAGGTCGGCGTCGGCGGCGAAGGGGCCTCCAGCGCCGCCTGGGGGGGGGGCTTCGACGGCAGGGGCCGGGGTGGCGGCGGTCTGGTCGAGGGGCGAGGGTTGCACGGTGACGGCTTCGGGCACCAGCGGCAGCTGTTCGGCACTGCGGGCCAGATCCTGCAGTGCTCCCACGAGGTAGTCCTGAAACCCCCGCACCCGGCGGCTGAGGCCGTCGGCCTGGCCGACGAAGTGACGGTCGATCTCCTGCTGCAGCTGGTCGCGCCGCTGCTCAAGGGTGCTGATCTCGCCTGCCAGCTCGTCGCGTCGCTGCCGCAGCTCGGTCAGGGCCAGATCCTGCCAGGGGACGGCGGGGCCGTCGCCGGTCTCGCTCACGGCATCAGGTGGGGCTCACCAGTGCAGTCAAGCACCGGGGGCGGAAAGTTTTCTCTCTTGCGAAAGAAAGCGGTGGGTTCGCCCCGCGGGGCCCGGGGCCCCGTAAGACACAGAGACCCTCGCCGCGACCCTGATGCTCGCCACCGTCGTTTCCCCCGCCGTGCTGCGTCGCCTCCAGCGCCGCCTGCGACAGGTGCTGGGGACGTCGGCGCAGCTCGTGAGCGTGCAGGCCCTGGCCGGGCAGCAGGGCTATGCCGGCCTCTGTGCGGTCACCGGACTGGTGTCCCACGTGCGCTTCAGCCGCGATGGTCGCGAGCTGCAGGTCAGCCCCCGCTTCCGTCTGCAGCGCTGGGAGCGGCGCCAGCCCGGCTGAGGTGGGGCAGCCGCCGCTCGAGCTCCTCCTGCAGTCCGCGGGCATCGAACAGCATCGGCAGCAGGTGGATGCTGTGCACCTCGCGGAACCAGAACAGCACCGGCAGCGGTCCCCAGAACAGGCGCCAGGCCTGCCAGTCGCCATAGGGAAAGCGGCGGATCTCCTGGCCCGCCCGTTGCACCACCAGGGCATCGGCGGTGAAGCACAGCCGCAGCAGGGCGGCCTGGCTGAGCAGGAACAGTCCGAACAGCAGCAGGGGCAGGCCGGCCCGCCAGCCGACCGGTGAAAGCCCGGCGGGCAAGGCCAGGGCCATCACCCCCAGGGGCACCCAGGGCCGTGGCTGCAGGGTGACGGAGTCGGCGGCTGGGGTGGCGGCGGTCATGGCGCTGGGGTGCCGAAGAGCAACTGGGTGAGGATCACATCCGAGAGGGCGATCACCACCAGGATCATCACCACCGCACCGGTGGTGCTGGTGCCCACCTCGCGGGGACCACCGCGGGTGGTGAGCCCCCAGCCGCAGGCGATCACGGCGATCTCGAAGCCGAACACCGTGGCCTTGAGCAGCATTGAGGGCACGTCGCTCGGCTGCATCCAGGTGCGCATCGAGTTCCAGAACACCTGCGGGGGGATGCGGTACAGCGCCGTGCTGCTCTGCTGGCCCGACCAGGCCGCGACAGCGAAGAACAGCAGACACTGCACCGGTGTCATCACCAGCAGGGCGAGCAGGCGGGGCAGCAGCAGGTACTCCACAGGATCGGTGCGCAGCATCGTGATGGCGTCGATCTGCTCGGTGACCTTCATGGTGCCGAGGGCTGCGGCGTAGGCCGTTGCCACCTTGCCCGTCACCAGGGTCGCGGTGAGCAGGGGGGCGATCTCCCGGGCCAGCCCCACCGCCAGAATGCCGCCCACGGTCGATCCGGCGCCCTGGCGTGTGAGTTCGGCGGCCACCTGGATGTTGAACACCGTGCCGGCCGCCAGGCCGGTGATCGCCACCACCAGGAAGGTGCCGGGCCCGGCCTCCATCAGGCAGTCGGTGAGTTCCTTGAGGTTGACCCGGCCGCGGGCCAGGGCCGCCAGGGCCTGGCCGCCCATGACGGCACTGGCCCCCAGCCGCCGCAGCCACCGCGGTGGCTTCATGGCCGCGTCGCCGCCGCCGGCCAGCGGCGCATCACCATCAGCCCCAGCACCACCATCACGGCGGGCAGCAGGCCCATGCACAGACGAATGGCGATCAGGGCCGAGTCGGGCTGCATGGCGCCGCGGGTCGCCTGGTAGCCGCTGAGGCTCATCAGGTTGCCGAACAGGAACAGGGCCAGGCTGATGCAGATCTTCTGGGCCAGCACCATCCAGGCACTGAATTGCCCGGCCGGTTTCTCAGGGTCGGCATCGATGGCATCGGGCAGCAGCGACCAGGGGATCAGGTAGGCCGTCGAGGCGCCGACGCCCACGGCCACGATCGCCAGGACCAGCAACAGCAGCCGCAGACCGTTGCTCCATGAGCCCAGGGGGGCAACGGCCGGATCAAGGGGCACCAGCACCATGGCTGCCAGACACCCCCCGATCCACAGGGCCGCGCCCCGGCGCAGGGCCGGCAGCCGGCCCTGGTGGTGGCAGACGCTGTTCCACAGCCACAGGCCCAGCAGGGTGCTGATCTGGAACGGCAACAGGATCCAGTTGCTCCACCCCTCCGGTAGACGCATCACCACAGGCAGAAAGATGAGCGCGGCGGTCTGCATGATCTGCAGGGCACACCACAGCAGCAGATACAACCCCAGCACCCGCAGAAAGCGCCCGTTGCCCCCCACCCGCTGCAGCAGCCGACGGGTGGTGCCGGCTTCGCTCTGGGGGCGCTGGCAGGTGCGGGCCGCCGGGGCGATGCCCCAGCCGCAGAGCAGGGCACTGGCGCTCACGATCACGCCCGAGATCAGCCCCAGCCTTCCGTAGCTGGCGGCGTCGTGGTGGTCGCGGAGCAGCAGGCCCCCCAGCACCAGACCGATGAGGCTGGCGATGATCGACCCGGTGAAACGGGCGGTGTTGAGGCGCGTGCGCAGGCTGACGCTGGTGGTCAGTTCCGCGGCCAGGGCGGCATAGGGAAGGTTGACGCAGGTGTACAGGGTGTTGGCCACCACGGCGATGGCCACGAAGATCGCGAAGCGGGTCCAGGGGCCGCCCGGTGGCAGCCACCACATGGCGGCCATGGCCACCCCCAGGGGCACCGCGCAACCCAGCAGCCACGGCAGCCGGGGTCCCCAGGGGGTGCGGGTCTTGTCACTCAGCCAGCCCACCAACGGGTCGTTGATGGCATCCCAGAGCCGGGCCAGCATCAGCACCAGGCCGGCCATCCAGGGGGGGAGCCCTGCGGCGGCTGTGTAAAAGACGAAGAGATAGAACCCGATCAGTGAGGCGGCCATCCCGGTGCCGGCGTCGCCGAGGCCGTAAGAGCCGATCAGACGCACCCTCGCCGCCCCCCGCAGGTGGTCGGCATCGCTCACGGCGGCCGCGGGGTAGGTCTCGGGGGAAGCCAGACTCAAGGGCCGCGTTGCGTCGCAAGCCATAATGCAGGAACCGGCCGCATCACGGATGCCTCAGGCCGGTCTCTTCGGTCCAGATCACAGGTCCCGACCAAGGACCTTTCGCGGGCGTAGTTTAGTGGTAAAACCTCAGCCTTCCAAGCTGATGATGCGGGTTCGATTCCCGCCGCCCGCTTCTTCACCGTGAGCCGCTGGGCCCCAGCTGACGTTCACGGGCAAAACGTCCAATCGGACATCTCACCTGCGCCTGGGGCCCAAGCTGAGGGCCAGATCAGCCTTCGCCTCCCTCACCGCCTTCACCGCCTTCACCCCCTTCCCCGTGGGCTCCCTTTTTCTTGTCCTGGGCCGGGGCATCGCCGCCACCCGGGGTCGCCGGGGCCGTGAGGCTGGGTTTCTCGGGAGCCATGGGGGCCTCAGACTGCTGACTGCAGCCGGTGCCGGCGGCCAGCAGGCCGGCGGTGGCAAGGAACAGGGCGATGCTGGAACGCTGCATGGGGCGAGGCGGTGCTGAGCAGGCGTCTGCCATTCTGCAGGTCCGCCCCGGTTCCGCCTGTCGGCCCACAGGATCGATGCGTTTCCTGCTTCAGCCCCTGCTTGTGCCGTCCCAGGTCGAGACCCTGCGCCAGGCCCTGCTGGCGGCCCCGGCAGCGTCGTGGCAAGACGGCGCCGCCACGGCCGGCTGGCATGCCCGCACCGTCAAGAACAACCGTCAGCTCGATCCCGCCAGTTCGCTGCAGCAGCGTTTGGCCACCGAGATCGAAACCGCCCTGCTGGCCCACCCCCTGCTGCAGGCGGCGGCCCTGCCCCTGCGGCTGCACACCCTCCGCTTCAGCCGCTGCGGGCCCGGTGAGGGCTATGGGCGCCATGTCGACAACGCTTTTCTGGCCGGGGGCCGTGCCGACCTGTCGGTGACGGTGTTCCTGAGTGACCCGGCGTCATACGGCGGCGGTGACCTGGTGCTCGAGCATCCCTGGGGCGACGAGGCCGTGCGGCTGGCCGCCGGTGAGGCCCTCGTGTACCCCAGCACCCTGCTGCACCGTGTCGATCCAGTGCAGGCCGGCGAACGGTTGGTGGCGGTGGGCTGGTTCCAGAGCCGCGTGCGCGAGGCCGACCGGCGCGAGCTGCTGTTCGAGCTCGATACCGCCCGCCGCCGCCTGTTCCAGCAGGAGGGCAAGAGCGAGGTCTTCGATCTGCTCAGCCGCTGCTACGCCAATCTGTTGCGGCTCTGGGGTGAGGGTTGAGGGGAAGACACATCATCAAGGTGGTCATTCCCCTGGCCATCAGCAGCCAGAAGAGCAATAGCTCCCCACGGGTCAGACCCGGAACGTTGCACCTGCCGGAACGTTGCACCTGTGGATCTTCGGTGAACTCTTCGCTCCGACGGGATCATCGATGTTGGAGTACGGCTCCTCAGACTGAGAAGGGGAAGATAGATTGAGGCCAGATTTTCTGACACTCATCGCATACTCCAGGCTGGTCCAAAGATCCAGGCTGTTCTGGTTCTGTCAGGGGCTGGCGTTGGTCACCGCCATCCTGGCGGCCGACGGCCCGGCCCTGGCGCGGCTGGTGGTGCACTTTGAGGATGTGGGCGGCCGGGTGGTGATGACCGGGAGCGGCAGCCTCGACATCAGCAGCTGGTCTGTGCCTCAGCCCCTGCGGGTCACCCCCTCTCCGGGGGTCTCCGGCAGCAACGCCCTGCTGGTCACGGGCTTTCAGCGCGGCGTCGCCAGCGAGGTGGATGTGTATTTCGGCATCCCCATCAGCGGGCCAGGGGCGTTCGGTGGCCGTTCCTTTCTGCCGGCCAGCCGCAGCAGCGGCGATCCCCTGGGCCTGGCCCTGCTTTCGGGGGTGGCCTATCTGCCGGCGGGTTACACCAGCCGCCAACCGCTGCTGACCGAGCTCCAGTGGGACCGCACCAGCCTGGCGACGATGGGGCTGGCCCCGGGCCGGCTCATCTACGACTGGACGACCGTCCGGGGGAGTGACCAGCTGGAGCTGCTGGTGGGCCCCCAGCCGGTGCCGGGACCGGCACCCCTCCTGGGCCCGCCCCTGGCCTGGGGCCTTGCCCGACGCTGGCGCAACCTGAGAGGAAGCTGAAAAACTGATCACTTATTTCAGGTATTTCAGGCGGCATTTAGCAATGAGCGCGTGACAGCTGGGCCTGTCGCAAGCCAATTTTAGGCTTTTCAAGATGTGCAGAAACAATTCTTGCATTGCCATGAGCTGAGCCTTAGAGCTAGGGTCACAGTGCTCAGGCCGGTCTCTCCTTGGGGAGGGTCATGCCTCGCCCGTTCCCTGCCCACCTGTCAGCCGCGTCATGTCGCTTCTCCTCGGCCTGAACCTCACGCAGCAGGACATCGTCTTCCTGCTCACCAACCTGCGGCTGCCCGGCAACGTGCCGCTGCTGCCGATCGATGCGACCGGCATCCGCGATGTCAAGGGCATCGGCAACAACATCAACAACCCCACCTGGGGAGCTGCCGATCAGCTCTTCACCCGCGACACCTATAACGCCTTCACCTTCAACCGCACCCTGGCCCAGGCTGCGGCCGAGCAGGCCGCCACGGGTGCCGTCAACCTGCCCCTGTGGACCCAGACGAACGCGGCGGGCGTGGTCCTTCGGGGCTGGGGCAATCAGGGCGCCGTCAACTGGTCCCGCACCACCGGCACCACCAGCATCGCTGGTGGCTTCAGCCTGGTCCTCCCCGTTGTGGGCGCCGTGCGCGGCAGCCAGCCGGTGATCAACACGGCCAACGTCATCGACTACTCGGTGCGTGGCACCAACATCTATGACGCCCGGCCGCGCATCATCAGCAACCTGGTCAACAGCCAGACGGGTCTCACGGCCCTGCAGGTGCTCGATGATCCGTCCCTCACCCCCGGTGGGCGCCTCAATCCCCTCACCGGCCTGGTGAACCCGCTGCCCAACAGCAGCTTCTTCGGCTTCTTCGGTCAGTTCTTCGACCACGGCCTCGACTTTGTCAAGAAAGGAGCCGAAGGCACTGTCTACATTCCTCTGCTGCCGAGCGACCAGCTCTACGCTCCAGGCAGTGCCAACTACATGTCTCGGTCCCGTACTAACACCGTTGCCGGCAGTGGCGGCGAGAGCAACAACACGGTTTCTCCCTACGTTGACCTGAGCCAGGACTACGGCTCCGTTGCCGACCACACGGTGTATCTGCGCGAGTACATCGTGCTGGCGAACGGCACTCCCATTGCCACCGGCAACCTGGTGAGCAAGGCGGGCACATCGTCGGCCCCCTATGCCAATGCCAACATCACCCCCCCCACCGAGCTCACTCCCCTCGGTGAACTCGCGACCTGGACCGATATCAAGGCCAATGCCCTCAAGCTTGGCCTCACGCTGCACGACTACAACGTCAATGACATCCCCCGGGTCTGGCTGAACCCCGACAACACTCCTGCCCTGGTGGCGGGGAGGGCAGCCTTCATGGCCGTCAATGCCGCGGGAACCCAGGTGCGCGTGCAGGACACCAACCGCACGACCCTTGCCGCCGCCGGTCTGCGCCTGCTCACCACGGGCCATGCCTTCCTGGATGACCAGGCGCCATTCGCCCTGGCGCCCGAGGCGGGCGCCCCTGGGACACCCCCCGGTCTGCCGACCCTGACCACTGCCGGTGACAACCCCCTGGGGTATGACGCCGCCATGACGAGCTTCTTCTCGCTCAACGGCTTCGGCACCTTCCAGCCCCTGGCGAATCACTTCATCGCCGGTGATGGTCGCGCCAACGAGAACATCGGCCTCACCACGATCCACGACATCTTCCACAAGGAGCACAACCGCAACGTCGCCAAGCTGGTTTCCGACTTCGGTTTCATCTACAACGCGGCGACTGGTACTTACACCGGCACCAATGGCCTGGGCGTCACCACCACCTGGACCGGTGAGGAGATGTTCCAGCAGGCCAAGCTGATTACAGAATCGGAGTATCAGCATCTGGTTTTTGCCGAATTCGCCCGCAAGCTCACCCCCAACATCAACGCCTTTGCGGGCTACGACATCACCATTGATGCGCGCATCTCGTCTGAGTTCGCCAATGCCATCTACCGGCTTGGCCACTCGATGATGACCGACTCGGTCGAGCAGTTCCTAGTGGCCCCCAACGGCATCCCCACCACCACCAAGAACAACGTTCCCCTGCTGCAGGCGTTCCTCGCACCCCTGTCGTACACCACCACCACAGCGCAACAGGTGATGGCCGGCACCAGCAAGGCGGCCGGCAATGCCATCGACGAGTGGGTGAACGACACCCTGCGCAACACGTTGGTGGGCGCCAAGCTCGATCTGGCG
>JBMOIF010000043.1:0-19467 GCA_049317465.1 Prochlorococcaceae cyanobacterium | reverse complement strand
CTGGCTGCTCAACTGCCTCACGCCGCTCAACTGGCTGGAGCGGATGATCCAGTTCCGCGAGAAGGCGGTGAAGCAGGGGGACAACGTCTCGGTGGGTCTGCTCGACTACCCGGTGCTGATGGCCGCCGACATCCTTCTGTATGACGCCGACCTGGTGCCGGTGGGCGAAGACCAGAAACAGCATCTGGAACTGGCCCGCGACATCGCCCAGCAGCGCATCAACAGCCGCTTCGGCACGCCCGAATCCCCGCTGCTCAAGGTGCCCGAACCGTTGATCCTGGCCGATGGCGCCCGGGTGATGAGCCTCAGCGACGGCGGCTCGAAGATGAGCAAGAGCGATCCGAACGAGGGCTCGCGCATTCATCTTCTGGATCCGCCTGAGGTGATCCAGCGCAAGGTCAAACGGGCCAAGACCGACCCGGTGATGGGGCTGAGCTTCGATCCCGGGCGACCCGAGGCCGCCAACCTGCTGGGGCTCTACGCCGTGCTCAGCGGTCGCGGCCGCGAGGCCGCGGCACTGGAATGCGCCGACATGGGCTGGGGCCGCTTCAAGCCATTGCTCACCGAAACCCTGGTTGAGAGCGTGCGTCCGATTCAGGAGCGGTACGCGGCCATCTCCGCCGATCCCGGCGGCATCGAGGCGGTGCTGGGTCGCGGGCGGGAGCGGGCCGAAGCAGTGGCCAGCGCCACCCTCGCCAGGCTGCAGGGGGCCCTGGGTTTTCTGCCCCGCAGGCACTGATCAAAACCTCTGTCTGTCATAAAAGAAGCTTATGACATTCGGTATTTTGCTTTTTTCGGGGCAAAAACAGCCCCCTGGCAGCCCTCCGCCGAAAGGCTTGTGACGACTGAGGCGCAGTGCTCTCAGTCCAGTAACACGCATCCCACTCCGAGACAAGGGGAGAAGCTCAGCCAGCGCAAGGGGGTCGGTCACCGACGCGACTAATGCGTCCTTAACGGGGAAAACTTGTCGAGCCCGTCCCCTCGACATCGACCGCATGGATTTGGCACTGCGACTGAAGGCAGGCCTGGGACTGGGGCTGAGCGCCATGGGCGCCGCCCTCACCCTTGCAACGGCACCGGGACCGCAGGTCCTGGCCCCCCGGCCCGAAGGAACCGCCCAGGCCAGCCCCAGGGCCCCCCACGACGGCCCCTATGCCCTCACCCCCGAGCGTCTGGCTCTGCTCAACACCATCCGCTACGCCGAAGGCACCTGGAAGAACGGCTCCAGCCTTGGCTACCGGGTGCTCTACGGCGGCGCCCTGACCGACAACCTCCAGGAACACCCCCGCCAGGTGGTGGTCAAGCGCTACGCCAGCGCAGCCGCCGGCGCCTATCAGTTTCTGCCCCAGACCTGGGACATGGCGGCCAGCAGCCTCAACCTGAATGACTTCGGCCCCCGCAGCCAGGACCAGGCCGCCCTGTTTCTGATCGACCGCCGCGAGGCCCTCGACGAGGCCGACAACGGCCAGCTGACGCCCGAGCTGGTGGCCAAGCTGGCCCCCGAATGGGCCTCGCTGCCGACGATGGAGCAGCAGAGCTTCTACGGACAGCCCGTGAAGGACTTCGACGAGCTCAACAGCTTCTACCAGGAGAACCTGGAGGAGCTGCGACGGGGCGGCCTGCCTCAGCAGGATCCGGCCGGCACCCCGGACACCCTGGGCTGATGGGCTCCAGGGGGGCGCCTCAGGGCGCCTCCACCCCATAGGCGCCGCCCACCCCACAGCGGGTGGCGGCCGCTGTCCAGGCCTGCGCAAACCGCTCCCAGCGGAAGCTGCGGGGATCGCGCCGGCTCTGGCTGCGGTCGACGGCGGCATGGGTGCCGATGCGCCGCTGGGGGATGCCCCAGCGCAGCTGCCAGAGCAGCACCTGGCCGGCCAGGGCCCGCATCTGTGCCGGCGTGTACCCGCTGTGGGCATCGCCGTCGCCCCGGCCATCCGGCGGGGTCTCGAGGCTCACGTGCAGGGCGACATTGTTGATCGAACCACCGGCCTGGGGAGTCCCCGGCCGATGGCGGATGCTGGCATCCCCCCAGGCGCTCCAGCCCGCACCGAAGGCCCGGCCCCCGTCGGGCACCAGCCGCAGCACCGAGCCGTCGCGGGCGACCAGCACGTGATAGCTGACCTGGTCCTGATCACGGGGGTGGGGGGTGGCAAACAGGCGCAGGGTGGCCGCCAGGGGCACCACGGTCTCGTGCAGCACGATCAGCGCAGGGCGGTCGGGAACCGCACCACCGGAGGCATCCCGCAACCGCCGCGAGCCGAAGTTCGTGGCATCGACCGGGGCCTGCCGCTCACGCCAGCCCAGCAGGGCGGCGCAGCGGTCGGCGGCGGCGGCATCGGCCGGCAGAAGCGGCACCAGATCCGCCGCCTGGCGGTAGGGACTGCGCAGCTGACGGGTCTGCCACCAGGCGCCGCCGGCCAGGCCCACGGCCAGAGCTGCGGTCGCCACGAGGCCAACGGTCAGCCTGGGATCACGGCTCAAGGGTGGGGCTGACGCTGCGATACAGATCCTGCAGCCAGAAGGCGAGCAACGGCAACCACAGACCCGGAAGCCACGGCGTCAGGGGGAGGGTGACCAGGGTGAACAGACCCAGCAGCGCCAGGGGGGGCAGCAGGCGCAGGGGATGGGAGCGCACCAGCCGCAGGCTGGTGGCCATGGCGGTCCACGCCTCGCCGCCCCGGTCCAGCAGCGCCGGCAGGGACAGGCTCCAGCCGAAGGCCAGCACCAGGCCGGGCAGCAGCAGCAACAGGCCGGCGGTACCGGCCAGGGCACCAGACAGGAGGGGCAGCAGCAGCAGGGGCAGCGGCCGCAGCACCAGGGGCCGCAGCAGATCGGCCAGGCCGGTGCGGTGGCCTTCCTGCCAGCGGGCAGCCGCCAGCACCAGGCCGGCGAGGGCACTGGTGAGCACCACCAGCAGCAACGGCACCAGCAGCAGCTGCAGACCCACCAGCTGCTGCAGGGCAGGCCCCCCCTGGAGCTCGGCGGCATCGAGCACCGGCCGCCGCGTGATCACAACCTGCACCAACACCTGCAGCAGCAGCATGTGGCCGATGCCCCAGGCCGCCATCTTCAGGGGCGCCTGGCGGTAAAAGGCCAGGGCCGCGCCGAGCCCTGCGCGCGCGGAGGCCGGAAGCGACAGGGAACGGCTCACCACGACAGAACACAGGCGCCCAGACAGTAGGTGGCCGACCGAACCGCTGCAGCCGCTCAGGGTTCGCGGTACACGATCCGTCCGCGGTCGTCGTTGCCGACCTCGAGCAGATGGTCGTGCTGCAGCCGGTCGATGGCCCGGCGCAGGCCGGCCACATCGGTGAGGTGGGGGGGCTCGAGGGCCAGCAGGGCATCGTTGAGGGTGAAACCCTCGGCCGAACGGCGGGCCAGCCGCAGCAGCTGCCGCTCCAGGGGCTCCGGTGCCGGGGCCGCCGCCCGGCGGGCCTCCGCAAGGAGGAACGGCTGGTTGGCCTGCTCCAGCAGGCGCTGCATCTGCATCAGGTCGAGCAGCTGACCGATTCCGAAAAAGCCAACCGAGAACAGATAGGCCGAACCGCTGACGGGGCGGCGCAGATAAAGCCGATGCAGCCCGCAGAAGCCCATGAGGCCGAGGCCCCAGAGGGCATAGGCCAGCACGGCATGGCGACGCTGGGGTGCGGATCCCTCCATCAGCGGGCCTCACAGGCATCCATCGTAGGAAAGCTCCCCGGCCGCCCTGCGTAGGATCGGCCCAGGTGGAAGGAGACCGGGTGGCAGGGGCAACGTCGCACGACCACAGCACCGCCCCGGTGACCCTGCCGCGCACCAGCGACAGCCCGCAGCTGCTGCGGATCCGCCATTCGATGAGCCATGTGATGGCGATGGCGGTGCAGAAGCTCTTCCCCGCTGCCAAGGTCACCATCGGCCCGTGGACCGACAGCGGCTTCTATTACGACTTCGACCATCCGGAACCCTTCACCGAGGCCGACCTCAAGGCCATCCGCAAGGAAATGGTGAAAATTATCGGCCGCCGACTGCCCCTCGAACGGGTCGAGGTGAGCCGCGAGGAGGCCGAACGTCGCATCCGCGCCCAGAACGAGCCCTACAAGCTCGAGATCCTGGAGGGTCTGCAGGACCCCATCACCCTCTACACCCTCGGGGAGGAGTGGTGGGACCTCTGCGCCGGCCCCCATGTGGCCAACACCGGTGAACTGGATCCCCGCGCCTTCGAGCTCGAGAGCGTCGCCGGGGCCTACTGGCGCGGAGACGAACGCAATGCCCAGCTGCAGCGGATCTACGGCACCGCCTGGGAGACCCCCGAACAGCTGGAGGAGCATCGGCGCCGTCGCCAGGAAGCCCTGCGCCGGGACCATCGCCGCATCGGCACCGACCTCGACCTGTTCTCGATCGAGCAGGAGGCCGGCGCCGGGCTGGTGTTCTGGCATCCCCGCGGCGCCCGGATCCGCCTGGCCATCGAGGACCTCTGGCGTCGCGAACACTTCGCGGCCGGCTACGAGCTGCTGTACACGCCCCACGTGGCCGACATCAGCCTCTGGCGCACCTCGGGACACCTCGACTTCTACGCCGAGAGCATGTTCGGGCCGATGCCGGTCGACGAGCGGGACTACCAGCTCAAACCGATGAACTGCCCGTTCCATGTGCTCACGTATGCGAGCCGGCTGCGCAGCTACCGCGAGCTGCCGATCCGCTGGGCCGAACTGGGCACCGTGTACCGCTACGAGCGCCCCGGCGTCATGCACGGGCTGATGCGGGTGCGGGGCTTCACCCAGGACGACGCGCACATCTTCTGTCTGCCGGACCAGATCGGGGACGAGATCCTCGGCGTGCTCAACCTCACCGAGGCGATCCTCAGCACCTTCGATTTCCGCAGCTACCAGATCAACCTCTCGACCCGACCGGAGAAGTCGATCGGTGACGACGCGGTGTGGGAGCTGGCCACGGCAGGCCTGATCGAAGCCCTCGACCGCAAGGGCTGGAGCTACAGCGTCGACGAGGGGGGCGGCGCCTTCTACGGACCCAAGATCGACCTCAAGATCGAGGACGCCATCGGCCGCCTCTGGCAGTGCTCAACGGTGCAGCTCGACTTCAACCTGCCCGAGCGTTTCGACCTCAACTACGTCGCCGCCGACGGCAGCCGCCAGCGGCCGATCATGATTCACCGGGCGATCTTCGGATCGCTGGAACGGTTCTTCGGGATCATGACCGAGAACTATGCGGGCGATTTTCCGTTCTGGCTGGCCCCCGAGCCGATCCGGCTGCTGCCGGTCACCGATGAGGTGCTGCCGTGGGCCGAAACCCTGCAGGCCGAACTCCGGGCCGCCGGGGTCCAGGCGGGCATCGACCGCAGCGGTGACCGTCTGGGCAAGCTGATCCGCACGGGCGAGCAGCAGAAGATTCCGGTGCTGGCGGTCATCGGGGCCCAGGAGGCCGCCGAGGATGCCATCAGCCTGCGCAGCCGCCGCCAGGGAGATCTGGGACGCCAGCCCCGGCAGGCCGTCGTGGCTGCGGCGGCGCGGGCGGTGCGCGAACGGCTCCCCGGCCTCGAGTTCCCCGGCTGAGCACCATGGACCTGCTGCTGGCCGGAGATCTGGGGGGCACCAAGACCCTGCTCGCCCTGTACAGGCCGGGGACACCACGACCGGAACGGGTGGCGGAACAGTCGTTCGTCTCCGGAGCCTGGCCAGGCCTGACGCCGATGCTGCAGCGATTTCTGGACGACCACCGGCCGGCGGGGGGTCGGTGTCGCGCCGCCTGCCTGGCGGTGGCAGGCCCGGTGGCCGATGACCACGCCCGTATCACCAACCTGGGCTGGGAGCTGCGGGCCGACGAGCTGGCGGCTGTGGCCGATGGCTGCCCCCTGGAGCTGATCAACGACTTCGCCGTCCTGATCTATGCCCTGCCGCTGCTGGCAGCCGACCAGCGGTCGCCTCTGCAGGAGGGAACGGCCGATCCCGCCGGCACCCTGGCCATCCTCGGGGCCGGCACGGGCCTGGGCATGGCCAGGGGCATCCGCCGGCAGGGCAGCCTCCAGGCCCTGGCCAGTGAAGGGGGCCACCGGTGCTTCGCCCCCGAGACCGAAGCCGAATGGGAGCTGAGCCAGTGGCTGCGCCGCGAGCTGGGGCTCGACCGCCTGTCACTGGAACGGATCGTCAGCGGCACGGGCCTGGGACACATCGCCTGCTGGCGGCTGAGTGACGTCGACGGCCATCCGCTGCAGGCCCAGGCCCGGGCCTGGCGTGGGGCGCCGGCGGCGGTCGATGGCCCTGACCTGCCGGCCCTCGTGTCGGCGGCGGCCAACGCCGGCGACGGCGCCGCCCGCAGCGTGGTCGACCTGTGGCTGGGGGCCTACGGCTCGGCGGCGGGGGATCTGGCCGTGCACGAGATGGCCACCGGTGGGGTGTGGGTGGGTGGCGGCACCGCCCGCAAACAGCTGTCAGGACTGCAGTCGCCGCCCTTCCTGGAGCGGATGCGGCGGAAAGGACGCTTCAGCGACCTGGTGGCCGGCCTGCCCGTGACCGCCCTCACCGACCCGGGGGCGGGCCTGTTCGGTGCCGCCTGCCGGTCCCAGCTGCTGGCAGAGTGCGGCGAAGGCGCAGCCTGAGGATGGTGCAAGGGGACAGGGGGTCATGCCGGCAGGCCGTTCAGGTGAACGTGCCGGCCACCACCGCCAACATCGGCCCGGGGTTCGACTGCCTGGGGGCCGCCCTCAACCTCAACAACACCTTCCATCTGCGCAGCCTCAAGGCCGACAGCGAAGACTTCGAACTGATCATCGAAAGCACAGAGGGATCCCATCTGCGGGGGGGGCCAGAGAACCTGATCTACCGCTCGGCCCAGCGGGTGTGGCGTGAGATCGGCTGTGCGCCGAGGGCCCTGGAGGCCAGGGTGAACCTGGCGGTGCCACCGGCCCGGGGCCTGGGCAGCAGCGCCACCGCCATCGTCGCCGGACTGCTGGGGGCCAACGCCCTGGAGGGGGAGCCCCTGAGCAAGGAGAAGCTGCTCGAGCTGGCGATCGACATCGAGGGTCACCCCGACAACGTGGTGCCCTCCCTTCTCGGGGGGCTGTGCCTGACCGCCCGCGCCGCCTCGCACCGCTGGCGGGTGGTGCGCTGCGAATGGCACCGGCAGGTGCAGGCGGTGGTGGCCATTCCCAGCATCCGTCTGTCGACGGCCGATGCCCGCCGGGCCATGCCTCGGCAGGTGAGCATCCCGGATGCGGTGGCCAACCTCGGTTCGCTGACCCTGCTCCTGCAGGGTCTGCGCAGCGGCAACGGCGATCTGATCGCCGACGGCATGCACGACCGGCTGCATGAGCCGTACCGCTGGCCGCTGATCCAGGGGGGTGCGCAGGTCCGCGAGGCGGCCCTGCGGGCCGGAGCCTGGGGCTGTGTGATCAGCGGGGCCGGCCCCAGCGTGCTGGCCCTGGGGCCCCGCAGCAGCGGTGCAGCGGTGGCGGCAGCCATGGAGGAGGCATGGACGGCGGCCGGGGTCAGCTGCCGGGCGGAGAGCCTCGAACCGCAGCAGGAAGGCAGCCACTGGACAGAACTGGAGGAGTGAGACGCGGCATCCGCGCTGCACAACACCAGCCTGTTGGTGGCCGATTATACGTTGGTGAGCAAAAAATGTCCGCCCACCGGGATCAGTGCGCAGGCAGGTCACTCAACCGTTGTGGATGCCATCGCCCGTGGATTGACTACGCGGGTGCGTGACGTGTCTGCATCACCCCGTGAATCGCCTTCTTCTCGCTTCCGCCCTCCTGGGCGCCACCCTTCCTTCTCTGGTCGCCCCCGCCGTCCAGGCTGAGGAGTCCGTCAAGGCCGAGGACCAGCTCCTCGCCCAGTCCTACGGCACCACCCGCGTGACCACCCCCGTGTCCTACGAGCAGGGCACCGGTTTCTACGGCACCATCGGCGTTGGCGCCAGCTGGGCCACCAATGTCTCCGCCAGTGGCGACAGCCGGACCAACAACTGGGTTGAGGGCTCCCGCTACAGCGTCGTTCCCGCGTTCAGCGCCGGTTCGATCATCGACAACCTCAGCACCATCACCGTCAACCCCCGCGTCAAGACCAAGTTCGGCGGCGGCTTCGCCGGTGAGGCCGGCCTGGGTTACGACTTCGGCGACGTTCGCGCTGAGGTGACCTACGTCTACAACAACCACACGATCAACAGCGTCTCCGGCGAGCTCAAGCCCCGCCTGAACCTGTACGGCAACCGCTACGCCCTGCGCACCCGCGGCCTGGCCGTTGACGGTGGCAGCAGCACCAACAGCAACAGCGTCTTCGGTTCGCTGTACTACGACATCCCCACCGGCAGCCGCTGGGTTCCCTACATCGGTGGTGGCATCGGCTACACCAATGTGAGCTGGGATGGCATCAGCTTCGACAACGTTCGCTACACCACCAACACGGTGCTGCCGAACCTGCCCTACAACGCCGCCACCCGCAACTCCACCGTTCTGAATCAGAACCTGTGGCGCCGCGGCGGTGTCAACTACGGCAGCGACAACGCAGGTCTGTTCGGCTACCAGGCCAAGCTCGGCCTCACCTACGTGGCCAGCTGCACCACCGACGTGTTCGCCGAAGGCACCTACCAGGGCGCCAGCAACTTCGAGGTCAACGGCTTCAACTTCGGTTCCCTCAACTCCTGGGGTGGCCGGGTCGGTGCCCGCTTCCGCTTCGCCGACACCTGCGCCAAGCCCGTGGTGGTCAAGCCCGCTCCCAAGCCGGCTCCTGCCCCCGCTCCGGTCTACGTGCCCCCCGCCGAGCCCGCCCCCGAGCCCATCCGCGGCCTCTGGTGAGCCACCGGGATCCCTGGGATCCAATCCACATCCGGTCATCCGGTTTCAGGGGCGCCATCGGCGCCCCTTTTTTCATGGCCGGCTCCACTGAGCACATCTACTCATTGGAGGGAGGGCCGCTGGTAGCCTTGACCCTGCCTCAGCGCCGTTCGTCCTTTGGACTTCAGCCCCAGTGCCGGCGAGCTGCCCTGGCTCAGCCTGATCGTGCTGCTTCCCCTGGCGGGGGCTCTGCTGCTGGCGGTGTTGCCCCCACGGGCCCAGGGGGCCGTGCGCTGGCTGGCCCTGGGGGTGCTTGTCGCCGACCTGGCGCTGATGCTCGTGGCGTTCGGACGCCACTTCGACCCTGACCTCGGGTCCCTGCAGCTGGTGGAGCGCATCAGCTGGGTGCCGGCCATGGGCCTGGAGTGGAGTCTGGGGGCCGATGGCCTCTCCGCTCCGCTGGTGCTGCTCAGCGGGGTCATCACCCTGATGACGGTGGCCGCGAGCTGGACCGTCGAGCGCAAACCGAGGCTTTACTTCGCCCTGCTGCTGGCCCAGGCCTCGGCCCAGGCGGTGGTCTTCCTCGCCCAGGACTTCCTGCTGTTCTTCCTGGCCTGGGAACTGGAACTGGTGCCGGTCTATCTGCTCATCGCCATCTGGGGTGGGACCCGCCGCCAGTACGCCGCCACCAAGTTCATCCTCTACACCGCCACCGCCTCACTGCTGATCCTCGTGAGCGGTCTGGCCCTGGCCTTCAGCGGGGACCACTTCACCCTCAACCTCAGCGAACTGACGGCCCGCAGTGCCAGCGGCACCTTCGGCCTGCTCTGTTATCTCGGTTTTCTGGTCGGCTTCGGGGTCAAGTTGCCGATGTTCCCCCTGCACACCTGGCTGCCCGACGCCCACGGCGAGGCGAACGCACCGGTCTCGATGCTGCTCGCCGGGGTGCTGCTCAAGATGGGCGGCTATGCCCTGCTGCGCTTCAACGTTCAGATTCTCCCCGAGGCCCATCTGATCCTGGCGCCGGCCCTGATCGTGCTGGGCATCGTCAACATCCTCTACGGCGCCCTCAACGCCTTCGCCCAGGACAACGTCAAACGGCGCATCGCCTGCAGTTCGGTGAGCCACATGGGCTTCGTGCTGCTGGGGATCGGTGCCATCGATGCCCTGGGACTGAGCGGCGCGATGCTGCAGATGGTGAGCCACGGTCTGATCGCGGCGGCCATGTTCTTCTTCACCGGCGTGTTCTACGAGCGCACCAAGACCCTGTCGATCCCCAACATGGGGGGTCTGGCAAAGGCCCTGCCGATCACCTTCGCCTGCTTCCTGGCCAGCTCCCTGGCCTCCCTGGCCCTGCCGGGGATGAGTGGCTTCGTCAGCGAGATCACCGTGTTCCTCGGTCTCACCGAAAGTGACCGCTTCACCCTGCCGTTCCGGGTGGTGTGCGTGGTGCTTGCCGCGGTGGGGCTGATGCTCACCCCCGTCTATCTGCTCAGCCTCTGCCGCCGCGTCTTCTTCGGCCCCCGCATTCCGGCCCTGGCGGTGGTGGGCGACATGCGACCAAGGGAACTGCTGATCGGCCTCACCCTGCTGGTGCCCACGATGGTGATCGGCTTCTGGCCGCGGGTGGCGATCGACCTCTACGAGGCCAGCACCGACGCCCTGGCCGGCGTTCTCAGCCAGACGGCCCTGGTGGCCCTGGCCCAGGCCACGGTGACGGGCTGAGGCTGGGGATACTGGGCCCAGTGCTGCCCGATCCGCCGCCAGGGTCCTGTCCATGACGCCATCCGCCTTCGCTTCGCCGACGCTGCCCCTGCTCATCGGCGAGGGTCTGCCCCCGTTTGAGGCCATCAACGCCGACCAGGTGACCCAGGGGATGCCGATCCTGCTGGCCGAGCTGGGCAGCGGCTTCAGCGACCTCGAGGAACGGCTGGCCCGGCGGCTCACCGAAGCTGACGCCGGCGGCCCTGGCCTCACCTGGGAGGAGGTGATGGATCCGCTGCACCACCTCGGCGAGAAGCTGCGCTGGAGCTGGGGTGTGGTCAGCCACCTCAACGGCGTCTGCCACAGCCCCGAGCTGCGCGATGCCCACAGCAGCCAGCAGGAAGCGGTGGTCAGCTTCGGCAGCCGCGTCGGCCAGTCGCAGGTGCTGTACCGCGCCCTGGGGGCCCTGCAGGCCCAGGCCGATCGTCTCGACGGCACCCAGCGCCGCATCCTCGAAGCCGAACGGCGGGAGATGGACCTGCGCGGGGTGGGGCTGGGGGAGGCCGACCAGCAGACGTTCAACGCCGCCACTGCCGAACTGGCCCGCCTCGGCAGCGACTTCGGCAACCACGTGCTCGATGCCACCAGTGCCTGGACCCTGAAGCTGGAGGATCCAGCCGACGTGGAGGGCCTGCCCGACAGCCTGCGGGAGCTGCTGGCCCAGGCCGCCCGGGAGGCCGGTGACAGCACGGCCACGGGCCATGGCGGCCCCTGGCTGATGGGGCTCGATCAGCCGCGGGTGGCTCCCTTCCTGCGCTACAGCCGCCGCCGGGACCTGCGGGAAACCGTCTACAGGGCACAGGTGGCCCGGGCCTCAGGAGGGGACCACGACAACCGGCCGCTGATCGAGCAGATCCTGACCCTGCGGCTGCAGCAGGCCCGGCGCCTGGGCTTCGCCTCGTGGGCAGAGGTGAGCCTGGCCAGCAAGATGGCCGGTTCCGTGGACGAGGTCGAGGAGCTGCTCGAGGACCTGCGCCACGCCGCCTATCCGGCCGCCGAGCGGGAACTGGCCGAGCTGACGGCCTGCGCCGGCCGCCATGGAGCCCCGGAGGCCGACGACCTGCAGCCCTGGGACGTGAGCCACTGGGCCGAGGTGCTGCGGCAGGAGAGCTTTGACCTCGATGCCGAGGCCCTGCGCCCCTGGTTTCCGCTCGAGCAGGTGCTGCAGGGGCTGTTCGGGCTGTGCCAGCGGCTGTTCGACATCCGCATCGTCGCCAGCGAAGCCGGCCGGGTGCCGATCTGGCATCCCGATGTGCGCCACTTCCGCGTGGTCGACGGCGCCAGCGGTCAAGACCTGGCGGCCTTCTACCTCGACCCCTTCAGCCGCCCCGGCAGCAAGCGTGGTGGGGCCTGGATGGACGAGTGCCTGGGCCGGTCACGCAGCCGCAGCGGCGACACCGTTCACCCTGTGGCCTATCTGATCTGCAACCAGAGTCCCCCCGTGGGCGACACCCCCAGCCTCATGACCTTCGAGGAGGTGGAGACGCTCTTCCACGAGTTCGGCCACGGCCTGCAGCACATGCTCTCGACCGTCGAACGGCCCCAGGCCGCCGGCATCAACAACGTCGAGTGGGATGCCGTTGAACTGCCCAGCCAGTTCATGGAGAACTGGTGCTACGACCGGCCCACCCTGCTGGGCATGGCTCGCCACTGGCAGACCGGCGACCCCCTGCCGGACGGCACCCTCGAAAAGCTGCAGGCGGCCCGCACCTTCCTGGGGGGCATCGCCACCCTGCGCCAGATCCACTTCGCCCTCACCGACCTGAGGCTGCACAGCCAGTGGCAGCCCGACGGCGGGCTCAGCCCCGAGGAGCTGCGCCGCCGCATCGCCGCCACCACCACCGTGATGGCCCCCATCGACGGCGACGCGATGCTGTGCTCGTTCAGCCACATCTTTGCCGGCGGCTACGCCGCCGGGTACTACTCGTACAAATGGGCCGAGGTGCTGAGCGCCGATGCCTTCGCCGCCTTCGAAGATGCCGGCCTCGACGACGAGTCGGCGGTGCAGGCCACGGGCCGTCGCTTCCGCGAGACGGTGCTGAGCCTCGGCGGCAGCCGCCATCCACGGGAGGTGTTCTGCGCCTTCCGGGGACGGGAGCCGTCGACCGAGGCCCTGATCCGCCATTCGGGCCTGGCGACGGCCGGTCAGGGGGCCAGCAGCACCTCGGTGAGCCGGGCGATGGCGCGGGGGTGATGCATCAGCTGGCGGTGGGTGAGCACCGGCAGGGCCTCCCGCGGGCCCCGGGGCAGCACCGCCCGCCAGCCCGGCACCACCATCAGATCGGTGGGGCAGTAGAAGCTGCGGCAGGCCACCGGGTCGAGACGGTCGGCGCCCTCATCAAGACGGCGCAACAGACCACTGCCGATCTTCATCTCGGCGATGCCGGCCATCCAGCCGTGGGGCATGGGCAGGGCAAGCAGGGTGCCCCGCTGCGGGCTGCCGACACACACGAAACGGCGGCAGCGGCCGGCGCCGCCATGCTCCTGCAGCCACAGGCGGCCGATCACCCCGCCCATCGAGAAGCCAAACAGGTCGAGGGGGCGGTCGGGGCCGAAGCGGTCCTCGATCAGGGTCGCCAGCCGCCCGGCCAGCGTTCCCAGGGCCACCTGACCGAGGCGATGGGGCAGGTGGGGCATCATGAGCTCGATCTCGGGACAGGCCTGCCGCAGCGCGGCCCCCAGGCGGTCGAACAGGCGCGGGGTGTCCCACAGCCCATGCACGAGCACCAGGGGTGGACCGGTCATGGACGGCTGCGGCAGACCGCCACCGAACCGTCGAAGCCGGGGATCGGCGCGGCGCACTTGCGCAGCTCCAGTCCCATCGGGCAGGGGCCGTAGATCTCTGTGAAGGCCTCCAGGAGCCGCTCCGAGAAATGCTCGAGGGTGTGGCAGCAGAGGTCGGCCGCCACCCGCCGGGCCGCCGTCACCGCCTGGACGTAATCGAGACTGTCGCCGAGCCGGTCGCTGCGACCGGCGATGGTCAGGTCGGCCTCGAACCAGGCATCGAGCTCGAACCACTGGCCCAGCCGCCGTTCACTCTCCAGCACCCCCACATGGGCCCAGAGCCGCAGGCCCCGCAGCACAATGCGGTCGCTCACAGGGGCAGGTCGCGGTGGTGGAAGCGGCGGCGGCCCGCGGCGTAATCGGCCACCACATGGCCCTGACCCCGCAGGCGGTAGCGGTAGGTCACCAGTCCTTCGAGGCCGACGGGGCCGCGCGGCGGCAGGGTCTGGGTGCTGATGCCGACCTCGGCGCCGAAGCCGTAGCGGTAGCCGTCGGCGAAGCGGGTCGAGCAGTTGTGATAGACGCCGGCACTGTCGACCCGGGCGAGGAACGTCGCCGCCGCCGCCGGGTCGCGGCTGCAGATCGCATCGGTGTGGCGGGACCCATGGCGACGGATGTGCTCGAGCGCCGCCTCCAGGCTGTCCACCACCCGCACCGCCAGGATGCGGTCGGCGTACTCGGTGGCCCAGTCGTCGTCGCTGGCGATGCCGGCGATGCCGTGGCTGCGGGCGGCTTCATCGCCGCGCAGTTCCACACCGGCCGCCTCGAGGGCCGCCACGGCCGGCGGCAGAAAGGCCGCCGCCACCTCGTGGTGCACCAGCAGCGTCTCGATGGCGTTGCAGGCCGCCGGGTACTGGGTCTTGCTGTCGACGGCGATGGCCACCGCCTCGGCCACGTCGACATCCCGGTCGACGTAGAGATGGCAGATGCCGTCGGCGTGGCCGAGCACCGGGATGCGGGTGTTGTCCTGAATGAAGCGCACCAGGGCATTGGAGCCGCGGGGGATGATCAGATCCACCAGACCGTCGAGGCGCAGCAGGGCCAGGCTTTCCTCGCGGCTGGTGAGCAGATCGAGCACGCCGGGGGCCACGGGACCGTCGGCCAGACCCTCCCGCAGGGCCTCGAGCAGGGCGGCGCAGCTGCCGGCTGCCTCCGATCCCCCCTTGAGGATGGCGCCGTTGCCGGAGCGGACCGCCAGCCCTGCGATCTGCACGACCGCATCCGGTCGGGCCTCGAAGATCACGCCGATCACCCCCAGGGGCACGGTGCGGCGTTCGAGCACCAGGCCGTCGTCGAGCTGGCGGTGCAGCTGGCGCACCCCGAGGGGATCCGGCAGGGCGGCCAGCTGACGCAGGCCGTCGATGGCTCCGTCGAGCTTGCCCCCGTCAAGGCGCAGCCGGGCCACCAGGCTGGAGTTGAGGCCCGCGGCGTCGGCGGCGGCCACATCGGCCGCATTGGCCGTCAGCACCCGCCCGCGGGCGGCCGCGAGGGCGTCGGCCATCGCCCGCAGGGCACGGCGACGACCCTCGTCGTCGCACTGGCCCAGGTCGAGGGCCAGGCGGCGCAGGCCGGAGGCCCGGGCCAGCAGCTCCGGGCTGGGATCGGGAACGCGGGTCACCGCTGGTCAGAAGGGCTCCCCATCATCCCTGGCCGGGGCGAGGGGTTCAAGCTGCAGCAGCCGTTGCAGCGCCAGCGCGGCGGCACCGGTGCGGCCGGCGGCATTGCCGAGGGCCGCCGGCCGGATCTCGAGTCCCTCCCGGGCCGGCGGCAGCACCCGCCGGTCCACCTCGGCCTGCAGGGCCGGGCCGAAGTGGTCAAAGGCGGCACTGACACCACCGCCCAGCAGCACCCGCTCCGGGGTGAACAGGTTGACCAGGGTGGTGATGCCGAAGCCCAGCCGACGGCCGTAGCGCTCCCACACCTCCCGGGCCCCGGGGTCTCCGGCCGCCGCCCGCTGGGCCAGGGCCGCGGGGTCATCGCCCCCCTGCCTCCGCAGGGCGGCGATGCTGCAGAAGCTCTCGAGCGAGCCGCTGTTGCCGCTGCTGCAGGGGGGACCATCGGGGTCGATGCCGATCAGCCCCGGCTCGGCCGCCGCCCCCAGGCGGCCGTTGAACAGCTTCCCCTCGAGCAGCACCCCGCCGCCGACACCGGTGCCGAGGGTGAGCAGCACCACATCGCGACAGCCGCGGGCCGCCCCCAGCCAGTGTTCCCCCAGCAGGGCGCAGTCGGCATCGTTGGCCAGGGTCACGGCGCGGCCCAGCCGCGGCTCGAGCCAGTCAGCCAGGGGCACATCGACCCAGCCGGGCAGGTTGATCGCCAGCCGGGCCAGCCGCGCGCCCCGGTCGGTGGGGCCGGGCATGCCGACGCCGACGGCGGTGGTGAGACGGTCGGGGTCGAGCCGTTCGATGGCCTCGACGATGGCGGTGGTCACGGCCCCTGGGGCCGCCGGCTGCGGGGTGGGCACGGTCAGCTCGGCCTGCACCCGCCCGCGGCGGTCGAGACGGGCCAGCTTGAGGGCCGTGCCGCCCACGTCGACACCGATCACCTGCACGCCCTCGTCAGCCCCGGTCACGGCTCGGCCGCTGCTGGGTCCATCCAAGCGTGGCGCTCAGAAGCGGAGGAACATCTGCAGCTGGGTCTGCCAGCGGCCCTCCTGGTCGACGGACCCCTGCACCCCCAGCAGGTCGCTGGCCTGGAAGCGCAGGGTGGCCTCCGGGGGGATGTCGCTGCGGTTGGGGGCCGCCAGCACCGACAGGTTGAGGCGGTCGGTGATGTCGAGGCCCACCTCGGAGCCGAGCACCAGCTGCAGCGGCACCCGCCGGCTGGAGGGGCGGGCACCGCGGGCCTGGCCGTCCTGGGCGGTGGCGCCCCGCAGCAGGGTGGGATCAAGGTAGGTGGGGTAGAGGGCCACGTTGAGGCGCTGGCCCAGCAGCTCGGTGAGGCCGCCCACCACCGGCGTGAGCAGCGTCTGGCCCAGAACGGTCACCAGGGCGGTGCCGGCATCGCCGCCCGACAGACCCGCGAGGGTGTTGCCCCCCAGCAGTGCCACCAGCCGCTCCCGCGGCAGGGGGGGCGAACTGCGGATGACGATGTTCTCGCCGATGCGGTCGGCGGGCCCCGACACCCGCACATTGACCTTGACCAGATTGAGACGGTCGAGGCTTGAGAAGGCCCCCTGCAGGCGATCGGCCGGCACGGCGGCCCCGTCGATCGAGCGCACCTGATCCGAGACCCGGGTGGTGAGGGCCAGGTCGAGGTAGGGGATCAGCCCCAGGGAGGGGGTGAACACCGCCACGTTGGGACTGTCGGGGTCGAGGCGCAGGAAGCTCGTGAAGACGTTGATCTGCCCCTTCAGCAGGCGCACCACGCCGGAGAGGCGCACGTCAGGACCGAAAGGGCCGTCGAGCTGCAGCCGACCGCCGGTGCTGAAGTCGAGCACGGGCGGCACCGTGAGCCGCAGGTCGGGTCCCAGGTTCAGCCGCAGACCGTCGAACCGCAGCAAGGCGAGGGAGGGAATGGCCCGGCGCAGGGCCAGCCCCGAGCTGGATTCGACCGAAGGCCCCAGCAGCACCAGCGGCTCCCCGCCGTCCCAGGCGCTTTCGGGATAGCGGCTGACCTCGCCCGTGCCCTCCTCCTTGGCCCGCCCACCGGGGGCCTGCAGCCGCGAGGCCGGTAGCAGCAACCGCCCGCGGGAGAGGCGCAGGTCGCCCCCCACCCGCGGGGCCTGCAGGCTGCCCTCCACCTGCAGGGTGCCGTCGGCCTGCAAGCGCAGGGTGTCGCGACGCAGCGGCAGGGCCTCGAGGCGCAGGCGCACAGCCGGCGGGTTGGGGTCGCTGGAGCCCGGATCGGTGGCAGCCGCCGCCCAGAGGGGCAGGCTGCCCTGACCTTCCACCTGCCCCCGCTCCCCCAGGGACGCGGTCAGCTGCTCCAGCTGCAGGCGTTCGAAGTCGAAGAAGGCCGTGGCCTGCACGTCCCGGAAGGGCTGCCCCGCCAGCAGCAGGCGGCCATCACGGATGCGCAGAAAGCCGTTGGCCAGCGGACGGTCCCGGCGGCCCCGCACCAGCAGCTGCAGGTCGGCGCTGCCCGCCTGCCAGTCGAGCTCACCGCCCGCCAGGGCCGTGAGGAACAGCAGACCGTCGTTGCGGCTCGCCAGCCGCAGCTCCAGGCCGTCGGCGCGGGGATCGAGGGGCAGCTGACCGCTGAGGTCAATGCTGCTGCTCGCCCCCTCGGAACGCAGGGCCAGGTCGACGCTGAGCCGGCCGCCCCGAAGAACCAGCTGGCCCCGCTCCAGCCGCAGGGCCCGTTCCCGCAGGCTGGCGTCGGCCAGGGCCAGGTCAGCCTGCAGGTCCAGGGGACCGGGGCCGCTGCGCCAGCGTCCCTGGCCCTGGAGGGAACCCCGCAGCCCCTCGGGCACCGGCGTCAGCAGAGCCAGCAGCCCCAGCGGCAGACCGGCGAAGCGGAAGTCGCCCGCCCCGGCCCCGAGGGGACCGTCGACACTGAGGGTGAGGGGTTGCAGCTGCAGCACCCGGTCGCGGTCCTCCCCCTCGTGCCAGAGGTGGGCGCGGGCCTGGGCCTGCAGCTGCAGGGCGTCCAGCCGGGGACCCCGCAGGCGCAGGTCGGCATCGAGGATGCCGCGCAGGTCGTCGAGGTCCCGCCGCTGGCGGCCGCGGCGCCGCTGCTCGGCTGCCGCCACCGTGGCCCGGGCCCGCGCCAGGGCCTGCAGCTGTTCATCGAGGCTGCGGCCGAGGGTGTCGGTCATCAGCCCGAGCAGGTCGCGGGCACCCCCCGGGGCCGGCCCGCCGCCGCGCAGACCCTGCCAGAGGTTGCCGACACTGGCGATCTGCAGTTGTCGCGCCTGCAGCGTCAGGTCGAGGGGACCGCTCCAGCGCCCCTCAAGACGACCCTCCACGTCCCCGGGCAGGGGAAGCCCCAGGCTGAGCGCCAGGCGATAGCCCTGGGCCTGCAGGCGGCCCTGCACCGTGAGCCGCCGCAGCTGCAGGCGGTCGAGCATCGGCTGGCGCAGCCGGGCACGGCCGTCGAGCACGAAGGGGGCGATGGCCACACCGCCGTCGCCATCGAGCAACCCCCGCAGGGCCAGGGGCGTCCGGCCCGGTGGCAGCAGCCGCAGGGGGGCCAGCGAAAGATCGCGGGCCTGCCAGCGCCAGCCACCGGGCCGCCGCTGCAGCGCCAGCCGCCCCTGTCTCTGCTGCAGCAGCAGATCCCCCAGTCCCTGGCGACCGACGCCGGCCGTCAGCCGGCTGCCGCCGCTGACCAGGCTGAGGCGTCCGTCGCTCCAGGCCCCGCTCCAGACCTGGGGCCAGCGCAGGGGCCCCAGCCCCAGATCCGTCAGGGACAGCCGGGCCGTCAGCCGTGGCTGGGCCAGGCTGCCGGCGAGGCGGGCGCTGCCGGCGACCGACCCGTGAAGCGGCAACGACCCATCGAGGCGCCCCAGGGGCAGGCGGCCCAGGCGCGCCTCCAGGGCCACGGGCCCACGGGTCAGGCCACCGCTGGCGGGGGGCTGCCACCAGCCGTCCAGGGCGACGGGATCGGGACGGGGCCCCGCTCCGCCGCCCCGCAGCCACAGCCGCCCCTGCCACCAGCGCAGCTGGCCGGCCAGGGGGCCCAGCAACCGCTGCCCCCGCCAGGGCACCCCCGCCGGCAGGCTCCAGCGACCGTCGAGGGTCTGCAGGCGGTCGGCAGGACCACGCCAGTGGCCCGAAGCCAGCCCCGCCAGCCCCAGGGGTCCCACCGGCGTGGCCACAGACAGCTGCGGCACTTCGGCCTGCCAGCGGTCACCCTCCAGCCGAAGCCGGGCCGGCACCGGTGCCCCCACGGGGCGGCCGGGCGGGGTCCACAGCTGCGGATCCAGGCGCAGGCTGCGGGACCGCAGCGCCAGGGTCGGGGTCAGCTGACCCTCGGCCAGCAGGTGGGAACGGCCCGAACGCAGCTCAAGGCGGGGCACGTGCCAGTGGTCCCGGCGGTGGTGCAGCTGCACCCAGGCCGCCAGGGCGGGGATCCGTCCCCGGGGGGCAAGACGGCCCACCAGCTCCACCATGGGCCCGCCTCCGGGGGGGCGCAGCAGCACCCTGGCGGCCCCGCGACCCCGCCAGGGGCCCCATTGCAGATCGGCGGGGGCCGTGAGCAGACGGTCA
>JBMOIF010000042.1:0-19778 GCA_049317465.1 Prochlorococcaceae cyanobacterium | reverse complement strand
TGGTCGATCGCTTCCAGGAGGACCCCCGCGGCCCCCAGCTGTTCCTGCTGTCGCTGCGGGCCGGCGGCGTCGGCCTCAACCTGACCCGTGCCAGCCACGTGTTCCACATCGACCGCTGGTGGAACCCTGCGGTGGAGAACCAGGCCACCGACCGCGCTTACCGCATCGGCCAGCAGAACCGGGTGCTGGTGCACAAGTTCATCACCAGCGGCTCGGTCGAGGAGAAGATCGACCGGATGATCCAGGAGAAATCACGGCTGGCCGAAGACATCGTCGGCTCGGGTGAAGACTGGCTGGGGGGTCTGGAGGTGGGTCAGCTGCGGGAGCTGGTGGCCCTCGGCGACGGCCTGGGCGAGGACTGACCCATGGGCGACGATCAACGGCCGCCTCAGGTCACCTGGTATCGCAACGGCCACGAGCAGTCGGTGCAGCTGCACAAGTTCGGCCTGATGCAGCTGGCGGCGGCGGGCCGCATCCGCCTGCGGGAGCTGCCGGTGACGGCCGCCGCCGCCGAGCTGCCGCCCGAGCTGGTGGCCCACCCCTGGCGGCGCCTGGTGGTGATCGCCGTCGAGCACGGGGGCGAGCGGCGGCTGGCGGCCATCGACGGTGAGGACTCGCCGTTCCAGCTCTCCGACGTGCTCCGGCACGTGGACCGCTACTTCACCTGCACCTACGCCCCCTGCTTCTACGAGGAGCGTCGCTTCGGCTTCGCCCTGCCCTGGCAGACCGCCGCCGAACGGCGCCCCTACGAGGAGTGGCAGGAACGCGTCACCGATCGGCTGGGTCACCTGTTCCATCGGGTGCGGCCCACGGCCCCGATCGGACCGGCCCTGCCCGACATCCGCAAGGACCCCTGGCTGACGACCCGGCTGCGCCACCTGCGCACCAAGGTGCGGCGAGGCTTCACCGCCTCGATCGACTGGCGGCCGCAGCTGGCGGGTTTCGAGGCCCGCTGGAGCCAGCTGCAGCACTGGCGGGGCCTCCAACCCAGTGCCGACGTGGTGCTCAAGGACAGCCTCTGGGGCTGGCCCCGCCATCGCATCGCCCTGCACCGCGAACTGGCGCGCCTGGCGAGCGACGGCTGGACGGTGCGGGCGGAACTGCATCACCGCCAGGTGGAGCCCTACGAGCTGGGGGACCAGCCCCCCCCCGATCCGGCCGCCTTCCCGCTCCTGGTCGGCGGCGGTGTGGGGCCCGGCTACGAGACGGCCCTGGCCGCCAGCCGCGTCGGCGTCTTCGCCACCGGGTTCCACTACGGCTGGCGCAACATCGTCACCCTGTGCTGGGCCATCGGCCTGCCGGTGCTGTGCGACCCGATCCCGTACCGCTTCCCCTTCGACCACCGACCGCTGCTCAGCTGGACCGGCGGCGACTGGAGCGACCTGGAGGCGCGGCTGCGGACCCTGGCCGTCCCCGACGCCGCGGCGCGGCAGCGGCGGCTGGCGCATTTCGATGCCGTCTGTTCGCCCCTGGCGGTGGGGCAGCAGCTGCTGGACGACTGCCTCGGCGGCGGGGCGGGAGGCCACACTGGGGACTGACCCCGGCATGGGCGCGGCCGCCATGACCAGCTCCTCCGCCCCCCAGGCCCCGGCCACCACCCTCGGCAAGGAGGGTCTCGGGCAGCAGCCCTGGTGGGTGGCCGAGTGGATGGAACTGATCAACGCCTACCGCTACAAGAAGCGGCTTGAACGTGCCTGGACCTACGCCCGCGAGGGGAACGTGCGCTCGATCCGCTTCGAGGGGCGGCGGGTGCAGGCGCGGGTGCAGGGCACTGAACCCGAGCCCTACAAGGTGAAGCTCTGGCTCGATGTGCTCAGCGATGAGGACTGGGACTTCGTGCTCGAGGCCCTGGCCGGCAAGGCCCGCTGGACCTGTCAGCTGCTGGCGGGGGTGATGCCCGACGACATCGAGCGGGCCTTCGCCGCCAGCGGCCGGCGGCTGTTCCCGTTCAAGCTGCAGGAAGTTCGCAGCGAATGCAGCTGCCCCGACAAGGCCAACCCCTGCAAGCACATCAGCGCCGTCTATTACCTGATGGGTGACCGCTTCAGTGAAGACCCGTTCGTGTTGTTCCAGCTGCGGGGACGCACCCGGGCGCAGCTGCTGAGCGACCTGGCCGAACGGCGGCGGCGCCACCAGAGCGAACGGCAGCAGCAATCTGGCGCCGCCACCCCTCCGGCACCGGCCGCAGCCGCGGCCCGGGCCGACCGCTGGTGGTCCTACGACGCGCCCCTCGACCCAGACCTGGTGGTGATCACACCGGCCCTCGAGGGCGGCAGCGGCCTCGATGAGGCCGGCGACCTGCCCCTGGCGGCCGAACCCCGCTGGCCCGAGGCCAACAGGCACTTCCTCGAGGGTCTGCGGCGCCAGGGGGCGACCCTGGGCCAGCTGGCCATGGCCCGGGCCATGGGGGGCGGCGCTTGAGCGATCCCCCCTGGCTCAGTCCGCCGTTGCTGGGGCTCACCACCCTGGTGCTCGAGTCCCACGAACGGCTGTTCGGCCGTCCCCTGGTGCAGGCCCGCGGCAGCCGCCTCGCCGCCCAGGAGCTGTTCGTGCTCGACCGGGTGGTGCTGTGCCACGACGGCGGCAGCGATCCCGTCTTCACCTACGCCAACCGGGCGGCCCTCACCCTGTTCGAGCGTCCCTGGTCGGCGATGGTGGGCCTGCCGTCCCGGTTCAGTGCCCGTCAACGGGACCGGCGTCAGCGCCAGCAGGCCCTCGACATGGCCCGCCGCCAGCAGGTGCTGACGGGCTACGGCGGCGAACGGGTGGCCAGCAGCGGCCGTCGCTTCCAGATCCGCGGCGCGCGGCTGTGGAGCCTGCTCGACGCCGAACGGCGTTACCACGGCCAGGCCGCCTGCTTCGGCGACTGGTGGTGGGAACCCTGACCAGCCGGACGTCGCCGGCGGCACAGACAGATCAGCCTGCGACACCTGAGGCTCAGGCAGTTGAGCTGCGTCACCGCCCTGCCATGGAACTCGTCCGCCTCAGCACCGGTTCCGCCCCGGGCCTGGGGGTCTGGCTCCAGACCCTCCGCAAGGGTCTCGGCCGCCAGGGCCACCGCGTTGAGATCATCGACAACGGTCCGGTGTATGTGGCTCTGCGGGCCAGCCATCCCGACATCGACGGCCTGCTCTGCATCGATGCGACGCTGCAGCCCGACCGCGAGCGCGGGGGTCTCGAACTGCTCACCCGCCTGCGCTGGCATGGCATGAACGGCAGCGACGACACCCTGGTGCAGATGCGTGACCTTGTGATGGCCCTGGTGCCCCAGATCGACGGCCTGGCCCTGCGCAGAGAGGCTTCCCTGGCCCTGGCGGCCTGAACGGGCGTCGGCATCCTGAAGCCATCGACGGCAGGCAGGCATGCACAGCAGCCGCAGCTGGTGGCTCTCCCTGGGCCTCGGCGCCCGGGAATGGGTCACCGGCCTGGCCGAGGATCCGTCCGGAGCCGTCCTGCTGCTGGGATTCTCGATCGCCGGTCCCGCCCGTCCCTTTCTGGCTCGCCTGCTGCCCTCGGGCACCGTCGACTGGATCCGCCCCTACGTGGACGGGGGCATCCCAGGATCGGATCAGCAGGCCTTCGGCCTGGCCCTGGGGCCCGGTGGGGCGATCTACACAGCCGGGTTTGAAAAGGGCGTCACCCCGGCAGGTCTGCGCCCCGGTCTCAGCGATGGTGTGCTGACGCGCCTCAACCCAGACGGCAGCGGCCTCTGGCGCCAGTGGATCGGCAGCCCGAGGCTGGAGCAGCTGGCCGGTGTGGGAACGACCCCGACAGGGAGCGTGCTTGTGGCCGGCTGGACCGATGGCACGGTCACCGCGGCGAACGCCGGCGGCATGGATCTGCTGATCCAGGCCTTCGAGGCCGGCGGCGGCCTGCTGTGGAGTCGCCAGCTGGGGGGAAGCGGTCAGGACCGTCCCTCGGCCATGGCCACCACCGCCGATGAGGGGCTTGTGGTGGTCGGGCACAGCGATGGGCCGCTGGCAGGTCTGCCGAACAGCGGTCTCGAGGATGCCGTGGTGCTGCGCTTCGACGCCGCCGGAACCCTGGTCTGGAGCCGATCGATCGCCACCGGCGGCACCGACCATGGCTACGGCGTTCTGGTGACGCCAGGGGGCGACATTCTCGTCACCGGCCGCATGGCCGGCCGCGACTGGAGCCCGGCCGGAGGCGACGCGGCGGATGCCTACCTGGCCCGTTTCAGCCCCGATGGCAACCTCCGCTGGCTGCGCCGGTTCGGCTCGGCCGCTTACGAGTACGGCCGCAGCCTGGCGCTGACTCCGGGTGGAGAGATCCTCGTCAGCGGCAGGACGGAAGGGGATCTGCAGGGCCTCGCCAACCAGGGGGGCTTCGATGGCTACGTGGCCCTGTTCTCGGCTGACGGCCGCCACCTGGGCAGCCGGCTCTACGGAACGGCGGGCAACGATTCGGCCAATGCCCTGCTGACCCTGGCGGCCGGTGACGTGATTGTGGCCGGCATGACCGAGGGTGACCTGGCGGGGCATCCCAACGAGGCGCCCGGCACCTACGACCTGTTCGTCGAGCGCACCGCCCTCACGGCGACTGGCCCCTGGCGGCCCCGGCTCACGAACCCGCGGCCAGACGGGATCGACCTGACACCCGGCACGCCCCTGACAGGCCGCCTCAGCCTGTGGTCCGGGGCCGGCAGCGCCCTGACCCTGAACCTGCCCCTCGGCGGTGGCGCACCGCTCTCCCTCACCGGGCTGGATCCCGGCCAGCGCTACACCTACCGGCTCGAAGGCGAAGGCGGAACCCTGGAGGGCGGTTTCCGCACGCTTCCCGCGGTCAACAGCCGCGAAGCCTGGCGGCTGCTGGCCCTGCCGGCCAGCCCGGGAGCCCTCAGCCCCGCCCTGCTCGACCTGGCCGAACAGCTGCAGCCCCAGGTGCTGCTGGCCGCGACGGCCTCGGTGCTGTCGGGGGCCGCCGAGGTGCCGCTGCTGCAACGCACGGCCTGGATCGGTGCACAGACGATCGACGGGCAGAACGACATCGGTCCGCTGACGGTCGTGAGCCTGGCAGAGAGCGGCGCCGCCGACCTGGCTGGAGGCACCCCCCGCTGGGAAGCGATCAGGGCCAGGCTCAGCCTGCTGCGGAGCGCAGGTCGCAGCATCGTGCTGCTGCTGCCGGCGACAACCCCCGCCGCGGTCGATCGGCTCGCCGGATCCGAAGGGGTGGCGATGGTCGTGAGAGCGCCCCTCAACGGTCTGCTGGAGCTGCAGTTCCGCCAGTACACCCAGGTCAGCGCCCAGGGTGCGGCGGGGTGTCTGAGCCTGACGCCACTGTCGGGCCAGGGCAGCCGCGGAGCCACAAGCCATGTGCAGGTCAGCGCCAGCGGATCCCCCCTGCCGACAGCTGTGGGACCGGTGGACACCAGCCCGCCGCCACCACCCCGGCTGCAGCTGCTCGTGGACAGCGGCGGTTCGGCAACGGACGGTCTCACCAATGCCCCAGGGGTGCAGGTCACAGGGCTGGAGCCGGGGAGCGTCTGGCAATGGTCCGCCGACGGCGGACGCCGCTGGACCGACGGCAGCGGCGGTGGTCTGGTGCTGCCCGTGGATGGGGGGTGGTCGCTGCTGGCACGGCAGATCGATCCTTCCGGTCTGGTGTCCCCCGTCTCGCTGCCGCTGCAGGTGACCCTGGACCGCCAGGGCCCTGGGATCACCCCGGTCCTCACCAGCTTCAGCGATGACCACGGCACCCTTCAGGGTCTGGTGCCTGCCCTGGGCTGGTTCAGCGATCGCACGCCTCTGCTGCAGGGGACCCTGGCGGCCGCCCCCGGCGCAACGGAGCGGCTGGTGCTGCTGGTCAACGGCAAATCCATGGGCGATGCCCGGATCAGCCCCGCCGGCACGGACTGGTCGATCCAGCCCCTGCTGACCGGGCCGGACGGCCCCGTGACCATTCAGCTGCAGCTGTTTGACGGAGCCGGCAATGCAGGCCCCCCTTCGGTCGCGTTTCAGGCCAGCCTCGACAGCACGGCACCCACGACCGTGCCGACGCTCACCGCCCTGATCGATGACCGGGGGCCGCGGCAGGGAGCACTGGCCCAGGGGGCGGTGAGCGACGACGACACGCCACTGCTGCAGGGAACGCTCTCGGGCCCCCTGGCCAGCGGGGAAACCCTCGAGGTTGTCGCCAATGGCTTTGTGATCGGCACCGTGGTGAGCCTGGGCCCGGGCAACAGCTGGTCGCTGCCCCTGCAACTGCCGCAGGGTCCCGGCACCGCCATCAGCCTCACCGCCAGGGTGGTGGATGCCGCCGGCAATGCCGGCCGTGCAGCCGCGGCCCGCCGCCTGCTGGTCGACACCGTGGCACCGGCGATGGCCACAACGATCACCAGCGTCATCGACGACCACGGGGCCCGCCAGGGTGCCGCCGCCCCCGGCGACTGGATCAGCGACCGCACCCCCAGGATCCTGGGCAGCCTGAGCGCCCAGGCCGGGGCTGGCGAACTGGTGCAGGTGCTGAACGGCGACACCATCCTCGGCAACGCCGTTCTCGGCCCCGACCGCCGCACCTGGGGGTTCACGGCCCCGTTGCCGGCGACCGTGTCGACACTGACCCTGCGGGCACGGGTGGTGGATGCCGCCGGCAACGCCGGTTCCATGTCCGCCGATCACCCCCTGCAGGTGGACAGCCTGGCCCCCACAGCTCTGCCGACAATCACGGCGGTGCTGGATGACAGCGGGCCCGTGACCGGTCCGATTCCCGCCGGTGGCACCAGTGACGATTTCACCCCCGTCGTGGTCGGCACGCTCGCCGGATCATCCCTTCCAGGAGACGTGGTGGAGGTGCTCGACGGCGCGCGCTCCCTGGGCACCGTGGCGGCGGATCCCCTGACCGGCCTGTGGAGCCTGCCGCTGACCCTCGCCTCCACACTGAACCGCCACCTGCGGCTGCGGGCAAGGCTTGTGGATCCGGCGGGCAACACGGGCCCCATGGCCTTCGGACCGGCCTGCACCCTGGCCGGTCCGCTGCCGCCGGGGCCGGTGCTGAGGCTGCTTCCCCTGGGGGATTCGCTCACCGACGGTGGGCTGGTGCCGGGGGGGTATCGGGCCGTTCTGCAGCAGCGGGGGCAGAGCCTGGGTCACACCATGGATCTGGTCGGACGGCAGCAGCTGCTGCTGGCCGCCGACCCCAGCCCCGACCCTGACCACTGGGGCGTGCCCGGGCTGACCATGGCGGGTCTGACGGCCCAGCTGCCGGCTGCCATGGCCAGCCTGCGCGATGTCAGCCGCGCCGGGGATCCAGCGGCGGTGCTGCTGCTGATCGGTGCCAACGACCTCCTCAATGCCTCCAGTGCCACCGCCGCCCCGGCGGCCCTCACCACCCTGCTGCAGAGCCTGGATCGGCTGATCGCCCCCGGCACACCCCCACTGCCGGTGCTGCTCGGAACCCTGCCCGTCCTGCGCCCACCGACCCAGACCGCTCGGGTGGCGGCCGATACCCTCGCCCTCAACAGCTGGATCACCGGCTCGGCGGCATCGCTGTCGACCCCACGGATGACGGTGCAGGCGGTGAACCTGACCACACCCCTCGAGGGATTGCTGGATGCGGGCGGGATCCATCCGACGGCCCAGGGTTACGGCGTGATGGCCGACGGCTGGCTGCTGGCGCTGCAGACGGCTGGGCTGCTCTGACCCCTCCGTCCCGGCTGCTCCCCCTAGATTTCCAGCGTCGCCGCCGGTGTTCCCATGTCCCCCGTCGCGCCCGCCCCCGCCCCGCCTCGGCTGAGCCTGCAGACCGCGCCGATCGCTGCGGACACCACGGCCCTGCGGTCCCTCGACTGGGACCGCAGCCGCTTCGACATCGAGTTCGGCCTGCGAAACGGCACCACCTACAACGCCTTCCTGATCCGGGGCCAGCGCACGGCCCTGATCGACACCAGCCATGCCAAGTTCCGCGACAGCTGGCTGCCGCAGCTCCAGGCGCTGATCGATCCGCGCCAGATCGATCACCTGGTGGTGTCGCACACCGAACCCGACCATTCGGGTCTGGTGGCCGACCTGCTCGAGCTCAACCCCGACCTCGAGGTGGTGGGCTCCAAGGTGGCGATCAACTACCTCGAGCACCAGGTGCACCGACCCTTCCGCAGCCGGGCGGTCAAGAGCGGCGAGAGTCTCGACCTGGGCTGCGTCGACGGCGGCACCAGCGACCACCGGCTCGAATTCGTGAGTGCACCGAACCTGCACTGGCCCGACACGATCTTCAGCTACGACCACGGCACCGGCGTGCTCTTCAGCTGCGATGCCTTCGGGCTGCACTACTGCAGCGACGAGGTGTTCGACAGCGACCCCGGGGCCATCGCGCCCGACTTCCGCTTCTACTACGACTGCCTGATGGGGCCCAACGCCCGCAGCGTGCTGCAGGCCCTCAAACGCGTCGAAGCGCTGCCGCCCGTGACCACCATCGCCACGGGTCACGGACCGCTGCTGCGTCACCATCTGGGCCTGTGGATGGGCGACTACGACGCCTGGAGCCGTGATCGCAGCAAGGGCGACCGCTACGCGGCGGTGGCCTACGTGAGCCAGTACGGCTTCTGCGACCGGCTGAGCCAGGCCATTGCCCGCGGCATCGGCAAGACCGACCTGCCGGTGCAGCTGGTGGACCTGCGCGGCACCGACCCCCAGGAGCTGACGGCCCTGATCGGCGACGCCGGTGCCGTGGTGCTGCCGACGCCACCGGCCCGCCCGGACGGCGACCTGCGGGCCGCATGGGGCACGGTGCTGGCAGCCCTGCGCCCCACCCAGCCGGTGGGCCTGTACGACGCCTATGGCGGCAACGATGAGCCCATCGATGCCATCAACCAGCAACTGCGGGACCTGGGGCACGCCGAAGCCTTCCCGCCGCTGCGGATCCGCACGGTGCCCGATGCCACGGCCTTCCAGCAGTGCGAGGAGGCCGGCACCGACCTGGGCCAGCTGCTGCTGCGGGACAGGGCCATCGCCGCCATGAAGGCCCTCGATGCCGACCTCGACAAGGCCCTGGGACGCCTGAGCGGTGGTCTGTACATCGTCACCGCCCGCCAGGGCGAGGGGGAGGCTGCCCGCAGCGGCGCCATGGTGGCCAGCTGGGTGAGCCAGGCCAGCTTCGATCCGCCGGGGCTGACGGTGGCCGTCGCCCGCGACCGGGCCATCGAATCCCTGATGCAGGTGGGTGACCGCTTCGTGCTCAATGTGCTGGCCGAAGGCAACCACCAGTTGCTGCTGCGCCACTTCCTGCGTCGCTTTCCACCCGGTGCCGACCGCTTCGCCGGTGTCGCCACCCTGACGGATGTGGCCCGGGGCGGTCCGGTTCTGGCCGAAGCCCTGGCCTACCTCGACTGCCGGGTGCTGCAACGGCTCGAAGGCGGCGACCACTGGCTCATCTACGCCGAGGTTGAGAACGGCAACGTGGCCGACGCCGACGGGCGCACGGCCACCCACCATCGCAAGGTGGGCAACCACTACTGATCACCCTTCCGAGCGCTCGACCATGGCCAGCAGCACCGGCTCCACCGGCGACGACCGTTCGGTGGTGGTCCTGCCCCTGGACGATGGCAGCCTGTGCCTGCGGGGCCTGAGCCCGCGGCGGCTGCGCTTTGAAGTCGAATACGCCCTGGAGCGGGGCACCTGCAGCAACAGCGTGCTGTTTCCGGGCTCCCCGAGCCTGCTGGTGCATCCCCCGGGGGACGCCTTCGCCGGCCCGTTCCTCGAGGCCCTGGCCACGCGGCTGCCCGCCGGAGCGCCGCTGCTGGTGGTCGTGGGCGACGTGAACCCCAACCGGGTGGGACTGCTGCAGCGGCTGCTCGGGTCCTGGCCGCAGCTGGAGCTGGTGGTGTCGAACGCCGGAGCCCGACTGCTGCAGGACCTGTGGGAGCGGCGTCGGCCCGGGGAGGAGGGGCCCCCGCCGCCGCCGCTGCCGCCGCTGCGGGTGATCCGGGCGGAGGACAGCCTGCCGTGGAACGGTGGTGAACTGCGGCTGCTGCCCACCCCCACCCCCCGCTGGCCGGCCGCCCTGGCGGCCTTTGATGGGGCGAGCGGACTGCTGATGAGCGGCCGGTTCTTCTCGGCCCATGTGTGCACCCCGGTGCTGGCGGAGCCCAACCGCAGCAGCACCGAGGAAGACCGCCGCTACTACTTCGACTGCCTGATGGCCCCCATGGCCAACCAGGTGGAGGCGGTGGTGGACCGGCTCGAGAGCCTGCCGATCCGCAGCCTGCTGCCTCTGCACGGCCCGATGGTGAGTGAGAGCTGGCGCAGCCTGCTGGCCGACTACCGCCGCTGGGGCGAGGGGCAGCAGCGGGCAGCCCAGTCGGTGGCGCTGCTCTATGCCAGTGCCTACGGCAACACGGCCGCCATCGCCGATGCGATCGCCCAGGGCATTGCCCGCGCCGGCGTGCGGGTCACCAGCATCAACTGCGAATTCGCCGAAGCCGACCAGCTGATCAGCGCCATCCGCTCCTGCGACGCGCTGCTGATCGGCTCCCCCACCCTCGGAGGCCACGCGCCGACGCCGATCGTCTCAGCCCTCGGCACGGTCCTGGCCGAGGGCGACCGCGACAGACCGGTGGGGGTGTTCGGCAGCTACGGCTGGAGCGGCGAGGCCCTGGATCTGCTCGAGTCGAAGCTCACGGATGGGGGCTTCTCGATGGCCTTCGCGCCGATCCGGGTCAAATTCAGCCCCGATCCCGCCACCCTGCGGCAGTGCGAGGAAACCGGCACGGCCCTGGCCCGCCAGCTGCGGCAGCGGCAACGCCGCCAGGGCAACCGCGGCGGCGGCCTGAACGAAAGCCGCAGCGACCCTGCCGTGCGAGCCCTCGGGCGGGTCATCGGCTCCCTGTGCGTGCTCACGGCCCGCCGGGGCGACGGTGAAACCGCGCTGGAAGGGGCGATGGTGGCCAGCTGGGTGAGCCAGGCGGGCTTCCAGCCCCCGGCGGTGTCGGTGGCGGTGGCCCGCGATCGGGCGGTCGAAAGCCTGCTGCACGTGGGTGATCGCTTCGCCCTCAACGTGCTGGCGGCGGGCCGGGAGCTGGGGCCGATGAAGCAGTTTCTGCAACCCTTCACCCCCGGCAGTGACCGCTTCGCAGGGCTGCAGCTGCAACGCAGTCCCGGGGGTCAGCCCGTGCTGCCCGATACCCTGGCATGGCTGGAGGCCACGGTGATGCAACGCATGGAGTGCGGTGATCACTGGGTGCTCTACGCCGAGGTGACGGCCGGGGGTCTGCTGGATGACCAGGGCCAGACGGCCGTTCACCATCGCCGCACCGGTGCCAGCTACTGAGGGCGTTTCGTCACCAAACGCATCAGAGTCATGCACGGACCGACCGGAGCGGCTCCAATGGCCTGAGAGTTTGGCCAGCCCCCGTGGCTCTGGATCCAGCAACGGTGCGATACCGGGGGTTCGTTCTGTTGCGCCAGGGAGATCTCGGCTGGCTGGTGCGGCCCGAGCGAAGCCCGATGACCGTGCTGCCCTTCCGGGCACCGGCCTGTTCCCTGGCCGATGTCAAGGCGCTGGTGGACTGGAGGCTGGGCCCTGAAGCCCGAGACCTGCGTCAGGCGGCCTGAGGCGGCGGGGTCGGATCAGGACGCTGGAGGGGCAGCACAAGGGTCGCCCAGGTCTCGGGGCGGGCCGGCCGGTCCCGGCGGGACCGGCGGACACCGAAGGGAACCCGCACCACGTTGGTGCCATCGACACTGACGGTTTCGCCGCGGGCCAGAAGGTGCTGAAAAGGCAGGTCGGGAGCCGTGCCGGGGAGGCTCTGAAGGCCGGGGCGATCGTCGCTGGGCATGGAAGGGTCAGGCAATGGGTGGAAGGTGCAGCAGGGCTGCGGGGTCCGCCTGAGTTGCACCAGATGATGCACGACAAGCAAGTCCCACGGCAAGAAGAAATCCTGGAATTTCAACCGGCGCGGGGAATCAGGGGCACTCCGCCCCCTCAGGCCGCAAGGGAGGCCGGAACCGGCGCCGGCGCCGGAATCGAGGCCAGCTCCTCGACACTGGGACAGGTGCAGACCAGGTTGCGGTCGCCGTAGGCGTTGTCGATGCGGGCCACGGCAGGCCAGAGCTTGCGGTCTTCGCCCACGGCCCCGGGGAAGGCGGCCTCGCGACGGCTGTACGAGCGGTCCCAGATCTCAGCAGTCAGGGCCGCCAGGGTGTGGGGCGCCCGCTTGAGGAGGTTGTCCTGACGGTCGGCGCGACCGTCCTCCACCGCCGCGGCCTCGGCGCGGATGGCGATCATGGCGTCGCAGAAGCGGTCGAGTTCGAGCAGCGACTCGCTCTCGGTGGGCTCCACCATCACGGTGCCGGCCACGGGCCAGCTGACCGTGGGAGCGTGAAAGCCGTAATCCATGAGGCGCTTGGCCACGTCATCGACCTCGATGCCGGCGCTGCGCTTGAGGGGCCGCAAATCAAGGATGCACTCGTGGGCCACCCGGCCGCCGGCGCCCCGATACAGCACCGGGAAATGGGGATCGAGCCGCTGGGCCATGTAGTTCGCGGCCAGCAGGGCCACCGCCGTGGCCCGCCGCAGGCCGGCGCCGCCCATCATCCGCACGTACATCCAGCTGATCGGCAGGATCGCGGCACTGCCCCAGGGGGCTGCCGACACCGGACCGATCGCCTGATCACCCCCGCAGGCGGCGAGGGGATGGCCAGGCAGGAACGGCACCAGGTGCGCGGCCACGGCGATGGGTCCGACCCCGGGCCCACCGCCGCCATGGGGAATGCAGAACGTCTTGTGCAGGTTGAGGTGGCAGACGTCGGCGCCATAGTCCCCGGGCCGGCAGAGGCCCACCTGGGCGTTGAGGTTGGCACCGTCGAGGTACACCTGGCCGCCGTGGGCGTGCACGGCAGCAGCGATGCGGCGGATGCCGGTCTCGAAGACCCCGTGGGTCGACGGGTAGGTGACCATCACCGCCGCAAGCCGTGGAGCATGGGCCGCCGCCTTGGCCTCGAGATCGGCCAGGTCAACATTGCCCTCGTCATCACAGGCCACCGGCACGACGGTGAGGCCGGCCATGACGGCGCTGGCCGGGTTGGTGCCGTGGGCGCTCGTGGGAATCAGGCACACATCGCGGTGGGCCTCACCGCGGCTGCGGTACCAGGCCCGGATCACCAGCAGGCCGGCGTACTCCCCCTGGGAGCCGGCATTGGGCTGCAGCGACACCCCGGCGAAACCGGTCACGGTGGACAGCCAGTGCTCGAGATCGTCGACCAGCTGCCGGTAACCGGCGGTCTGGTCGGCCGGAGCGAAGGGATGCAGACCAGCGAAGGCCGGCCAGCTCACCGGCTGCAGCTCGGCAGCCGCATTGAGCTTCATCGTGCAGCTGCCCAGCGGGATCATCCCGTGAACGAGCGAGAAATCGCGGGCCGCCAGGGACTGGATGTAGCGCAGCAGCTCGGTCTCGCTGCGGTAGCGATGGAAGACCTCCTGCCGCAGCCACGGAGCCCGGCGCTGGGGCACCGGGGCCAACAGCACCTGCTCCGGCGGGGCCCCTGCGGCGGCCGCCTGCAGGTCGGCCAGCAGGGCCTCAACGCCGGCGGGCTCGGCCCCGGCGGGTGCCAGGGCCCGCAGCAGCGCCGCCACCTCGGCGGCATCGCTCAGCTCATCGAGGCTGATCGCCAGGGTCCCCTCGGCGACGGGGCGCAGGTTGAAACCGGCATCCAGGGCACGCTGCAGCAGCCCACCGGCAGCGGGGTCATGCACAACGACGGTGTCGAAGCCGGCGCGGCGGCGGTCCACGGTCAGACCCAGCCGTTCGAGACCAAGGGCCAGGGCATGGCGCAGCACCAGCACCCGGCGGGCCATGGCGGTGAGACCCTCCGGGCCATGGTGCACGGCGTAGAAGCCAGCCATCACGGCCAGGAGCACCTGGGCCGTGCAGATGTTGCTGGTGGCCTTGTCCCGGCGGATGTGCTGCTCGCGGGTCTGCAGGGCCAGGCGCAGGGCCGGCTGACCTTCGGCATCGACGGAGCGGCCCACCAGCCGTCCGGGGATGCGGCGCTGGTGCGTGACCGTGGTGGCGAAGAAGGCGGCGTGGGGCCCCCCGAATCCCAGGGGCACCCCCAGGCGCTGGGCGCTGCCGACGGCGATGTCGACCCCCAGCTCGCCCACGGGCTGGAGCAGCACCTGGGCCAGGGGATCGATGGCCGCCGTGACCAGCAGTCCGGCGGCATGGGCCGCGGCGATCGCCCCCCGGGGATCGCTCAGCCCGCCATCGGCCCCGGGGAGCTGCAGCAGCAGGCCGAATGCGTCCTCGAGGTCAGCGGCGGCCGGCAGGGCAGCGGGATCCACCGTTTCGACGACGATGCCGAGGGGTTCAGCCCGGGTCTGCAGCACCGCCAGGGTCTGGGGCAGCACCTGGACATCGACCAGGAAGCGCCGGCCGAGGCCCCCCTTGGCCGCCTGCAGGCTCAGGGCCATGGCCTCGGCCGCCGCCGTGCCCTCGTCGAGCAGAGAGGCGTTGGCGATCGGCAGCCCGGTGAGCTCGCTGATCAGAGTCTGGAAATTGAACAGGGCTTCGAGGCGGCCCTGGGCGATCTCGGCCTGGTACGGGGTGTAGGCCGTGTACCAGCAGGGGTTCTCGAAGACATGACGCTGGATGACGGCCGGGGTGATGGTGCCGGCGTAACCGAGGCCGATCAGGGAGCGCCGGCAGACGTTGCGGGCGGCGATCGCCTGAAGTTCAGCCAGGGCCTGGGCCTCGCCGCAGGGCTGCGGCAGCTCGGCCACCGCCGTGGCCGTGTCGATCAGAATGTCCGAAGGCACCACCTCGGCCACGAAGGTCTCGAGATCGGGGCTGCCGACGGCGGCCAGCATGGTGGACACCTCGTCGGCCGAGGGGCCGATGTGGCGGATGGCGAAGCCGGCGGGATCGCAGCACCAGGACGGGGAAGAGGGCTGCGCCATGCCGGACGTGAAAAATTGCGGCGATCCTACGGGCCCCCGGCCGGGGGGTGGTGTCACCGCCGACCGGGCCTCCCGGGCCCCCTCAGGCCCCTTCGACCTTGCTGCGATAGGCGTCCGCCGCCATCAGATCGTCGATCTGAGCTGGATCGGTCGGTTCGACCTCCAGCAGCCAGCCCTCGCCGTACGGGTCCTGCTGCAGCAGCTCGGGACGGTCGATCACGACGTCGTTGCGGGCCGTCACCACACCGCTGACCGGGGCGTACATCTCCTCGACCGCCTTCACCGACTCGACGGTGCCGAAGCTGGCCCCCCGCTCCAGCACCTGCCCCACGGGCGGCAATTCGACGAAGACGATGTCGCCGAGCTGGTCGACGGCAAAGGCACTGATGCCCACCCGCACGGCGATGCCGGCGGGGGCGGCGTACTCGTGGCTGTCGGCGTAGCGCAGGTCCGCCGGGAATTCGAGGGCCATCAACGGCTGGTGGGGATTGCCGCAGTCTGACTCAGATGCCGGCGTCCAGCCGGGTCAGGGCGGCCATCAGGGCGAGGGCCACATGGCTGTGGTGGGTGCCGCCCTGGCTGTAGAGCACGTAGGGCTCCCGCAGGGGGCCGTCGGCCGAGAACTCGCTGGTGCTGCCGTCGATGAAGGTGCCACCGGCCATCACCAGCTCACTGGCGTAGCCCGGCATCGGCGCCGGCACCGGCTCCACGTAGCCCCCCACCGGTGAGCAGGCCTGGAAGGCCCGGCAGACGACCCGCAGCGGTTCCGGCCGGCCGAAACGGACGGCCTGGATCACGTCGCTGCGGTGGGCACCGGCAACCGGCTGCACCTGCAGACCGCGGTCGGCGAACACCCGGGCCACCAGGTCGGCGCCGATCAGGGCCTCGGCCACCATCTGCGGCGCCAGGAACAGCCCCTGGAACAGCAGGCGATACAGGTCGAAACCGGTGCCCCCCTCGGAACCGATGCCAGGGGCGGTGAGCCGGCAGCAGGCCTGTTCCACCAGCTCGGCCCGGCCGGCCACATAGCCCCCGGTGGGCGCGATGGTGCCCCCCAGGTTCTTGATCAGCGACCCGGCGATCAGATCGGCCCCCACGGCGGTGGGCTCCAGATCCTCCACCAGCTCGCCGTAGCAGTTGTCCACGAACACGAGGGTGGCGGGGCTGAGGCTCCGCACCCGCTCCACCAACCGGCCGATGGCGGCCACCGTGAGCGAGGGCCGCCAGCTGTAGCCGCAGCTGCGCTGGATCAGCACCAGGCGGGTGGGGGGAGCCAGGGCATCACCGAGGGCCTCCTCGTCCACGGCACCGTCGGCCGCCAGGGGCAGCTCGTCGTAGGTGATGCCGAACTCCCGCAGGGAGCCCTGGCCTCGGCCCCTCAGGCCGATCACCTCCTCCAGGGTGTCGTAGGGGCGCCCGGTGATCGACAGCAGCCGGTCCCCCGGCCGCAGCACCCCGAAGAGGGCGGCGGCGATGGCATGGGTACCGCTCACGAACTGCAGCCGCACGGCGGCCTGTTCGGCCCCCAGCACCCGGGCGAAGACCCGGTCGAGGGCGTCTCGCCCCTGGTCGTTGTGGCCGTAACCACTCACCGACGCGAAGTGGTGGGTGCCGATCCGTTCGGCCTGAAACGCCTGCAGCACCCGGGCCAGCCGGGGCTGGACGGCCGCCGTGCGCCGGGCCGCCACGGGGGCGAGGGCCTCCAGGGCAGCGGCCACGGCCTCGCGGGCGGCGTTGGAGGCTTCCGGCCAGGGAACGGCGATCGCGGCCATGGGCGGGGTTCCGCAGGGTCTTCCCAGCTTCCCGCGGGCCGGGGCTTAGGTTGCTCCGGAACTTCTGTCGTCGCAGCGACAGCCCCGCCGAACCAAGCCTTGGTCGCGATCGATTCCGCCGCTTCCCCCAGCCGCAGCCACAGCAGCAGCAAGCGTCTGGCCATCGAAGCCCGTGTTCATGCCCCCCGCCAGCCCCTGCCGGCGGCCCAGGCCCGCTTCAAGCTGGGCACGCTGCTGTTCATGTTCGGGATGCATGTGGGCGCCGTGGCGGCGCTGCTGCCGATGTTCTGGAGCTGGCAGGCGCTGCTGGTGCTGGCGGTTCTGTACTGGACCACGGTTCTGGGGGTCACCCTCGGTCTGCACCGACTGATGGCCCACCGCAGCTTCGAGGCCCCACGCTGGCTGGAACGGCTCCTGGTGCTGATGGGAACCCTCAGCTGCCAGGGAGGACCCGTGGAGTGGGTGGGCCTGCACCGCCACCACCATCTGTTTTCCGACCAGCCCAACGACCACCACGACGCCGGACGTGGCCTCTGGTGGGCCCACAGCGGCTGGATGCTGCACGACATCCCGGCCCTGGAGGCCAGTGAGCGCTTCAACCGTGACCTGGATGCCGACCCCTTCTATCACTGGCTCGACCGCTGGTTCCTGCTGCTGCAGGTGCCCCTCGGCCTGAGCCTGTACGCCCTGGGCGAACGGCTGCAGGTGCCCGGCGGCGGCCTGGCGCTGGTGCTGTGGGGCATCCCCCTGCGCCTGACGATCGTCTACCACGTGACCTGGCTGGTGAATTCGGCCACCCACTTCTTCGGGTACCGCAACTTCGACTGCCCAGACCGTTCCACCAACTGCTGGTGGGTGGCCATCCTGTCCTTCGGCGAGGGCTGGCACAACAACCACCACGCCCATCCCCATTCGGCCCGCCACGGCCTGCGCTGGTTCGAGTTCGACATCACCTGGCTTCACATCCAGGCCCTGATCCGCCTCGGCTGGGCCCGCCGGGTGCGCCTGGCCCGTTATCCAGACTGAGCCGCGGCGATGCCCCGCAGGCAATCCAGCAGGGCATCGACCCCTGCCAGCCCCTGGCCAGGGCCCATCAGGGTCCGGTGGGTGGTCAGCAGGTCGGGCAGTTCCTCATCGAGTTCGGCGGCGGAGTAATCGCGCAGGCCTGCCATCACCGCGGTGAACCGTTCCCGCCGCTGGCGGCGGGACACCGGATAGGCCTCGGTCACCGCCTCGCGGCAACGGCGCCAGGGCTGACCGGCGGCGAGCAGCTCCGCCAGGGCGGCACTCAGGGCCGGAGCCTCCTCAGCGGCGATGCGCATGTCGAAGCCGGGGGGCGGCGGGGTCAACCCACCGAAGATCTCGAGCAGGGCACCGGCGCCCAGGGGACGCCCCTCGGCATCGACCAGGGCCAGGGCGGAGCGCTGCAGCGCCTCGACCAGGTCACCCGGGGCCCCTGGGGCCAGGGCCTCCAGGGCGGCGGCCGGAAGACGGCCCCCCGGTGCGGCCTGGGCCAGCCAGCCGTTGGCGGCGCCGAGGGCCAGGAACACCTCAGGTCCCGGGGAGGCCAGCTTGAGGTTGCGCAGGTTGGACAGCTGGGAGCCGTGCAGCCGACCCAGATCGAGCCGTTCACAGAGGAGGGGAAGCACCCGGTGGGACCAGCCGTTGCGCTCATGCCAGGCGCGCATCAGGGCCCCGAAGGCCGACCGTCCGACCTCCAGGCGCTCGCGTGAATGGTCCGCCATCGCCAGGCCCCCACCACAGCCCAGATTAACGGATCAGGATCAGCACGAGAGCATCGCTCTGAAGCAGTCCGGATCATTGCTGCATCTGTACTGATCCGGATTCGTATTGCTTGCGCTAGGTTGGCCCCATCCGCCGAATCCCGGCCATGGTCTGCTCCGTCCCTCCCGCCCCCGGCGGGGTCGCCGCCATCTCGGCGCCGCACCGCTCCGCCGGCCTGCACCGGCCCCGGGCCGGTGAACCCGCCCCGGTGCCCCAGCTGGGACGGCGCTGGGGCACGGTGCTGTTCATGGTGGCGATCCACTCCCTGGCGCTGGTGGCGCTGCTGCCCAGGTTCTGGAGCCTGCCCGCCGTGGCCTCGTTCCTCGTCCTGTACTGGGTCACCGCCTGTCTTGGGGTGACCATCGGCTACCACCGCCTGCTCTCCCACCGCGCCTTCCGCGTGCCCCGCTGGCTGGAGCGCGTCTTCGCCACCTGCGGGGCCCTCAGCTGCCAGCATGGCCCCATCGACTGGGTGGGCCTGCACCGCCACCATCACAAGTTCTCCGACACCGAGGTCGACCACCACACCAGCCTGAGGGGCTTCTGGTGGAGCCACATGGGCTGGATGTTCGAAGAGATCCCGGCCATCGGCTCGGTGCCCCGACTCACCGGCGACCTGGCCCGGGATCCCTACCACCGCTGGCTCAACCGCTGGTTCCTGGCCCTGCAGCTGCCCCTGGCGGCCCTGCTGTTCTGGATCGGCACGGCCACCGGCGCCGGCGGCTGGGCCCTGGTGCTCTGGGGCATCCCGCTGCGCCTGGTGGTGGTCTACCACTGCACCTGGCTGGTGAACTCGGCCACCCACTGCTGGGGCAGCGTCGCCTACCCGAGCGGCGACCACTCGCGCAACAACCCCTGGGTGGCGGCCCTGACCTTCGGAGAGGGCTGGCACAACAACCACCACACCTTCCCCCATTCGGCCCGCCACGGCCTGCAGGCCGGCCAGATCGACCTCACCTGGCAACACATCCGGCTGCTGCGGGCCCTGGGGCTCGCCACCCAGGTGCGCCTGCCGGCTGGGGGGCGGCAGGGCGTTGGCCTAGGGTGATCGATCGCCCATCCGCCGTCCGTATCGCCGTCACCAGCCATGGCCAAGCGCGTCCAAGTCGTCCTGAATGAATCGATCCTGAGCCTGGGCAAGGACGGTGATCTGGTGGAGGTGGCCCCGGGTTATGCCCGCAACTACCTGCTGCCCACCGGCAAGGCCGTGCCGGTGACCCCGTCGGTGCTGCGGCAAGTGGAACACCGACGGGCCAAGGAGGCCGAGCGCCAGGCGGCCCTCAAGGCCGAGGCCATGGCCTTCCGCACCGCCCT
>JBMOIF010000041.1:0-20784 GCA_049317465.1 Prochlorococcaceae cyanobacterium | reverse complement strand
GCCCGTGAAAGCCCTCAGCGTGCTGGGATCCACCGGTTCGATCGGCACCCAGACCCTCGAGATCGTCACGGAGTTCCCCGAGCGGTTCCGGGTGGTGGCCCTCACGGCGGGTCGCAACCTCGACCTGCTGGTCGAGCAGGTGCAGCGCCACGATCCGGAGGTCGTCGCCCTGGCCGATCCGGAGCTGTTGCCTGCCCTGCGGGAACGGCTGGCGGCGGCGGCACCGGCCAGCCGGGCCCGGCTGCTGGCCGGTGCCGAGGGACTGGCGGAGGCAGCGGCCTGGCCGTCGGCTGACCTGGTGGTCACCGGCATTGTGGGTTGCGCTGGCCTGCTGCCGACCCTGGCGGCCATCGAGGCCGGCAAGGATCTGGCCCTGGCCAACAAGGAAACGCTGATCGCCGCAGGGCCGGTGGTGCTGCCGGCCCTGCAGCGCAGCGGCAGCCGTCTGCTGCCCGCCGATTCCGAGCATTCCGCCATCTTCCAGTGCCTGCAGGGCACCCCCTGGCCCGACACGGCGCGGCTGTCCACCGGCCGCCCCACGCCCGGCCTGCGGCGGCTTCAGCTCACGGCCTCGGGTGGAGCCTTCCGCGACTGGCCCGCCGCCGACCTGGCCCGCGCCACGGTCGCCGATGCCATCCGCCACCCCAACTGGAGCATGGGCCGCAAGATCACCGTCGACTCGGCCACCCTGATGAACAAGGGACTGGAGGTGATCGAAGCCCATTACCTCTTCGGTCTGAATTACGACGACATCGAGATCGTCATCCATCCTCAGAGCATCATCCATTCGATGGTGGAGATGGCCGACACCTCGGTGCTCGCCCAGCTGGGCTGGCCCGACATGAAACTGCCGATCCTGTACTGCCTCAGCTGGCCCGAACGGCTGCCCACCCCCTGGCCCCGGCTCGATCTGGCCCAGGTGGGCCGCCTCGAATTCCGCAGCCCCGATCAGCAGAAGTATCCCTGCATGGCCCTGGCCTACGCCGCCGGCCGGGCCGGCGGCACCATGCCTGCCGTGCTCAATGCCGCCAACGAGCAGGCGGTGGCCCTCTTCCTCGATGAGCGCATCCACTTCCTCGACATTCCCCGTCTGATCGAGCAGGTGTGTGATCGTCACCGCAACGATCTGCGGGCCGACCCCGGCCTGGAGGAGGTTCTCGCCGTTGACGCCTGGGCACGACGGGCGGTGCTGGAGGCGGCGGCCGAAGACTTCCGGTACGTGGACGTCGTGACCCCGGGGCGCAGGTAACACCAGGGAACGTGCCCCGCTCGCCATGCCCCTCAGCGCCGTCGAATGCCCCGGTGATGTCTGCCACAGCCACCATGGCGGCCATCGGGTGGAACGCCACGAGCTCCAGGAGAACCTCCGGCAGCATGGGCAGGACTGGTGCGAGCGCCTGGCCGAGCGCATCTACGAGATCTCGGTCGACACCTTCTCCCAGACCGTGGTGCCCATGCTGCAGCAGTCGGGCTGGCAGCGCCGCCACCTCGACTGGGAGTTCAAGCTGGCCGATGCGCCCGCCGAGGTCGAACGCACCGTGGCCGACGGCACCATCAACGCCGTCGAGAGCTTCCTGCGCAGCAGCGAGGTGCAGCGCCTCTTCGTCAAGGAGCTGGTGGGTGGCACCTTCGCCGAGGCCGGCCATGACGCCCTGCGTTCCAGGGCCGTGCGCCAGGTGATCGAGGCCGAGCTGCTCTCCCTGCTGCACGAGCACCGGGAGCGGCTGGTGGAGGCTGTCGCCGCGGCCCTGGTGGGCGAGGCCCACGGTGATCTCGACCAGGCGCGTCAGGCTGCCGCCACGGGCCTGGAGGATGTGCAGCACCTGCTGCTCAACCATGCCGAGGCCATCCGCTGAGGCCGGACTCCTGCGGGTCCGTCGGCATCTGCTGCTGTGCGCCACCCCCAGCCGGCCCGTCTGCCATGACGACGGCACCGGGGCCGCCAGCTGGGAGCGGCTCAAGGCCCTGCTGCGCACCCACGGCCTCGAGGATCCCGATCATCCGGCGGGGGCGGTGCTGCGCAGCAAGGTCGACTGTCTGCGGTTGTGCCAGGGGGGGCCGGTGCTGCTGGTCTGGCCGGAAGGCATCTGGTACGGCGGTGTGACGCCGGAGCGGGTCGAGCGGATCGTGGTGGACCATCTGCTCGGCGGTTGCCCCGTCGAGGACTGGATCGTGCGACGCACCCCCCTCGCCCGTCCCTCCGGGATCGCCTGAGGGGGTCTTCAGGCGCCACCAGCCGCCAGCCGCCGCTGCAACCACTCCAGCACCACGCGATCGCTCCAGCAGCCGCGGCCATCGTGGAAGCCGTTGTGGCCGCCGGCGCTGGTCACCCGTGTCTGCAGTCCGGGGGGTGGTTGCAGCCCCTGCAGGGCTGCCGCAGGCACCCAGGGGTCGTCGGCCGCCTGCAGCAGCAGCCCCGGGGTGGCCAGGCCTGACAGGCGTTCCAGCGGGCTGGCGGCGGCGTAGTAGGCGGCTCCATCGGCATGGCCCCAGCGGGGGGCCGTGAGGGCGTCGTCGAAGTCCCGGAGGCCGCGGCAGCTCTGCAGGGCCTCGGCGTCGTGGTCGCTGAGACCGCCCGGGTCCTGGCGGGCCTGGCGCCGCAGCCGCCCCAGCATCCAGCGGTGGTACAGCCGGTTGCGGGGGGCCTCGAAGGCCTTGATGCAGGCCGCCAGGTCGAGGGGGCTGCTGATGCAGGCCAGGCCGTCGAGCGCCGTGGCCTCGGCCAGGCAGGCATTGAGCAGCACCGTGCCCCCCAGGGAGAAGCCCACGGCCAGCAGCGGTGTTCCGTCCGCAAGGCTCCGGGCCCGCTGCAGGGCCGGCAGCACATCGGCGTTGCAGGCCGCCGCGTAGGTCCCCCGGGCCAGGGGGCGACCGGCGCCGGCCCCGCGCAGGTTCAGCCGCAGCACGGCCAGGTCGGCGGTCTGCAGAAGTCCCGCCAGCCGTCGCACCCCGGGGCTGTCGCTGTCGCCCCCCAACCCGTGCAGCAGGACCACCAGGGCGCGGGGCTGGGCGGGGCTGACGTGCCAGGCCAGCAGGGCGCCGCCGTCGGCGAGGGGAAGCTGCAGGGGCCGGCCCTGGGGATCCCGGGGCCTGCGGGGGGCCCGCAGGGTGTCCCTCAGGGTCTGCAGGTCGGCCCCCCACCAGGGGAAGCGCGGCCGAAACGGCTCCGGGGCATCATCCGGCAGCCCAGGCGGTCGGTTCAGAGGATCGGCAGCAGCTCCTGTTCCAGGCAGCGGGCCTGGCCCGGAAAGCGCCGCCGCAGGCGACGGATCCGCAGGATCAGGGGGTCGATGTTGCACTCGCGGCGAAGACAGCGTTCCAGGTGGCGCCGGAGGGCGGCGGGGCGGCGTGGGGCGTCGGGCCCCGGACGGGGCGGGCGGGCTGGGGCCATGGGAGTGGGGCAGGGAGATGGTCGGACCCTATGCACGCCCCGGGGGGGCGACCTGCGCAGAAACACTCAAAATGCCCCCATGCCTCTCCCCTCGTTCCGGTTGGATGCTGCCTCGGTGGGGGTGCGCCCGCGTCATTGGCAGCGTCGTCTGATCGACCTGCTGCGTCGACGGCTGGAGCGACCCCACGATCGCGACGTGCTGGTCAATGCCGGCCCTGGTGCCGGCAAGACCCTCGGCACCCTTCTGGCCTTCAGGGTCCTGCAGGCGGAGGGGCGGCTGGACGCCCTCTGCATCTGCACCCATCGCACCGCCATCGCAGAGCAGTGGTTGGCTGCGGCGGCGCGGCTGGGCCTGGTGCTGGGGGATGGGGTGCCGTCGGGCGATGGCCTGATCTGCAGCTACCAGGCCCTGGCCCGCGATCCCGGCTCGCCGCGGCAGCGGCTGCTGGCGCAGGCCCCCCTCGACCGCTGGCTGCTCGTGGCCGATGAGGTGCATCACCTGGGTCTTGATCCCGACGACCCCGAGGGAGGGTGGGGCTGTGGCTTTGAGGCCCTCAGCGGAGGGGCCGCCCTGCGCGTGGGGCTCACCGGCACCCCCTTCCGGGCCGATCGGCTGGGGTTCTGCGCGGCCCGGGCTCACCTTGAGAGCGACGGCGGCGCTTGCCATCGGGTCATTGCCCCGGATCTGTGCGTCGAGCCCCGGGAGCTGATCGCCTCCGGTGACGTGCGGCCCCTGGTGTTCCACTTCCAGGACGGATGGGTCGATCACCGACGGGGCGAGGCGGGCGGCGATCCGCAGGCCACCTCTCCCCTGTCGGAGGAGCGGCGCGAGAGCTGGAGGGCCCGCAACCTGCGCCGGGCGGTGGCCCTGGGGGAACCGGACGGCATTGCCCGTCGGGTGCTGGCCAGTGCCCGCGGCGAGCTGATGCGTCTGCAGGAGCACGACCCTGCGGCGGCGGGGTTGGTGGTGGCACGCGACATTGACCATGCGCGGGCCATCGGCCGCCTGCTGGAGGCCGAGGGGGATCCCGTGCGCGTGGTGCATTCCCTCGACCCGGAGGCGGCCGAGACCCTGCAGCACTTCCGCCGGGGTGATGGCCGCTGGCTGGTGAGCGTCGACATGTGTGCCGAGGGTTTCGACGCTCCGCGGCTGCGGGTGGTGGTCTATCTGACGACAGTGGTGACCCGCAGCCGTTTTCTGCAGGCGATCACCCGGGCGGTGCGGCTGGACGGCGAGCGGGCGGCCCGGGAGCCGGTGCCACGGCATCCGTCGAGCATCCATGCCCCCGCCGATCCGCTGCTGATGGCCCATGCCTGCGGCTGGAGCCTCAGTGCCCCCTACCGTCTGCGGCCCCTGCCGGACGGCGCAGAGCCCGGGATGGAGCCCTGCTCCGGTGCGATGGCGACGGTGCTGCCCCTGCGGGCCGTGGCGGACCGGGCCGGCGGTGTGATTGCCCTCACCGGTCCGGAGCTGCCGCCGTTTCTGAACCGCCGCGGAGCGTCAGTCACATCTGGTCAGGCTGCCGGCTGATCCAGTCACAGTTCTGTGGTCCGGCATCGCTCCAATGGTGGTGCGGAATGAGAGCAGCCCGGCGCCCCCGCGAGCACGTCACCTCAGGCTCCGCTGCCGGGCAGCGGAGCCTTTTTCATGGCCGCTTGCCATGGCGGCCCCGCCCGGTACCGTCCGTCCATGACCTTCCTCCCGTTGATGGCCGTGCTGGCGGCACCGTCACCGGTGCCTGTTCCGGCGCTCATCGCCCAGGCCCAGGAACCGCTGCCCCAGCGGATTCTGAGCCTGCCTTCCCTTCCGCCGCTGCCGCCGCTGCCGGGATCCCCCCTGCCGTCCCAGCCGCTGCAGGACCCCTGGTCGCGCCTGCCCAGGGAGCTCCAGACCGGCCCGGCGGTTCCCCGCTCCCTCCAGGTTGACCCCTACGACGGCACCACCCTCTGACAGGTCGTGTGCCTGAATACATCTCGTCTGCCGGAAAACTGCCAAGTTCTGCTGCACCTGCCCCCAGGCAGGCCCGACCCGCCCCAATCTGGGTCCCATCCGGAGATCTCCCGTGGACGATCGTCTGTCGCTGCAGCCCTGCATCGCCGGAAACCTGCTCTGGGTCGAGCGTCGTCTGGCCATGCTCGAGGCCCACGGGGATTACGAAACCGCCTACGCCCTGACCGCCGAGTGGAGCGACTGGCTGCTCGGTTGTCCAGCAGCCCTCGGTGCCCCCCTGGCGGTGCCGCTAAGGTCTATGCGAACTGATTCCGCATAGTCTGCCGTGGCCGCGTCTAGCGAGGCGATCGAGAACATTGTCGTGATCGGCTCCGGCCCTGCCGGTACCACCGCCGCCATCTACGCCGCCCGGGCGAACCTGGCTCCACTGCTCATCACCGGCTACCAGGACGGTGGCATCGCTGGGGGGCAGTTGATGACCACCACCCACGTCGAGAACTTTCCGGGCTTCCCCGACGGCATCCTCGGTCCCGACCTGATGGACCGTTGCCGGGCCCAGGCCGAGCGCTGGGGCACCCGGGTCATTGAGGCTGATGTGGAGGCACTGGATCTGAGCCGCCGGCCCTTCTCCATCACCGTCGAGGGTCGCACCATCCGCACCCAGGCCCTGATCCTGGCCACCGGCGCCAGCGCCAACCGCCTGCACTGCCCCGGCGAGGACACCTACTGGAGCCGGGGCATCAGCGCCTGCGCCATCTGCGACGGCGCCACCCCACAGTTCCGCGATGCCGAACTGGCGGTGGTGGGTGGTGGGGATTCGGCCTGTGAGGAAGCCGTGTACCTCACCAAGTACGGCAGCCACGTGCATCTGATCGTCCGCCGGGGAGAGCTGCGGGCCAGCCGTGCCATGGCTGACCGCGTGCTGGCCAATCCCAACATCACGGTGCACTGGAACCGACAGGTCGGCCATTTCAGTGGTGGCGAGTGGCTCGAGGCCCTGCACCTGCTTGATGGCGGCGGCGAGCCCGCCGAGGTGCTGCCGGTGCGGGGTCTTTTCTATGCCATCGGCCACACCCCCAACACCCGTCTGGTGCAGGGGCAGCTGCAACTCGACGCCGTCGGGTACGTGGTCACCCGCCCGGGGGGGCCTGAGACCAGCGTCGAGGGGGTCCTGGCGGCCGGTGATGTGGCCGATGACCAGTGGCGGCAGGCCATCACCGCGGCCGCCAGCGGCTGTCAGGCGGCCCTGGCCGCCGAGCGCTGGCTCAGCCACCACGACCTGGCGGTGACCGTTGCCCGGGAACCGGTCGATCCGATCGCGGCTGATCTGCCGCAGCCGACCAGCACCGCCACCGAGGCCAGCTTTGATCCAGCGGCCCTCTGGCAGGGGGGCAGCTACGCCCTGCGACGGCTCTACCACGAGAGCGACAGGCCGCTGCTGGTGGTCTACACCTCTCCCAGCTGTGGTCCCTGCCATGTGTTCAAGCCGCAGCTGAAGCGGGTGCTTCAGGAGCTGCAGGGGGCCGCCCAAGGGGTCGAGATCGACCTGGAGGCAGACCCCGACATCGCAACCCAGGCTGGTGTGACGGGGACGCCCACCGTGCAGCTGTTCCTGCGCAAGGAACTGCGACAGCAATGGCGCGGGGTGCAGCAGCGCAGTGTGGTGCGCGAGGCGATCGAAGGGCTTCTGGCCGGGGTGGCCTGAAGCGCAGGACTCAGCGACGCCGAGCGCCACCCGGGGGGCGCCCGCCCCCCGGAGGGGCTCCGGCATTGCGCTCGCGGTAGGTGATGCGTCCGCGGCTCAGGTCGTAGGGGCTGATCTCAACCAGCACCTTGTCGCCGGCCAGGAGTTTGATGCGGAACTTGGTGAGCTTGCCGGCTGCACGGCAGAGGCACTGGTGACCTGCAGGCTGTTCCAGGGTGACCAGATAGAACCCGTTGCCCTGCTCCTTCTCGATCACACCGGAGGTTTCAATCATGCAGCGGACAGGTCACGACAAACGTTCATTCACAGTTTAAGCCGATGGACGGCACGGCTCCCGCCACCCTGCTGCTGCACAAACCCTACGGAGTGCTCAGCCAGTTCACCCCCGAAGCGGGCAGCCGCTGGGGTTGCCTGGCGCCGCTGGTGCCGGTGCCCGGGGTCTACGCCGCCGGTCGTCTCGACGCCGACAGCGAGGGGCTGCTGCTGCTGACCGCCGACGGTGCCCTCCAGCGCCGCCTCACCGATCCTCGCTTCGGCCATCCGCGTCTTTATCACGTGCAGGTGGAGGGGGAACCCACTGTCGCTGACCTGTCGCGTCTGGCCGAGGGGCTGCTGCTGCGGGATGGACCCACCCGTCCCGCCCGTGTGCGTCGCCTGGGCGATGCCGAGGTGCCCTGGCCCCCCCGCCAGCCGCCGATCCGCAGCCGTCTCACGGTGCCCACCACCTGGCTCGAACTGGAGTTGCGGGAGGGACGCAACCGTCAGGTGCGGCGCATGACCGCCGCGGTCGGCTGCCCGACCCTGCGTCTGCTGCGGGTGGCCATCGATCTGCTCGATGGTGGTTCACCCATTGACCTTGAGGGCCTGGAGCCGGGGGCCTGGCGGCCCGTCAGTCCCGGCGAACAACAACGCCTCGAGCGTCTGGGCGCCGGTGGTGCCGGCGTCAATCGCGGATCACCACCGGCGTTCCCACCTCGACGAGGTCGAAGAGGGCCTTCACATCGGCGTTGAGCATCCGCACGCAGCCATGGGAGACCGCCTCCCGGCGTTCGACCCACACCGGCCATGGGGTGCCGTGGATTCCGTAGTCGTCGCCGCCGCTGGAGAGGAAGCCGATCCAGCGTTCCCCCAGGGGGCTGGTGGCCCCGACAGCCGGGTGGACCACCCCGGTGCTGGTGCTTTCGTAACGGGGATTGATGGTCTTGCTCAGCACCGCGAAGCTTCCCCTTGGGGTGGGGCTTTCGGGTGCTCCCACCGCCACCGGCCAGGGGCCGAAGCGGAGGCCGTCGCGTTCGACGCTGATCTCGCGACGCTGCAGCGACAGGATCACCGTCGCCGGCCCTGCATCGGCTCTGGCAACGGTGGTGTCGCCGGCCCAGGCCCCTCCGGGCAGGAGGACCAGAAGGCCCGCCAGGGCCATCAGTCGGTGTTGATGGCCCTGGCGCATGGTTAACTTCCTATTTAAACGGTCCAGAAATGTAAATCAAGGGGTGCTGCCGCGGCTGTCGTGCCGGCTTGGTGATCGTCCGTCGATGGCACACTGGCGGCCCCTGCCCGCATCGTCGTGACCGCTGCCGCCGAGGGCGTGATGTCGGGCTCCGCCCTGCTCGCGGACCCCTGGCGCAACCGAGGTACGGCCTTCGATCGCGAGGAGCGGCGCCGCCTGGGCCTGGAGGCGTTGCTGCCCTGGCAGGTCGAGACCCTCGAGCAACAGGTGGAGCGTGTCCGGCGGGCCTTTGATGCCCTCGACGACGATCTGGCCCGCCATGCCCTGGTCCAGTCCCTGCGTCGCAGCAACGGGGTTCTTTTTCACCGTTTCCTTGAGGACCACATCGAGGCCGTTCTGCCGGTGGTCTACACACCCACCATCGGCCGGGCGGTGCAGTGCTTTTCCCGCGATTACCGCACCCCCGTCGACGGCCTCTTCCTGGCAGCCCCCCAGCAGGACCGCCTCGAGGCGCTGCTGCGGCAGGCCGTGCCCGAACCGCCCGATCTTCTGCTGGTCACCGATTCCGAGGGGATCCTGGGGCTGGGGGACCAGGGCGTCGGGGGCATCCAGATCTGCCTCGGCAAGCTGGCGGTCTACACCCTCTGCGCTGGCCTCGATCCACGCCGCTCCCTGGCGGTGGTGCTCGACGTCGGCACCGACAATTCGATGCTGCTGGCCGATCCGCTCTATCCGGGGTTGCGGCAGCCGCGGCTTGACGACGCCTCCTACAACGGGTTTGTTGATGCCTTCGTGGCCGCCGTGGCAAGGGCGTTTCCCGGAGCGGTGCTGCACTGGGAAGACTTCGGTGCCCGCCGAGGTCGGCGTCTGCTGGAACGCCACCGCCTGCACCTGCCCAGTTTCAACGACGACATCCAGGGCACCAGCGGGGTTGCGGCGGCGGCGGTGCTCGCGGGCTGCCGCGGTCTCGGACGCCCCCTCACCGCCGCGCCGATCGTCATCTTCGGGGCGGGCAGTGCCGGATGCGGCATCGCCGACCGCCTGGTGCGACTGCTGCAGCGCGAAGGGCTCGGTGAAGCCGAGGCGCGGCAGCGGATCTGGGCCATCGACCGTCAGGGCCTCGTGCTGCAGGGGCAGGCCGGGGTGGCCGAAGCCGCCCTGGCCCACGGGCGCCGGCCGGCGGAGGTGGCCGGCTTCGCCCGGGACGCCGAGGGAGCCATCCCGCTGCTGGAGGTGGTGCGCCAGGTGCGGCCGGGTGTGCTGATCGGCACCTCCACCGTGGCCGGCGCGTTCTCCCGACCGGTGATCGAAGCCCTGCTCGACGGGATCGACCGCCCCCTGGTGCTGCCCCTGTCCAATCCCACTTCGCTGGCGGAGGCCACCCCCGCCGATGTGCTCGCCTGGAGCGACGGCCGCGCCCTGGTGGCCACCGGCAGTCCCTTCCCCCCCGTGGGAACCCGGCAGATCGGCCAGTGCAACAACTGCTTCCTGTTCCCCGGACTGGGGTTCGCCGCCGTGGCAGTGGGGGCCCGCGCCATCAGTGACGGCATGATCGATGCCGCCCTCGAGGCCCTGGCCGCCCGGATCCCCGCCGCCGGCGACCCGGATGCGGCGCTGATGCCGGCCCTCACCGAGGTGCAGGTGGTGTCGGCGGCGGTGGCCGAAGCCGCCGCCCTGGCTGCCGTGGCCGAAGGCCTGGCCAGCCGCGCCATCGATGCCGCCAGCGCCCGCCGCTGCCTGGAGGCAGCGCGCTGGCGCCCTCAGTACTGAGTCAGTGCTGAGGCAGCAGCAGACCCAGCAGGTGCTGCACCCCCAGCGCCACCAGCACGGACAGCAGCATCCATGGCACCACCTGTCGTGGTGGCTGCAGCACCAGATCGTTCGCGTAGGAAGCGATCGCGATGATCACGAACAGGTGATTGCCCTGGAAGGGCAGCACCGCCACCCCACGCTGCAGGCACCACAGCTCGACGCCCCAGACCCAGAGAATGCTGAACAGCATGGCGGCCCCATAGCGGCGCAGGCCCACGGTGAGGCTCTGGGCCTCCAGCCACCGCAGCAGGGCCGCCACCAGGGCACAGCCCACCAGCAGAAACACCGTGCTCGCGATTTGTCCCAGCAGTGCCGCTGCCACAGGCGCCACCACATAGCCCCCGGCCCGCAGGCCGCTGATGCGGTAGATCACGAATCCCACGAGCAAGGCCAGGGCGAAGGTGAGTCCATGGGCCTGCAGCCGCAGCATGGGCTCGGGGCCGTAGGCGGCATAGGCCCGGGCGATCGCGCCCACGTCGATGTTCAGACCCCGGAGCAGCAGCACCGTGATCAGCACCAGCACGGCGGTGGCCACGGTCGTGAACACCAGCCCCTGCAACACCCGTGCGGGCTGCTGGCGGTGCAGGGTGAAGGCCACGATTCCGGGCAGTAGCGTGCCGCTGAGACCGTCGAGGGAGGGGGGGAGCCAGCCGAGCCCCATGTAGACGAGGGCCACCAGGTTGCTCACCAGCAGCGACAGGCCGGCGAACAAATACATCGGTGTGCGCCGGATGTGACCAGCCCTCTGGAGCCAGCGGCGGTAGACAACCACCAGCAGGGGGGCCAGCAGCAGCGCGGTGATGCACCACAGCGGTGAGAGGAGTCCCAGCACCACCACCAGTCCCGGCACGATGATGCCGCCGGGAAGAATTCCGACCCGGTCCTTGTACGCCAGGGCCAGCATCGTGCCGTAGGCCAGGGCGAGTCGCTGCACCTCAGGGGTGCCGATCGCCGGCAGCATCATCGGGGGGCCAGCCCGTCAAACAGCTGCAGCAGGGCTTCGGCCTGGGGGGTGTGAATGTTCACCGTGCCGATCAGCAGCACGGGTTCCCCGGGGGGGGCGCCGCTGAGCGCGGCATCCAGCAGGGTTCCGGCATCGCTGTCGCGGAACGGGGATGCGTTGCCCAGGTTGATGACCCCTCGCCCATGGCGGCGGCAGCACTCGTTCACCGTCTCCTCGTAGTCGCCGAAGCTGACGATGTCGTCCATCCCGAGTTCGATGGCGAGCTCGCTGAACTGCTCCACCCGGGTCGGACGGTCGAGGCGGTTGTTGAGGATCACGATCCGCCGGTGTCCGGGATGCAGGGCCGTCAGCCGCTGGGTCAGGTCGACGAAGCTTTCGCGGTCATTGACCGCGAACAGATTCGCCCACACCAGCGGGCGCCCTCGCCATTGCAGCGACAGCACCTGCATGGCGCCGGGATCCGGCGGCGCGGCCTGCATCGCTGCCAGGGCTTCGGGCCGCGGCAGACCCAGCACCTCAGCCATGGCGTACCCGATGGCCACGTTGTCTTCGATGGCGAAGTGGGAGAAGCCCCGCAGGTCGTCTCTGGGAACCGTCTCCCCCCGGGCGTGAAGCAGGCGGGACCCGCGGCGTTCGGCGTGCCCCTGCAGGATCGCCAGCAGGCTGGGGCGATGTTCGGCGGTGATCACAACCCCATCCCGGGGGATGGTCAGCGCCAGCGCGGCGGCGATCTCCTCGAGGGTTTCGCCCAGATAGTCGGTGTGGTCGAGTCGCACATTGGTGATCACGCCGACGTGGGAGTGCATCACGCGTTCCTCCAGCCAGCGGGCGTAGACGGGATTCACGGCCATGCACTCCATCACGACCGCCTCGGCCCCCTGGCGGGCGAAGGCCCGCAGCAGGCGCACCTGTTCCCCGACGTCGGGGTAGCCGCGCCGACCGACCTCGGTGTCGACACCGGTGGGGGTCAGCACCCGGGCGGCGCTGCCGGTGGTCTTGCCAAAGGCGTGCCATCCCGCCGCCCGGAACACCGCAGCCAGGTAGCGGGTCACCGTCGATTTGCCGCGGATGCCGTTGACATGCACGCGCCATGGGATGGCATCGCGACGGCGCGCGAAACGTCGCTCATCGGCCACCGCCCAGGCGCTGTGCAGCACCACAAGCCCTGCATAGAAAAGAAAGACACCCAAGCCGGTCAGGGCACTGCAGCCAGGTTTGCCGTCGGCGGCACGGCTCCACGGCCGCTGCTGTGGATCGACCCCATGGGTGCTCCAGGTGTCCACCGTGGGCGTTTCCGCTGGCCAGCCTGGCGCCCATGGCTGTTCTGCTGATCCGCTCTGCCGTTCGCCGCTGGCATGGTCTGCTTGCCGTCGCTCTGCTGCTCCCCGCGGCCTGCGACGCCCCCCAGAGGCGCCCACCACGGGCCTGGCTGCGGGGTCGGGTGGTCGATCTGGCCGGTCAACCCGTCGCGGGAGCCGAGCTGCGCACGGTCGTGGGCCGGGGGCGCAGCGATCGTGAGGGCCGTTTTCGCCTCCCTGCCGCTGGGGGCGCCCAGTGGCTCACGGCCAGGCATCCGGGCTATCTGTCCCGCACCCGGGCGGCCACCCCCCGCGACGCGATGGTGATGCGGCTCACCCCCGCCGCCCCCGGCACCGTGCGCCTGGTGGTCGGCGGGGACGTGATGGTGGGGCGACGCTTCTTTGAGCCCGACGCGGTGGCGCCCCGGACGCCGCCAGTGCTGCCTCCAGAGGCCCCTCCGGCCCGCTTCCGTGCCCTGCTCGCCGGCGTGGAACCCCTGCTGCAGCAGGCCGACCTGGTGGTGGTCAACCTGGAGACCCCGCTGGTGGCCCGACCGCGCTGGGAGACCGGCCGGCCAAGGCCGGCAAGCTTCCATCCCTCCAAGGACCATGTCTTCGCCAGTCCACGGGCGCTGGCGGAGGGGCTGCGCCAGGCGGGGGTGGATGTCATCGGATTGGCAAACAATCACCTCTTTGACCTGCGGGGCAATGGATTGCTCCAGACCCTCGACAGTCTTCAACGAGCGGGTTACAGATCAGGCCGCGGTTTTTTCGGTGCCGGACGGACTCCTGAGGAGGCCTGGCTCCCCGCCCGACTCAGCCGGCGTGGCGCATCGCTGGCCCTGGTGGGTTGCACGACCATCGCCGGCCATCAGCATCCCGAGAGTTACATCGTCTCAGCCGCCCAGGCCAAGGGCGGAGCGGCGGGTTGCACGCAGGCCGCCCTGACGGACGCCATCCGTCGGGCCCGCCGTGGGGGCACCACGGTGGTGGCGATGCTGCACGGCGGCAACGAGTACCAGCCTGCCCCGACCGACGGCATGGCCCGGCTCAGTGCACTGGCGGTGCAGGCCGGAGCCCGGCTCGTGCTCAACCACCATCCGCACGTGCTCGGCGGATTCCGCTGGAGCTCCGGCGCTCTGGTGGCCCGTTCCCTGGGCAACCTCCTGTTCGATCAGCTGCTCTGGACCACGTTCCCCTCCACCCTGCTGGTGGTGGATCTGCAGGACGGCCGGCTGCTGCAGGCCAGTGCTGAACCGTTGGTGCTCGATCGTTTCGTGCCCTGGGCGATCACCGGTCGCCTGGCCGATGCCGTGGCCCGGATGCAGGCCGGCCTGGAACCGGGTCCCTTCGCGATCGAGAGCGGTGCCCTCGTGCTGCTGCCGGGTCAGCCCCTGGGGCAGAGGGTTCTGACCGTGCGCCTGCGGCCGCAGGGGGGACAGCCGGCCATCCATCGGCTGGCGCCGGGCTGGCGGGTGGTGGCCGCTGATCCCCCCGGTGCCCTGCAGCTGGGGCGTGACCGTCTCTGGGTGGGGTCGTTCGCCGATGAGGTGGTCGATGGCCGCGCGGATGATGCCCCCCTGTGGGCCGTGCAGCCGCCGGCCACGCAGGTGGCCAACGGCCAGGCCGTGCTGTTGCGCGAGCCGGGCCGGCGGGGACCGGTGGTGCTGCGGCCCCGCCACCGGCTGCCCGTGCGCGGCGGCGAGACCCTGACCCTGCTGGGCCGGGTGCGCCATGCGCCGGAGCGTGCACCCCGGCTGGTGCTGAGCTGGTATGACGCCAATCGCGGTCCCTCCCAGGCCCGCGGGTCCCAGTTGCTGGCGCCCGGCGGCGACGGCGGCTGGATCCCCTTCCGGATTGAGCTGGCCGTGCCGGCGGCGAGCCGCGCTCTGGGGGTCGCGGTCGTGCTGGATCCGGTGCCGGGGCGGCGCACCACCGCTGCTGTGGCTGCCCTCGGCCTGGTGGCCTGGGGGCCGCCGGGACAGCCTCCGCGGGGCAACCCGATGGACGACCACCTGCGCGTCACGGCACCGGTCACCCTGACGCTGCGCCACGACCGCTGGCCGGGGGCGGACCCACCGGAGCCCGGCCGGTCCCCCCTGGAAGCGCTCCCCACGGGGGTGGGGCCATGACGGTGCTGGCCCTGGGGCCGGTGCCGGTCCTCGAACTCTGTGTGGATGGTCAGCCGGTGCCCTTGCTGGCCTTTCAGGCCGGCGAGCTGCGGCTGCTTCCCCGCGGCCGTCGCCTGGAGGCCGGTGACTGCCTGCGGGCCGAGCTGATGCTCACTCCCCCCCTGGCGACGCTGCCGTGGGAGCCGATCAGCATCCTGCTGGTGGTGCTGGCGTCCCCGTCGCCAGGGCCCGGCCGGATCTGCCGCCTGGAGCCGCTGCGGCCGAACGACAGGCCGGCACTGCAGCAGATGGCCCATGCGGTGGAGTGCGGACTCGTCGCCCTGGCCGCGCCGCCATCGCTGCCACGGCCCCCCTCCCCCCGCTGGCTGCCGCTGGTGCTGCTGCTGCTGGCCCCCCTGCCATGGGGCGCCCAGCAGCTGCTGCGCTCGGCCACCAGCGTGCGGTTGGAGCAGGCCGTTGTGGGCCGTCCCCCCGGCCCGGTGCAGGCGGCCCTCGAGGCGGTGGCCGCCCCCCGCCAGGGGCTGGTGGGCCAGCTGTTCGTGGCCGAGGGGATGGCGGTGGCCCCCGGTCAGCCCCTGTTCACGCTGCAGCCCGATCTGCGCCTTGACCAGGACCTGCTGGACCGGGCCCTGAGCCGCGACATCGACAATCTCGACAACCGCATGCGCCAGGCCGAGCTGCGCGTGCTGGATCTGCAGGACCGCGTGGCCCAGAGCCGCCTGGAACAGCAGGGCGTTGATCCTGACGGCTCCGCCGTGGCGGTGGCGGCCCTGGCGACCCAGGAGCGGCGACAGCAGCAGGTTCTGCAGCGACGGCGCCGGTTGCTCGGCGAAGGTGCCGTCACCGAGGATGACGTCGACGGCACGGCCATCCGGCTGGCCGAGGTGACGGCCCGCCTCCAGGACACCCGCCGGCAGGCGTTGCAGGAGCGGCTGCGGACCGAGCGGACGCTCGAGCTGCGCCGCAGCCTGCAGAAGGAACAGGCGCGGCTGCAGGCCCTCGCCCATCGGCTGCAGGGTCTGCGCGGCCAGGAGGAGACCCAGCGCCGCCTGGCGGCGGATCAGCCGCGGACGTTCAGCGAAGCGAGACTGCGGGCCCGCAGCCTGTACGGCACCGTGCGCTCGTCCCTGCGGGGGGTCGTGGTGCGCATCCTCCGCGACAGCGGCAACCCGGTACGACCCCGCGAGACGGTGCTGATTCTGCAGAGGGACCAGCCGCCACCGGTGGTGGTGGCCCAGGTGCCGGCCACCGTGGCGCGCCAGCTGCGGCCGGGTCAGCGCGGCGAGGTCGAGATCCCGGCCCTGAGGAGGCGTTTCGTCGCCACGGTCAGTGCGCTGCCATCGCCGCGACCTGACGCTCCGACCCAGGTGCAGCTGACCCTGCAGGATCCGCCGGCCGAAGAGCTCAGTCGGCTGGCGGCCCTGCGGGGAGCCCCTGCGGTGGTGGTTCTGCCCAACCGTGCCAATCCCCTGCAGCTGCTCCCGTTCTGACGCCGTTTCCGTTGCTGCCTGCCCGTGTTGTCCGTGCTGCTGCTGTCTCTGCTGGCCCAGGTCACGCCCCCCGGGGCTGCCCCGTTGCACCTGGCCTGGGCCGAGCGGTTGCTGGCCGACCTTCGCCCTGCCGACAACCGCTATGCAGGCCCGCCCCCCCGGCTGACCTGGCGGGGGGTCGACGGTGCCGGCCACACCAGCAACAGCAGCGATTGCTCAGGCTTCGTCACGGGGTTGCTGCGCCAGGCCTACGGCCTCGATGCCAGGGCCCTGCGGGCCTGGCTGGGCTCTGCCAGCCCCACCGCCGCCCGCTACCACGACGCCATGGCCCGTGCCGATGGCTTCGAACCGATCGATCGGGCAGGGGCCATCCGGCCCGGGGATCTGCTGGCGGTGCGGTATCGACGGCCCCCCTCCGAAGACGACCGGGGCTCGACCGCGACGGGACACGTGATGCTGGCGGCAGACCGGCCCAGGCCGCTCGCCGCGGGCCGGCTGGCACTGGTGGTCATCGATTCGTCGCGCACGGGCCACGGGCCGGAGGACCGGCGCGGTCCGGGGGGAGGGGCCGGCAGGGGCACCATCGCCCTGTTCGTCGATGGGGCCGACCGACCCGTCGCCTACGCCTGGAGCCTTCGCCCAGGCTCACCCCGGCTGGGCCTGCCCCGGCAGGACCTCCGCATCGGGCGGCTGCTCACCCCGGCAGGATCACCCGGTCGATGACGTGAACCACGCCGTTGTCGCAGGTCACGTCGGGGCTGATGACAGTGGCGTTCTTGACCTCGAAGGGGTCGGCTCGCCGGATCGGCACAGGGGCTCCCTCGAGGCTGTCCCAGGCCCCCTGCGCCACGAGGTGGTCGCGGGGGTGGGCACCGGCGAGCACGTGGTACTTGAGGATGCGGGCCAGCTGCGGCGGGTTCTGCACCAGGGTGTCCACGCAGCCGGGGGGGAGGGCGGCGAACGCGTCATCCACAGGGGCGAAGACGGTGAACGGACCCGGGCCTTCGAGGGCCGCGGTGAGGCCGGCTACCTCCACGGCGGCCAGCAGGGTCTGGAAGCAGCCGGCGCTGCGGGCGGTGTCGAGAATCGAGGCCATGGCTTGGGATGTCAGCGGTAGTTCTGGCTCTGGATGTCGCCCAGGCGGGCCTCGGGCCGCAGGAAGCGGTCCATCTGGGCTTCGAAGAAGCGACGGTTGGCCAGGCGATGTTCGGGGTCAGGATCGTCGAGGGGATAGAACAGGGCGGCCCGCAGGGCCTGAATCACCGCCGAGGTGACGTTGTACATCGACCGCTGGAAGGTGATACCCAGCTGAATCAGCTGATCGTCGCTGCCGCGCCGGTGCTGCCGGTACAGATCCTGCAGATAGGAGGGCAGAAAGTGCAGCATGTCCTGCATCAGCAGCGTCGGCGGGATTCCGGCCGAGCCGACGGGGTACACATCGGCATAGAGAATGCCGTAGTGGAAATCGGCCTGATCGACGGGCACCTGGCCGGCCTGGGCGTTGTAGCTCTTGGTGCCGCGGAACGGCGCCGTGCGGTAGAACACGGCTTCCACGTAGGGCAGGGCCGCCTCATAGAGCCAGGTGAAGCCTTCGCTCTTGGGAATGATCTCGTGGCATTCCCCATCGATGTAGACATGGTGGTAGATGGGTCGGCCGGCAACCGCAAAGATGCCGTTGACCAGAAAGTTCATGGCATCAGGCACCCCCTGGAAGCCGCCCTCGTCGTAGATGTCACTCATCTCGAAGAAGACGGGTGCCATCACCTCCCAGAAAAGCCCCAGGTTGGCGGTGTAGCTGAGCTGACGCACCTGCTCGAGGAACATCTCCGGGAAGAGCCGATAGAGGCCCAGCATCAGGGGGTTGCCGCGGAAGTACGCGCGGATGGCCTTGTCGGCATTGGCCCGGTAGGCATCGCTGACCAGGTAGTCGTTGAAGCGTCCACCCATGCCCTGGTGCCAGAGCATGGCCTGCATGCAGGCTTCGGCGAATTCCATGTTGATGCGGTCATGCCACAGGTGGTGCAGCAGTTTCGGCATCGCCCTGGTTTCGCCCTTCTCCATGAACGTCAGCAGTTCAGGATGGGCTTTTTCGCCGCCACGCCAGATCCTCAGGGGTGACTGGTCGCCGGCATAGCTGTTGGGGCGGTTGAGGTAGTCCTTGCTGATGAAGTACTTGAAGGCAGGCAGTGGGTTCAGAAAGACCCGTTCGGCGATGTACAGCAGATCCCGCCAGTAGAAGTCCATCGGCACGGCGTAGGCCTTGTAGATGCCGATGATCTGCATCAGGTTCTCGGGTGTGTCAGGCAGCATCGATCCGCCCGCTTCGAGCCGATGGATGACGTCGGCCCAGCGGTGCTGCGAAGGGGGCAGCGGGGCCGCCGACGTGGGCTGGGGGCTGGTGGTGGCGGTCATGACGGCAGGGCGATGTGGGCGGTGAAGGCTTCACTCCAGCCGGTGAGGGCCGTGGGCCAGAGGCCCACCCCGATCACCAGCAGGGCAAGGGTCAGGGCCGGCAGGCGTTCCGACCAGCTCGTGGCCGGCCAGTGGGCCCGGGCGTTGTCGAGACGGCCGAAGCCCACGCGGTTGAACAGACGCACGGCATAGACGGCCGTGAGGCCCGAGGCCCCCAGGGCGATGAGGGTGGCCACCGGGAACCGCACCCAGCTCCCCTCGAACACCATCAGCTCAGCTGGGAAGGCCGCCAGTCCGGGGATGCCGGCAGCGGCCATCAGGGCCAGCAGCAGCATTCCAAGGGTGAAGGGAAGGCCCCGCAGGGGGTTGAGCAGCCCCGACAGTTCGGCGATGGCGGTGGTGCCGGTCTTGCGTTCAATCAGGCCGGCGCAGGCGAAGAGCAGGGCGACGATCAGGCCGTGGGCCAGGACCTGGGCCACGGCGCCCTGCAGGCTGAGGGGGGTGGCGGCCGCCAGGGCCAGCAGCAGCAGACCCATGTGGCCGAGGGAGCTGTAGGCCATCAGGCGCCGCAGATCGGTCTGGGCGATGGCGTTGAGGGCGCCGTAGACGGCACTGAAGGCCCCGAGGGCGGCGATCCAGGGGGACCAGGCGGCCCACGCCTCGGGCAGCATCGCCACCCCGAAGCGCAGCAGGCCATAGGCGCCGAGCTTGGAGATGGTGCCCGCCAGCAGCATCACCACCGGTGTGGGGGCCTGGCTGTAGGTGAGCGGTTGCCAGCCGTGCAGGGGCACGATCGGCAACTTCAGGCCGAAGGCCAGCAGCAGCAGGGCCAGGATCCAGCGCTGACCGGCGGGGCCCAGTTCCAGGGCGGCCAGGCTGTCGAAGTCGAAGGCCGCCGTGCCACCGGCCCAACCCAGGGCCAGCACCGCCGCCAGCAGGGTCAGCCCCGACAGGGCCCCATAGATGAGGTAGCGCACCGCCGCTCCGGCCCTGCGGTTGCCGCCCCAGATGGCGATGAGCAGGGTGGTGGGGATCAGCACCAGCTCGAACGCCAGCACGAACAGCAGGGCATTGCGGGCCAGAAAGGCCGTGGTGACACCGCCATCGCAGGCCAGCAGCAGCGGAACGAACAGCCGCAGGCGGTTCTGGTCGGCCGGGGTGGCCAGGATCGCCAGGGCACTGATCAGGGCGGCCAGCAGGCACAGGGGCAGGGAGAGACCATCCAGACCCAGCTGCAGTTGCAGGCCCAGGGAGGGCAGCCAGGGCAGGTTCAGGTCGGCCGGTGCCAGCCGCCAGGCCAGCAGGGTGGCCAGGAGCTGCAGGCCTGCCGCCAGGGCGCCGAGGGGAACGGCGGCACGGCAGCGCTCCTGGGGCAGCAGGGGCAGGGCAAGGGCGGCGGCCAGGGGAAGTCCCGGCAGCAGCAGCAACAGAAGTGGAGACATCAGCGGAACAGCGGCAGGGGCAGGGAACCGTTGAGCATCCAGGCGGCCATGGCCAGGACACCGAGCAGCAGGGTGAGGGCATAGACCTGGGAACGCCCCGAGGTGGTGAGGCTGAGGCGCCGGGCGCCGGCCAGGGCCGCCGCACCGCTGGCGCCGCTGAAGCCATCCACGAGCCGTTCGTCGGTCCAGGCGCTGAGCCGTGCGAGGCCCACCACCAGTCGCACCACCGTGCGGTGATAGAAGCGTTCGGTCTGCAGGTCATGGGCCAGCCAGTCCTGCAGTCCCCCCAGGGTCGCGGGCAGGTGGGCCAGGGGATGGGGCCTCAGATAGAAGACCGCCGAGAGACCACCCCCCAGCAGGGTCGAGAGCAGCAGCGGCACGGCCTGGGGCCCCCAGCCCGGGATGGGGGAGAGCCCCACGATGCCGTTGCGCACCAGCAGCTGCGGCAGGTGCAGCACGAGGCCCATCAGCAGCAGGGTGGGCAGGGCCATCAGCCAGAGCACCTCCGGCGAACGGGCGGTGAAGGTGCTGGGCCGACCGGCCCAGATCGAGCCGAAGATGCGCACCAGCCCGGCACTCAGCAGAGCATTGGTGAGCAGAACCAGACCCCCCAGCAGCAGCGGGCGACCACTGCCGGCGGCCAGGGCCAGCAGTTCCCGCTGGGCGGCGAAGCCGCCGAAGGGGGGCAGGGCCATCAGGCCCGCGGCCCCCGAGAGGAATGCCAGGCCCATCAGCGGCCG
>JBMOIF010000040.1:0-20830 GCA_049317465.1 Prochlorococcaceae cyanobacterium | reverse complement strand
GTGCTGAGCCTGATCACCGCCCGCAGCTACGGCCAGCACAACACCGTCGTCTACAAGCCCGGCGACAGCTACCGCGGCATGGCCCACCGCCAGACGATCCTGATGAATCCCGGCGACCTGGCGGCCAGCGGCCTGCGGGCCCACCAGCGGGTGACGGTGCAGGGCGAAGCCGGCCGCCTCGACGGCATCGAGATCATCCCCGGCTCGATCCGCACCGGCGCCGCGCTGATGTTCTATCCGGAGGCCAACGTGCTGATGCGGCCGCTCAAGGACCCGGAGAGCGGCACGCCGGCCTTCAAGCGGGTGCCGGTGCTGGTGCGGGGCTGAGGGCCGGGGTCATCCCCCCAGGTAGGCCATCTCGGCATGGGCCGGCGTCGCGGCAGCAGACCCTGGGCCGCCGTGGACCCAGGCCTGCTGCCGCTCTTCGCTCCAGCGGTCGGCCCGCTGCCGCCAGTGGTCGGCGACCACCTGGTGCAGGGCGTCGTCGGAGGTGTCGGTCGCCAGCCAGGGCCGCAGGTCGAGGCCGCTGGCGGGGGCGGCGAACAGGCAGGTGTAGGCGATGCCGTCGGCGGTGACGCGCAGGCGGTTGCAGTCGCCGCAGAACGGTGCGCTCACCGAGGCCACCACCGCCAGATGGCCGCCGCCGTCGGTGTAGCGCCACCGCGCTGCCGTGCCGTGGGGGCCGCGGCCCAGGGGCTGCAGCGGCCACTGCCGCCCGATCCGGTCGACCATCTCGGCGGCGCTGAGCACCGCTTCGGGTCGCCAGCCGTTGCGGTTGCCCACATCCATGTATTCGATCAGCCGCAGCTCGATGCCCCGCTCCCGCGCCAGGGCCGCCAGGGGCAGCAGCTGGTCGTCGTTGCGACCCCGCTGGATCACGGCATTGAGCTTGAGCTGACCCCGGGCCGGATCAAACCCCGCCGCCCGGCCATGGTCGATCGCCGCCAGCACCCGCTGCAGCAGCGCTTCGCCCGCAGCTGCGCCACCGGTCAGCCCCGCCATCGCCGCCACGCTGGCGCCGCTGGTGCCGTCGAGGCTGAGGGTGAGGCGGTCGAGGCCGGCGGCCCGCAGGCTCCGGGCCCGGTCGATCGTGAGCAGGGCGCCGTTGCTGGTGAGCGCCACCTCCCGCAGGCCACCGGGGGATCGCAGGTCGGCGACGGCGGCGATCAGGGCTTCGACGCCGTCGTGCAGCAGCGGTTCGCCGCCGGTGAGCCGCAGCTGGCTGGCCCCCAGGGCCACCGCCGCCGCCACCAGCCGCCGCCGTTGCGCCAGGGTGAGCAGCCCCGGGGGTTCGTGGCCATCGGGCAGGCAGTAGGGGCAGGCCAGGTTGCAGCGGGCCGTGAGCGACAGGCGCAGCACCCCCAGCGGTCGGCCGAGGCGGTCGCGGGGGGGCGGTGGGTCGAGCTCGTCGGGGTGGTTGATGTTGCGCAGGGCCGGGGCCGGCAGCACCAGCGGCCGCCAGTGTTCGCCCGTCAGCCAGCGTTGCAGGCTGCGGTCGCCGCCCGCCAGATGCGCCGCCAGCCGCTGGCGGCGGTCGGCGCTGGCCGGGTAGAGGCCCAGCAGCGGCTGCAGCCGTTCGCCGTCGTGGGCCAGGTGGATGGTGTCGGGGTCGGGGTCACCCTCGGCGGCGGCCACCAGGGCCCGCAGGCTGGCGTCGTCGAGGTGGGGCATGTCGACGGGGCAGAGCAGCAGCCGCTCGCCTGGATGCAGGGCCATCAGCCGCGCCAGGGCCAGCAGCGGACCCTCGTGGGGCGGCGGTTCGGCCCATGGCGTCACGGCAGCGCCGAAGGCCGCCGCCCGCCGCAGGTGCTCGGGGTGGCCGCTGCACAACGTCACCGGCGCGCCGAGGCTGACCAGCCGCCGCAGGCTGTGGTCGAGCCAGGTGCCGCCGTCGGGATGGGGCAGCAGCGCCTTGTCGCGGCCCATGCGCCGGCTGGCACCACCGCTGAGCAGGCAGGGGCGCAGGGGCCTGGGGTCGGTGCTGCCGCCGGGCTCAGGGAGGGCCAAACAGCACCTCCCAGTCGCGGGCCATGTCGACCACCAGCCAGCCCTGCTGCGGAGCCTGGCGCAGGGCCTCCTCCAGCCGTCCGCTGCTGCTGGAACGGGCGTCGTAGGCGTATTCGCGGGTGGCGTCGGTGTGGTGCACAATCAGGCCGAGGGTCGGCCGTTCGGCACCCATCGTGGTGTACTGCAGCATGGCCAGGTCGCCGTCGGAATTGCCGAACGCCGCCAGGGGCCGTCGGCCGATGAAGGCATGGATCCCGGCGGGTTTGCCGGCACCGTCGTTGACCCGCAGCTGCTCCAGGGTCTTGACCAGCACCGGCCGAGCGTCCCGCAGTTCGAAGCGCGTCACGGTCGTGGTGCCCACCACCTGCTGCGGCGGGATGCCGTAGACCCGTTCAGTCCATACCCGCAGAAAGTCGGCACCACCTCCCGAGACGATCCAGGTGCTGAAGCCGTGGCGACGCAACAGGTCGAGCAGCTCGAGCATCGGCTGGTAGGCCAGCTGGTCGTAGGGACGGTTGAAGCGTGGGTGGCGGGCGGTGGCCAACCAACGCTGCACCGCCACGGCGAAGTCGGTGGTGGTCATGCCGGCATGGGTGCGCGCCAGCAGCCGCTGCAGGTTGTCGCGGTCGCGGCCGATCCGCAGCACCTGGCGCCGTTCCTGCTCGGGCAGCTGGTCGAGGGCAAAGGCCAGCTGGAACGGCAGCGGATGTTCTGGCCAGAGGGTTCCGTCGTTGTCGAACACGGCGATGCGATCGGGCTCGGGCACCCACTCGGGTGAGGCCGGATCGGTGACCCGCTGCAACCAGCGCAGCAGCGCCTGGCGTACGGGTCCTTCGCGCCACGACGGCAGGGGGTCGGCGGCCTGGGGCCGGTCGGGCCGCAGCGGCAGAAACAGCCGGTTGCCGTTGCCGGTGTGGGTGAGCGCCCGGTTGCCCTGGGGAAACAGCTCAAGGCGCCAGAGGCCCCCCAGCCGGTCGCGGTAGAGGGCCCCGGGTTGCCCGTCGGTTTCGGTCAGGCGGGTGTAGGTCATGGCCTGGCCGTCGCGCCATTCCACCTGCAGTTGATCGTCCCGGTGCCGTTCTCGGCAGTCGATGGTGGTGTCGTTGAAGGCGCAGGGCTTCCAGGGTTCGCCCGTCAGCTGGGCCGTGAGCACCAGGGCGGCGGCGGTGGCAAGCGACGCGAACCCCACAGGTCCATCAGCGGCATCCATTGGATTGTGGCGGCGGCGAGGGCGGCCCTCAGGCTGTCCCCCCATCGGACAGCAGTCGTGCCGGTGCGCCCACACGATCGGTAGCGATGCTGACCATCTGCGCCCCCCGGGCTCCATAGGGTCGCCGCTGCTGTTTTGTCCCCCATGGCCCTGTCTTCGCTGGCCTCCACCTTGCTGGCCGCCAAGCAGCGGCTGGGTTTCAGCTTTGCTGATCTGGGGGAACGGCTCGGCCGTGATGAGGTGTGGGTGGCGGCCCTGATCTACGGCCAGGCCACCGCCACCAGCGAGCAGGCCATGACCCTGCTGCAGACCCTCGAGCTTGACCTTGCCCTGGCCCCACAGCTCACCACCTACCCGGTCAAGGGTGCCCTCGACCCGGTGATTCCCACCGATCCGCTGCTCTATCGCTTCTACGAGATCCTGCAGGTGTACGGTCTGCCGCTCAAGGATGTGATCCAGGAAAAGTTCGGGGATGGAATCATGTCGGCGATTGATTTCACGCTGCATGTCGACAAGGTCGACGATCCCAAAGGTGACCGGGTGAAAGTGACCATGAATGGCAAGTTTCTGCCCTACAAGGCCTGGTAGCCTCCCGGCGGATGTGGCCCCGACCTGGCGAAGTCGGGCGCTGTGATGAACTGTCTGTAAAATCGATCCTTGAGCTGCCAGGCCCGCTCCGCCTGCTCCATGGCGCAACGGAGGGTGATCTCATCACGGATCAGGTTCGCCATGTGGCGGGCCAGCTCCTGGGCATGGGTGAGGCCACCCAGCAGGTGCTCCTCGCCGATGTCACATTGACGTCGATCGTGGATCATGTGGTAGTAGAAGAATTCCGAACGGGTTCGCTCTCCATGGCTCTCCTGGCTGAGTCTTTCTGACAGCCGGGGCCACAGGCATTCATACTCGACAGCGACCAGGACTTCGGCCCAGAAGCGCAAAAAACTGATCAATGCCAGGTCGCTGTTGGCGTGACCGAGGCAGAGCATCAGCTGGTCCAGGCTCTCGTGGCGGATCTCCTGGGTCACGGCTGATTCGGGGGTCAGCAGGATCTGTTCGCGGCTGGCCCCGAGATGCAGCAGGTCGCGGAACAGCAGTTCGCGGTGGGAGGCGAGAGGTTGGCCGCGACTGTTGCGTGGGTACTCCTCGTGAAGGATCAGCCGTACCGTGTTCTGGATGGTGTGAGTCTGCAGACCATCGATCACCTGCTCGTACACGTTGACGATCGACAGCGAAAGAAAGCGTCGTTGGATCAGCAGGGCCAGGAGGTCGTCCCAAGACAAGCCAGAGAGGTTGTTGAACAGTGGATGGGCTCTGAAGCTGCCGAGCAGATCCCGTTCCCTGGCATTCAGTCGGTTCAGCATGATCATCAGTCGGTGAACAGAATCCTGAGGTTGTTGCGCCAGTTCAGCTCGGGGTCAGGAACGAAGGGTCGCGCGACGGTCCACATCAGTTCAAAGTCTTGCAGCAAGGTGCCGGCGACCAGTGCATTGCTCGCCTGCAGGTCAAGCTCCAGTTGAAAGGTGTGAATCGCCAGTGCCCCATGCAGAAAAGGGGCAGCCAGCAAGGTGTGGCCCGCCCGGTAGAGCGCCAGGGATGGCAAGGTGTCATACAGCCTGATCTGAAGATTGGCAGTCTGTTGGACATTGCGAAGCGTTGCTTCCAGGGTCTCGAGGTTGGCGATCACACTCCCCTGGATGCCAAAATCATCGGCCATGGGCTCGGCTGCATAACGCTTGAGCACGGCTTCTCTGAGGCCCGCGGCCTGGGAATAGGGCCAGGCCAGCAGTATTCGTATCGGAATGCCGGCCTGCAGGCAGCGGATCAGCTGTGTTCGGTATCGTTCCAGATTGGGGGCAAAGGTCTGCAGGATCGCGACTTCTGCCTGACCGTGATCTTCTGCTGCGATCAGTTGCTCAAGGGCTGAGGCAAAGCGATCATCTGGGAAGGCTGCGTGAATCTGCCTAAGGCCGATCGCAGCAAAGCGTTGCTCACTCTGCAGGTATTCCTGATGAAGGTGGCGATGCAGTTGCGGTAGCTTATGGCCTCGCCCCGTGATGTGAAACTTGCGGTAGATGGTTCGTAGTCGCTGGGTGAGGGCTTCTTCTTCAATCGGACTGTGGAGGTTCTGGTAGGTCGCCAGCAGGTCTTGTTTCGTCTGGCCAGGCTCTTGCCGCAGGCAGAGGATCACGTCCAGTTCATGGGGAGTCAGGGCATGCTCCTGGCGCTCTCCAATGGCTTGCAGAAAAGATGCCCAGCTCATGGCGGCTGTTGATTGGACCTCACGCTGAGGTGATCTGCCGGCCAACCCTAGCGCAGAAGTGTTTTCATGGCTGATGGTTCCAGGGTCTTCCATCTGTTTACACCTGGCCTCGATTGACGTGGCTGGTCATCGACCGACACTGTTAATACACCATCCCGCCTTGTCGTTATGTTGGCAGAGCAGCAACAGCTTTATCGGCGTCTTTGTGAGTACGAGCTGAGCGACCCCTCCGATGCAATCGGTTTTGTCGATCATCTGATGCGTAGCAATGGCTGGAATCAGAGTTTCGCTATGCGGGCCATGGAGGAGTATAAAAAGTTCGTCTTCCTGGCCATGGTGGCAGATCATCTGGTCACGCCCTCTGATCAGATCGATCAGGTCTGGCATCTGCATCTGTTCTACAGCGATGCCTACTGGAATGACTTCTGCCCCCGGGTGCTCGGCCGGCCGTTGCACCATCAACCCACCCGTGGCGGCGCTGAGCAACGCCAGCACTTCCAGCTGCTCTACCGCGCCACCATTGCCAGCTACCGCACGTATTTCGGCGATCCACCGGTTGACCTGTGGCCGCCTGTTGATGTGCGCTTCGGGCGTGATCTGCAGATGCAGCGACGCCCCATTCGCCCCCCGTTCCGGCCCTGGCGTTGGCTCCGCCGCTGGCCTGCCCAGATGAGCCTGGCGCTTGTGCTGATGCTGCTCGGGACCGTCGCTGTCTGGGCCCAGGACGCCTCCGATGGTGCCACGGCCGATGCCAACGCCATGCTGGAGATGTTCTTGTTTTTCAGTGCCTTTGCGGTGACGTTTCTGCTGGTAAGAAAGCTCGTGCGACCACTGCTGCGCAGGCCAGCGCGAAAGGACAGTCTGCCGGCCCTCACCAATCTTGAGCTTGCTTATCTGGCTGATGGGCCCCAGCGGGCGCTCCTGCTGACGCTGGCTGAACTGGTGCACAGGGGACTGATCATTCCCAGTGTCGACAGCCGCTCCCTGGTACTGATGCGCGATCGCATCGGCTCCCTGCAGGGACTTGCCTGGGAGATGGTCAACAGGCACAAATTGTTGGCGCCTGTTGGTTCATCAGTTGTCAAGTATGAGTTGGTCATGAGCTCGTCCTATTATCAACGTCAGCTGCAGGCGTTGTTGGAGTCTTTGCAAAAGCAACAGCTGATGCTGGGGGCCTGTCAGCGATTGCTTGTCTTCGAGAGTGCTTTAAGGCTGTTTTTGTCTTTCGCCTTTTTTGGCTACCTTGGGCCTGTGCTTTTGTTTTTTGTGCTGCCAGACCTGGCTTCTGTGTTCTCCCACATTCCCCATCAGGATCAGCTCCATGCTGTGATTGTGTATATCGCTTGTGTGGCGGGTCTCCACGGCGGCCTCATCACGTCCAGTGGTCGCACCCTCTGGGGCGACGTTGTTCTCGAGCATGACAAGGCCGCCACAGCCCATGGTGATCGGTTCCGGCGCATTGCCGTGATCGGTTCATCCGCCCTGACCGAGGGACGCCTGGACAGCTTGAGGCTGCTGATTGAGGGGGTGCAGAGTGACGCAGCCTCGTCAGCGTCAGGTGGCTGTGGATGCGGCTGCTGATCCGCCGTCAGAGCACAATCTGGACATCGGCGGCCGTGACCAGGGTGGCCACACCGACCGGCAGCTGTGCGAATGGAATGGCCGTTTTCTTGCCGCTGCCGTCGCTGTCGTAGGCGAGCACGCCGGTGCTGGTGTTCAGCAGGATCATGTCGTTGGCGTCGGCGCCGTTGATGACCCCTGGCCCCGCCAGAAACCGGTCGGCGGCCAGGGTGGTGCCGACGGTGCCACTGCCGGGGAACAGGGAGGCCTTGAGCAGGATGCGGTCGACCCCCGGCTCGAAGTCGGTGATCAGGTCGCGGTTGGTCGTGCCATTGAGCGCCGTGTCGAAGACAAAGCTGTCGGCCCCGGCGCCGCCGGTGAGGCTGTCGTTGCCCAGGCGTGCCTGGAAGCGGTCGGCGAAGGCGGTGCCGACCATGATGTTGCTGCCGTCGTTGCCGCCCAGCACCAGCGGGTTGAGCACGGCGGCGGCATTCACATGGATGGCGTCCTTGCCGACGGTGACGGCGGCCGTTGCCGTGCCACTGCCGAGCACCACCTGCTCGACGCCCGTGTCGCCGGCGTACAGGGTGAGGGTGCCGCTGGTGGCCGCGAATCTCACCTCGTCAATGCCGTTCGGGCCGCTGTCGCCGAACTCGGCCTGGAGGTGTTCTCCAGCCGCCGACACCAGGTAGAGGTCACCGCCATCGCCACCGTTCAGCTGATCGGCGCCGCCGGCGCCAAGAAGCACGTTGCGGGCCCCGTTGCCGGTGATGCGGTTGGCCAGGGCGTTGCCCGTGCCGTTGATGGCGGCGGTGCCGCCGAGCAGCAGGTCTTCGACGTTGGCGGGCAGGGTGAAGCTCACGGAGCTCTCCACCCGGTCGTTGCCTCCGTTGATCAGCTCGCTGATTCCATCGCCGATGTTGTCGACGATGTAGATGTCGTCGCCGCCCCGACCCTGCAGGTCGTCGGCGCCGGCACCGCCATGGAGGGTGTCGTCGAAACCGCTGCCCAGCAGCTGGTTGCGCCCGCTGTTGCCGAGCAGGCTGAGGCCGTTGGGGGCGGCGGTGGCGTTGATATGCATCGCCACTGAGCCGCTGCTCACCGCCGTGGGCCCGCTGCCGGTGCCGATCACCACCCGTTCGAGGCCCACGTCGCCGGCAAAGACGGTGAGCGTGCCGGTCTTGCTGTCGCCGAACCGCAGTTCGTCGATGCCGCTGCCGCCCAGGTCGCGCACCTCGGCGCTGGCGTGATCCTTCGCCAGCTCGATCAGGTAGATGTCGCTGCCGTCGCCACCCTGCAGATCATCGGCGCCGTCGCCACCGATCAGCAGGTCGTTGCCGGTGTAGCCGATCAGGGTGTCGTTGCCGAGACCGCCACGCAGGCTGTCGTTGAGGGCGTTGCCGGTTATCAGGTTGTTGCCGGCGGTGCCGGTGGCATTCACCACCACGGGCTGGTTCACCAGCGCGGTGGCGCCACTCGTGACGGTTTCGAGCTGCCCGTAGCCATCGGTGTAGCTCACGGCCACCGACAGCCCCCTGCCCAGGTCGGCGGCGGTGATCAGGTAGGTCGCCGCCGTGGCTCCGGCGATGGCGACCCCATCCGCGCGCCACTGGTAGCCGTAGGCTCCTAGGCCATCGGCGTCGCTGAGGGTCGGCACCGCCAGCAGCGGGATGCCCACACTGGCCGGCCCCACGATCGCGATGCTGCCCACCGGCGCATCGTTGACATTCAGGATCGGATCCGTCGGGGCGCTCGACACGCGCTCCACCGTGCCGAAGCCATCGGTGAACATCGCCACGGCGCGGATGCGCTTGCCCACATGCGACTGGTCAAGCAGCACCCCGGCCTTGCCGTTGCCGTTGCCCGACAGCAGCACGTCATCGGCGTACCAGTCGAAGCTTGGCTCGTCGATGCCATCGGGGTCCACCAGCACGGCACTGGCGCTGATCTGCTGCCCCTGGCTGGCGGTGCCGCCCGTGGGGCCGTGGATGGTGACGGTGCCGCTGGCAGTGTCGTTGACGTTGGCCACCGGGGCCGTGGGCAGACTCTCGCTGGACTCGGCGTACTGGAAGCCATCGAGATAGCTGATGCGGGCGCGGATGACGCGGCCCACCTGGGCCTGGCCCGGGGTGAACGAGAACCCCGTTGCGCCGGCGATCGGCACCCCGTCGGCGCTCCAGCTCACCGTCAGCGGTCCGAGGCCATCGGCATCGGCCAGCGTGTGGGCCACGGTGAGGGGTGTGCCCTGCACCGCCGGAGCCGGGGCCGGGCCCGTGCCGATCACCACCGAGCCGCTGCCGGGGGTGTTGGGTGGCTTGACCACGAACAGCTGCTGGCCGGCGATGGCGAGGCCATGGCCGTCGTTCACGGTGTAACTCAGCTCGACGGGCCCCACGAAGCCGGGATCGGGGCTGAACAGCCAGGTGCCATCGGCCTGGGACGCGATCGTGCCGCCGCCATCGGCCGCCAAGGTGCTGACGCTGAGGAGGTCGAGGTCGTCGTCGCTGAACCCTTGCAGCAGCTGGGCGGCGCTGATGGCGTAAGGCACGTCCCGCACGCCGGAGGGAAGGGCGGCGGTGGCGTAGCCGATGGGTGCGACGTTCTGATCGATGGTCAGGGTCTCGATGGTCGGTGCGACCACGCCCTGATGCGTGTCGAGAAAATCGAGCCAGATGGCGTTCATCCCCTCCCAGGTGCCCCCGTCGGCTTCCGAACCCATCGACTCGGTGCTGTAGACGATCTGGGCCACCAATGCCGGAACACCGACCGGCGGCATTGGGATGTCGAGGAGGTAGGCCACATCGGCGGCCAGGCCCAGGTTGAGCACCTTTCCCTGGGCGTGGGCCTTGATAATGCCAAGGGCCATGGCACCGCCGGTGTCGTCGTTGTTGGCCGACCCGATGATGCCCAGTTGCAGGCTGACGGCCTCCACCAGCAGGGCCAGGGGGTCGGCCGCAGTGGCCGGATTCTGCAGCACCTGCAAAGCGTTGAAGGTGTGCAGTTTCAGACCGGCGGGCAGGCCCAGCACGGTGGCGAGGGTGAGACCGGCCTGGGCGGGGGTCAGCCCCAGATCGATCAGCCGGGTCAGCACGGTGGTGAGCGGCGTCACAACACCGGCGCCGGCGGGGGCCTGTAACTGCATCAGGTTGATGACGGCATCTCCCGTCTCCAACTCCTGAATCTCCTTGGCGCCGCTGACTGGCTGGCTCAGATTCCCTTTGCCATCGGTGTACTGAGCGCGGACACGGATGTGGCCATCAGCCGCCTCAGCACTGACGATGTATGTGGCGCTGTTGGCACCGCTGATCGTCTGCCAGGTCGTGCTGCCAGCGGTCAGCACGTCCCAGTTCCAGACCACAGCTCCGTCGATCCCATCGGCATCGCTCAGTTCGGCTGTGAGAACTTCACCGCTGGCACCGATCCCGCTCACCACCAGCACGCCCTGGGAGTCGACCACCGGTGCTGGGGGGGGTGGTAAGGCGGGGCCGGCGCTGTTGCCGGCGAGGGTGATCACACCGTCGTCGAAGGCGAGGGATTCGATGCCCTGCAGCTGATCGACGCTGCCATCCCCCAGAGAGGTGATGCTGCAGACACCGCTGGCCGCATCAACACTGATCTGATAGCCGCTGCTGGCGCCGCTGTACACGGCGGTGTCGTTGCCGGCGCCGCCGATCAGCCAGTCGCTGCCATCGCCACCCTTGAGCACGTCGTCGCCGCTGCCGCCGTCGATGGTGTCGTTGTCGCTGCCACCGTCGATGAGGTCGCTGCCGCCCCCCGAGAAGCAGTGGTCGTCACCACCGAGCAGATCGAACGATTCGCCGCTGAGCCCACCGGAGACGTAATCGCTGCTGTCGGTGCAGGGGGTGGTGGGTCGGGTCACCAGGCCCTGGCCCGGCGTGGTGCCGGCCCTCAGGCCGGCGATGAACAGCCCGCTGTCGTAGATGTGGTCGCCGGTGTCGGCGACGGCGATCTTGATCGTGTTGAGGGCGCCGCCGCCGAGGATCGGCGCCACGATGCGCAGCACCCGGCTGACGCCGTCGTATTCGATCGGCAGGGCATTGCCGGCGTTGTTCTGGAAGTACCCCGCCGCCAGGTTGGGGGAAATGACGGCGAGGGGGCGGTAGGGGTTGCGTTCGAACAGGGCATGGTTCACCCCGTTGACCATCACGATGGCGGTGTCGACGAACTGATCGACCCATTCGGGGTATTCGTCGGAGCCGAACACCAGATCGAAGCTGATCGACGTGGCGGTGGGATCGGTGATGCGGAAGTTGAACGCCAGGGCGCTGGCGTCGTACGAGGTGGTGTGAAAGACGCTGTTGACGACGCTGTTGATGTCGGCGTCACCGTTCTGCCAGCCGCTCACCCCGGCGTTGCTCTGGCCGAACCAGCCCACGCTGTTGCTGGTGCCGGGGGCGGTGCCGGAGGTGATCAGCAGGCCGGCGCCGATCCCCAGGGGGGCCAGGCTGCCGTCGTAGAGGCTGATGGCTGAGGCTGCTGAGGCCTTGACGCGAACACTGCCGGCCTCGATGGCGACGCCGCCGCTGGGATCCACCAGGGCTGCCACCAGCTGGCCGGGGGTGAGGCCGTCGGTGGGCAGGAAGGGACCCGGCATGGCGGCGAGGGAGTGCCCCTCAGTGAATTATCAGAATCATCCTAGATCCGTCGGTTCGGTTCCACCAGCCGCCGCGGTTTCGTAACAACGGTCACCGGGCCAGGCCCGCACGCCTTGGTCGAATGGCAGCGATTGTCGCTGTCATTCGTGGGTCCAGCCGCCGCCGCCGCCCGGGCCCAGTGCCCCTATTGCGGCGTGGGCTGCGGTCTTGAGCTGCGGCCACCGACCGCCGGCGCCGACGAGCCCGTCTGGGTGGCCCGGGGTGACCGCCATCACCCGTCTTCCCTGGGGCAGGTGTGCGTCAAGGGGGCCACCGTGGGCGCCACCCTGCACGGCGGCCGGCTGACCACTCCGCTCTGGCGGGCCGACCGTCGCGAACCCCTGCGGCCCATCGACTGGGACGAGGCGCTGGGGCGCCTGGTCGACGCCATCCGCGGCACCCTGGCGACCCAAGGCCCCGACGGGCTGGCCCTGTACGGCTCGGGCCAGTTCCTCAGCGAGGACTACTACCTGGCCCAGAAGCTGTTCAAGGGCTTCCTGGGCTGCAACCACGTCGACGCCAACTCGCGGCTGTGCATGAGCTCGGCCGTGAGCGGCTATGCCCACAGCCTCGGCGCCGACGGTCCCCCCTGCTGCTACGACGACCTCGACCTGGCCGATGTGGTGGTGCTGATCGGCACCAACACCGCCGAGTGCCATCCGGTGCTGTGGCAGCGGCTGCTCAAGCGCCGCCGCCGCGACCCCGGCGCCTGCCGCCTGATCGTCATCGATCCGCGCCGCACGGCCACCGCCGCCGCCGCCGACCTGCACCTGGCCCTGCAGCCCGGCAGCGACCTCGCCCTGCTGCTGGGCCTCGGCCACCGGCTGCTCCAGCGCGGTGCCCTGGACCGGGCCTTTGTCGCGGCCCACACCAGCGGCAGCGACGACTGGATCGCCCTGGCGGAGGCCTGGCCGCCGGCCCGCAGTGCCGCCGTCTGCGGCATCGCCGCAGCCGACCTGATCGCCGCCGCCGATGCCTGGGCCGGCGCCGAGCGGGTGCTCAGCGCCTGGTCGATGGGGGTGAACCAGTCGTCCGAGGGTTCCGCCACCGTCAGCGGCATCATCAACCTGCACCTGCTCACGGGCCAGATCGGCCGGCCCGGGGCCGGACCCTTCTCGCTCACGGGCCAGCCCAACGCCATGGGAGGCCGCGAGGCCGGCGGCCTGGCCCAGTTGCTGCCCGGGTACCGCTCCATCGCCGATCCGACCCACCGGGCCGACCTCGAGCGCCACTGGGGGCTGGCGCCGGGGGCCATCCATCCGCAGCCGGGCCGCACGGTCTGGGAGCAGGTGCAGGCCATGGAACGGGGGGAGCTGGGCCTGTGGTGGGTGGCGGCCACCAATCCGCTGGTGAGCCTGCCCTGGCTCGACCGGGTGCGGCAGGCGGTGGCGCACTGTCCGCTGGTGGTGCTCAGCGAGGCCTACGCCGGCACCGAGACCGAGGCCGTGGCCCATCTGGTGCTGCCGGCGGCCCAGTGGAGTGAGAAGACGGGGGTGATGACCAACTCGGAGCGGCGGGTGACCCTCTGCCCGGCCTTCCGGCCGCCGCCGGGCGAGGCCCGGGCCGACTGGGCGATCCTGGCGGACCTGGGCCGGCGGCTGGGGTTCCGCGAGGCCTTCGCCTATCCCGAGACCCCTGCGGGGGCCGCCGCGATCCATGCCGAGTTCGTGGCCATCACCGCCGGCCGGCCGTGCGACATGGCGGGCCTCAGCCACGGTCTGCTGGCCGCTCATGGGCCGCAGCAGTGGCCGTTTCCGGCCGGCACCGCCCCCGGCGGCGGCCAGGCCCGTCTCTACACCGACCACCGCTTCGCCACCAGCGACGGCCGGGCCCGCTTTCAGGCCGACGCCCCCGGTGGGGCCGCCGAACCCCCGTGCGACGACTATCCGCTGGTGCTCACCGTCGGCCGCTACCTGGGTCACTGGCACACCATGACGCGCACGGCCCGGGTGGAGCGCCTGCGCAACGACCATCCCGAGGCGCGGCTCGAGGTGCATCCCGATGACGCGGGCGCCGCCGGCCTGGAGGACGGCGGCTGGACCCACGTGACCTCGCGCCGGGCCACGATCGCGGCCCGGGTGCTGGTCACTGACGCCATCCGCCCCGGCACCGTCTTTCTGCCGATGCACTGGGGCGCCGCCCAGCCCAACCCCTGCGAGGCCAACCGGCTGATGCACGATCTGTGCTGCCCCCGCTCACGCCAGCCCGAGCTCAAGGGCGCCGCGGTGCGGCTGCGCCGGTTGACGCCGGAGAAAACTTTTGTGCCCGATAACGTTAATTTGGGGCCGATGCCGTCGCTTTAGATTCTCTTCAACGATTCGAATAGGCCCCAACGGCATGGGCGGATTTCCTTTCGAGTCGCAGAACACTTTTCTGCGCTGCGAACCCCTGCGAGCTGGTCTTCCCTTCGCCGTCGCCGGTCTCCCCTGGGATGGCGGTGTCACCAACCGCCCCGGCGCCCGCCTGGCCCCCCGCAGCATCCGCCAGGCCAGCCACATGCTCTGCGACGGCATTCACCCTTACTTCCAGATCGGTCTCGACGGCCAGCTGGGCGATGCCGGCGATCTGCCCCTGCCCAGCACCTGCCTTGAGGCGGTGCAGGCGGCCCTGCCCGACCTGCTGCAGCCGCTGCTGACCCGGCACCATATGGTCTGGCTCGGCGGCGACCACTCCCTCACCCTGCCGCTGCTGCGGGCCTACCGGGCCGCCCTCGGGCGCCCCCTGGCGGTGCTGCATTTCGATGCCCACCCCGACACCTGGAGCGACCACTTCGGCGAACCCAGCGGCCATGGCACCTGGGTGCACGAGGCGATGCAGGAAGACCTCGTGCTGCCCGAGGTGTTCACCCAGATCGGCATCCGCTCCTCCGGTCACCGGCTCGCCAGCGACTACGTGCACGACCGCGGCGGCCGCAGCTTCAGCGCCCGTGACCTGCGCGGCCTCGAAAACGAGAGTCAGCTCGAGCCGCTGCTTACCAGCGTGCGCGAACGCTGGGCGGCGGCCGGCCAGCCCCCCCTCTACCTCAGCCTCGACATCGACTGCCTCGACCCGGCGTTTGCCCCCGGCACCGGCACCCCCGAACCCGGTGGCCTCAGCAGCAACCAGGTGCTGACCATCCTTGAAGCCCTCTCGGACCTGCCCTTCGTGGGCATGGACTGCATGGAGGTGTCACCCCCCTATGACCATGCCGAACTCACCAGCATGGCTGCCGCCCATTTCGTCTGGACCTACCTCTGCGGCCAGGTGAGCCGGCGGGCCAGCCGCCGCGCCCAGGCCCTCGTGCACGACATGGTCAGCGGCCGGCCCCGACGGTCTCCCCAGCCACCGGCGCACCGCTGAGCGGCGCCACGGCCTGCGGCGAACGGCCGATGCGCCGTGACCAGCGATGGCACGGCTGCTCGATCCAGCGGTGGAACAGGGTCGACACGCCCACGATCAGCAGCACCACCAGCGTGTCGAAGGCCACGTGCAGGGGCAGTCGCTCGAGCAGGGGCCCCGTGCGCAGCCGGATCAGCAGATAGCAGCCGATGGGCACGTGCAGCAGATACACCGAATAGGAAATCTGGCCCAGGTGGGTCAGCACCGCCCCGGCGCGGCTGGCCGCCAGGCCCTGCCCCAGGCCCCGGCGGCCCAGCAGCAGCAGCCCCACCGTCGCCAATGCCGCCAGGGTGGCCATCAGCGCTTCGGGGCCCACATAACTGCCGCCGGCCAGGGCCTGGTTCTGGCCCACAGCAGCGCCGGCCACGGCGAGCAGGGTCGCCAGTCCAGCCGGAAGGTTTGACAACCGCCCCTGGCTCCATTGCTGAGCGAACCAGCCCAGGGCGAAGTGGGGGAACCAGGGCAGCCAGAAGATCGGGGTGGCGATCAGCCGTTGGCCCGTGAGGTTGACGACCAGGCTGAGTCCGAGCATCAGCAGCAACAGGACCAACCCTGCCCGGCGGCCCTGGCGCTGGTTCAGGGTCAGCACAAGGCTTGTGAGCACATAGAACCCGAACTCCACCGGCAATGACCAGTAGCTCCAGTTGATGGTCTTGACGGTGGAGACTGGCTTGGTGGCCAGCAGCAGTGTCGCGACCACCCCGCCGGGGCTCGACGGCAGCGGTGTGACGTCGTTGTGACCCGTGGTGATCTTGATGATCAGCAGCGCGGCCAGGGTCACCCCCACCGAGGCCAGATAAGGGGGATGGAGCCGCAGCAGCCGCGCCAGCAGGAAGCGTCCCGCTCCCTGGCAGCGCTCACTCAGGACGGCCATGCACCAGCCGCTGATGGCGAAGAACACCGGTACCCCCAGCCAGCCCGCCTGACACAACCACGTGTAGGCGTCGTTCACGTCCCCCTTGACCACATTGAGGTGGAAGAACACCACCGCCAGCGAGGCCAGGCCCCGCAGCCAGTCCATCAGCGGCAGATGCGCCACCGGACGCTCAGACAGCCGGCCTGCGGGGAAGGCAACCACGACGTCGGCTCTCAAGGGAGTGCGATTCTTTCGGATCCAGGCGGCTTACTCGTTGCCGTAGAGCCGGTCGAGGGCCTGGTTGCGCAGCTGGCCGTAGCGGGGGTCGTGCAGCAGGGCGTCGCGGTCACGGGGGCGGGCGAAGGGCACCGTGAGCACCGTGTCGATCGTGGCCCGCGGTCCGTTGCTGAGGATCACCACCCGGTCGGCCAGAAACAGGGCCTCGTCGATGTCGTGGGTGATCATCAGCACGGTGCAGCGCTGGCGCCGCCAGAGGGCCAGCAGCTCCTCCTGCAGGTCCTCCTTGGTGATCGGATCGAGGGCGCCGAAGGGTTCATCCAGGATCAGCACCGGTGGCTGGATGGCCATGGCCCGGGCAATGGCCACTCGCTGGCGCATGCCCCCCGACAGTTCGCCGGGCAGCTGCTGGGTGGCCTCCCCCAGGCCCACGGTCTCGAGCATCGCCCGCGCCTCCTCCGCCAGCACCGCCCTGGCGGTGTCGCGCCGGGTCGAGCGCAGGCCCAGCAGCACGTTCTGCAGGGCCGTCTTCCAGGGCAGCAGCGCGTAGTTCTGGAACACCACCATGCGGTCGGGGCCGGGGCCCGTCACCGGTTCGCCCTCCACCAGCACCCGTCCGGCCGACGGCGTCTCGAAGCCCGAGAGCATGTTCAGCAGCGTCGATTTGCCGCAGCCCGAATGGCCGATCAGGCAGACGAATTCACCGGCGGCCACGTCGAGGTCGATGTTGCGCAGCACCTCAACCGGGGCGGTGCTGCCCGGGTAGGTCTTGGCGATCGCCTCGAACTGCACACGGCGGCCGGTCGGTTCCAGAACGGTGTCAGGCATGGGAGGCCAGGGGAAGGGCAGCCAGGGAATAGGGCAGACGGGCGGCATAGCCCGTCGGGTCATCCACGTCGAAGCGGTCACCATCGGTGAAGGTCACCACCCGCTGGGTCGGCTCCTGGTCGCGGATGCCGGCCCGCTCGCAGGCCTCGAGGAACAGCCGCCGGCCGTAGACCCGCTCGAGCAGTTCGTCCCGGTGGTCGGGCAGGGGCGCCAGGCCCCAGCGGGCCAGCTGGGTGAGCACCCACAGGCCCTCGGCGGGGTCAGGCCAGCAGGCCTGGCCCAGGAAGTAGCGGTTGAAACGCAGCAGGCTGGTGGCCTCGCTCAGCCCTTCGTGCAGGGGCTCCCGCAGCTGCGGCCCGAATCCCTCGGGGGCGGTGAGCACCTCCAGCAGCAGCGGCCGTCGGTTCGGGTCGTCGCAGAGGGAGGCGGCCCGCAGCAGCGCCGCCGTGAGGGCCACCGCCGCCTGGGGCTGCCCATCGACCCAGTCTTCGCGAAGGGCCAGCACCTTCTCGACGTGGTTCGGCCAGACGGCGGCGTCGGTGAGCACCACCGTGCCGCTGCCCCGGTGCTGGGCGATGCAGGCCCGCAGCTTGCCGGCGGCGAAGCCATCGATCAGTCCCCCTTCCATGGCCGCCTGCAGCCCCAGGGGGCTGCGGCGCTGCCACTGCACGCCCTGGGGGTCGATGCCGTTGGCGGCCAGCCAGTGGCGCAGCAGCAGCTCGGCCATCGACAGCCGGTCGGGCACCCCCAGCCGCAGCGACCGTCCCTGCTGCAGGGCGGCCAGCAGCTCGCTGCTGCCCCCCAGGCCCAGGTCGCGGTTGAGCACCAGCGCATTGCCGTTGCGGCTGAGGGTCTGGGTGACGACCATCGGCAGTGGCGTGCTGCCTGCCACCCCCAGGCCCGCGGCCATCGTCAGGGGCTGGGCGGCGCTGAGGGCCGCACCGTCGAGCCGCTGCAGCCGCAGCAGGTCGTCGATCTCCTCCCAGCTCTGGCAGCGCAGCAGCTGCACCGCCACCCCCTCGGCGGTGAACAGGCCCTGCTGCTGCGCCACCAGCAGCGGCGCGGCATCGAGGCCGGGCAGGTAGCCCAGCCGCACGGTCGGCACGGATGCCACCGGGCCGGCGACCGCCGCGGCGGGCCGGCGCCGCACCACCCGCCGCTGGTCGTGCAGGAACCCGAGCAGCGTGTTGCGCAGGGCGTAGTAGTCGGGGTGCTGCAGCACCCCCTTGCGGCAGCGGGGCCGCTCGAACGGCACCGCCACGATCCGCCCCACATGGGCCCGGGGCCCGTTGGTGAGCAGCACCACCCGGTCGCTCAGCAGCAGGGCCTCATCGACGTCGTGGGTCACCATCACGGTGGTGATGCCGGCCTCCTGGCAGAGGCCCATCAGCTGTTCCTGCAGATGGCCGCGGGTGAGGGCGTCGAGGGCTCCGAAGGGTTCGTCGAGCAGCAGCAGTTTCGGCTGCAGGGCCAGGGCGCGGGCGATCGCCACCCGCTGGCGCATGCCCCCCGACAGCTCGCCCGGCAGTCGGTCGGCCACCGCGTCGAGGTTCACCATCTTCAGGGCCGCGGCCGTGCGTTCGGCCCGTTCGGCGGCGCTGAGGTCGCGCTTCACCTCCCGCAGGGCCAGCGACACGTTGCCCCGCACACTGCGCCAGGGCAGCAGCGAGTAGTTCTGGAACACCACCATCCGGTCGGGGCCGGGTTCGGTGACCTGCCGCCCTTCGAGAATCACGCCGCCGCGGCTGGGCTGGGCCAGGCCGGCGAGGATGTTCAGCAGGGTCGACTTGCCGCAGCCCGAGTGGCCCACGAGCGAGACGAACTCACCGCGGTCGATGCTGAGGTTGATGGTGCTCAGGGCCTGCAGCACCGAGCCATCGGGACGGGTGAAGCTCTGCTCCACCGAATCCAGTTGCAGAAAGGTGCTCATCGGGATGTCCTCAGCGCCGCGGACCGCTGATGCGGTCGCCGATCCAGGCCACAAGACGGTCGAGCAGCAGACCGACGAGGCCCACGTAGAGAATGGCCAGCACGATCTGGCTGGTGCTCGAGTCGCCGCCGGCGTTGTAGGCGTCCCAGATGAAGAAGCCGATGCCGCCGTCGGCCTTGAGCATCTCGGCGGCCACGATCGCCAGCCAGGCCAGGCCGATGGCGATCCGCAGACCCGTGAACACGTAGGGCGCCGTGGCCGGCACCACGATGTCCCAGAGGAAGCTGCGCTTGCGCAGGCGCAGCACCCGGGCCACGTTCCGGTAATCCTGGGGGATCTCACGGATGCCGGTGGCGGTGTTGATCACGATCGGCCAGACGGCGGTGATGAAGATCACGAAGATGGCTGCCGCGTCGGCCTGCTGAAACAGCAGCAGCGAGATCGGCAGCCAGGCCAGGGGCGGCACCGTGCGCAGCACCTGGATCATCGGGTCGAAGCCCTGGCGCACGAATCGGTTCAGCCCCAGGGCGAGGCCGGCGGCGATGCCCACCACCGCCGCCAGGGTGTAGCCCACCGCCACCCGCTGCAGCGAGATCAGGATCTGCCAGCCCAGACCCTTGGCGGTGCCCCCGTCGTCATAGAAGGGTTTCGAGATGTAGGGATCCCAGGTCTGGCTCACCACCTGCAGGGGCCCCGGAAAATCGCTGTGGCCGGCACTCACGAGCAGCTGCCAGAGCAGCAGCACGGCGCCGATGCAGATCAGCGGTGCCTTGAGGGGCCGCACCAGGGGATGGCGCAGCCAGTGGCGGGAGGGGGCCAGGGCGGTGGTCATGGAACGTGCGCAAAGAAGCCTTGACAGTGGGGGAGGGAGGCCGCTGACCCCCCTCCGGTGACCTTCACTTGAGGGCCTTGATCTTGAGGCTGTTGAGGTAACCCTGAGGGTTGTTCGGATCGAACTTCACGCCGTCGAAGAACACCTCGACCCCGCGCGAATCGGAAGCCGGGCCGTTGCCGTAGCCATTGGCCTTGGCCGCCGCCCGCCAGAGATCGGCACGGTTCACCTGGTTGACCAGGGTCTTGATGTTGGTGCCCTTGGGCAGATAGCCCCAGCGGATGTTTTCGGTCACGAACCAGGTGTCGTGGCTCTTGAAGGGGAAGGAGGCGTTGTTGGCCCAGAACTTCATCTTGTAGGGGCTGTTGGTCACCTGGCGGCCATCGCCGTAGTCGACGGTTCCCTGCAGGCGCGGCAGCAGATCCTCGACCGAGGCTTTCACGTACTTGTCTTCGGCGAGAATGGTGGCCAGTTCCTTGGTGTTGGCCGGATCATCGGCCCACTTCTGGGCCTGCTGCACGGCCATCAGCAGCCGCAGGGCGGCGTTCGGGTTCTTCTTGACCCAGTCGGCGCGCATGGCGAAGGCCTTCTCGGGGTGCTCCTTCCAGATCTCGCCGGTCTGGGCGATGGTGTAGCCCAGTTTCTTGTTCACCAGGCGCTCGTTCCACGGTTCACCCACGCAGAACACATCCATGGTGCCGCTCTGCATGTTGGCCACCATCTGCGGCGGCGGAATCACCACGATGTCGGCATCCTTGTTGGGGTCAACACCATTGGCGGCCATCCAGTAGCGCATCCACAGGTCGTGGGTGCCGCCCGGGAAGGTGACGGCAGCCTTGAACTTGTCGCCGGTCTTGTTTTTCTTGTCGATCGTGGCCTCAAGGTTGGGGGCCTTGGCCTTCAGTTTCTCGTCCAGGAATTCCTTGGAGCCCGAGATGGCCTGGCCCTGGGTGTTGAGCCGCGCCAGGATCGCCATGGGCACCGGCTGCCTGCTCTTGCTGATGGCGCCCGTGGTGAGCAGATAGGGCATCGGCGAGAGGATGTGGGCGCCGTCGATGCCGCCCTTGGCGCCACCCA
>JBMOIF010000039.1:0-20899 GCA_049317465.1 Prochlorococcaceae cyanobacterium | reverse complement strand
CCACGACCTACGGTTTAGGAAACCGTCGCTCTATCCGGCTGAGCTACAGCCCCAGCGAACTCAGCCTAGATCGCGGCTTCTCCTGGGGCTGCCTCTCGTAAGGTCAACCCTGCGGACGTTGCGTTGATGAACACGCCAGCCGACCGAGCAACGCAACCACCGCCAGCCCAGGGTCCGTCCGTCACTCCCACCCTGATGGCCCCTGAGCTGGCGGTGGCCCTTCAGATCTGCGGGTTTGCCCTGTTGGGCATTTATCTGGCCAACGCCCTCGGCCAGCTGCTGCCGGTCCGCATCCTTGACCCGGCCTGGGGCCGCGGGGTCGTGGGTGGCCTGATCGGTTCGGCAGCCTTCGCCCTGACGGGGGTTGTTTTCGTGCAGCTGGGAGAGGTGCTCGACCCGGGCCAGGCGGTGGTGGAGCGGAGGGGCCGAAGGCTGCGGCAGCTCTGTCTGCCGGTGGCCCTCGGATTTCTGCTGCTCATTCCCCTGCAGACATGGCTCGAATTGCAGCGCCTCGCCGACATCGCTGCCAAGGGAAGGCTGGAACTGTCGATCCTGAAGCAGGGCGATGAGGCCATCATGGCTGCCCGCAATGAGGCTGAGCTGATCGAGGCCCTGCGCAACCTGCCCGGGGCTCCTCCCATCCGCGATCAGCTGGCGGTCCCCTTCGACCAGATCCAGCAGCAGATGCATGCCCAGATCGCCCCCCAGATCCGGGCGCTGCGGCAGCGGCAGCTGCAGGAGCGGGGCCCCCTCCAGGCGGAAGCCATCAACCGCAGTCTTGTGGGCTCGGCCATGGCCCTTTGCTACGGCGTTTCCTTTCTGATGCTCAGCTCCCTGGGGATGGTGCTGCGCCAGCGCTGGAGTTCCTGGCGGCAAGGAGGGGCCCAGGGCGGAGCCGGACGGGTGGATCCGCGTCAGTTCGATCCCCGCTGGAGCCAGGCCGACCACGCCCACGACGGCGAGGGGGACGGGGCAGTGACCCTCTCCCGGCTCGCCAGGCTGCGCCGGGCTCTGCGGCGGGCATTCACCCCACCGAGACCCCCGCGACCATCGGTGCAGGGCTTCGATCCCCGCTGGTCAGCCGAGGATCATGCGGAGGGTGATGCCGTCGACGCCGGGCGCCCGGCACGGCCGCGGCCTCCGCGCAGTCCCAGGCCCCGCCCTGAGGCGAACCCCTATGCCGCCTATTTCAACGAAGACGATGAGTCCGAACGCAAGGACTGAGTCGTCAGGGACTCATTCGGTTTTCCCCTGGCGGTCAGTTTTCGGCTAATGTAGGGCCACCTGTGTCTACGACAGTGCTTCCCTCCTTCGGTCGCTGGGTCCTCGGGGCCACCTTCGCCATCGTCGGAGTGGGATTCCTCCCCATGGAGGCGAAAGCATTCTGTGTGTCTGGCACTCTGGCAGTGGAGAACAACAATTGCACCACTTTCTACAGCGGTGGCTCATCCACTTCCCAGGCAACCATCAAGTTGAGTGATGCAAAGCTCAATGACAGCGTTGCCCCTGTCCGATCTGGCGCCAGATACTTCCAGATTGCGATGAATACGGTGTTGGGTGGCACCTACACCATTGATAATTTTGAATGGTCCAGGTCTCCTGGAGGGCCTTTCACTAACTTCCAAGCAAATCTTGCTGTTGGTGCAACACGAGTTGCGACTGGTGTGATCGATATCCTTGCCGCCAGTGGGACTCCTCCCCTCGGCAATCCTTTCTTTGTGCGTTACACCATTCCGGCTGGGGTTGCTCTCAACGAAACGTTCGAGGTCAAGTTTCTTGCTAACAACAATGGCGCCGTTGATGCAAACGGCTTCTTGACGGGTTCTTCCCTCACTTCGTTCGTTGACCTCAACCGTGATCACACCTCCCGTGAAAATGTCCCCGGTCCCCTCCCTGCTGTTGGTGCTTTCATGGCCCTCGGAAGTGCCTCCAGGTTCAGGCGTCGCCTGAGATCTGCAGCAGCGATCAAGTGATCTGGTTCCAGGCCCTGCAGCGATGTTTTCAGTGACTGATCTTCGCAGATTCCCCCGAAGCTTGGCCCCGTTGCCTGCGTTGGGTTTTTCCTTTGCTGCTGCCACCTCAACGGTTGCACTGGTCGCCGGTCTGTCCCAGCCGGCCATGGCTTGCCTTGGTGATCCAGTCCAGAATCTAAATATATACTCGAATAGTTGTCCAGAATTTGATTACACGATTGACAACACTGTCATTCTTAAATATGAAGATGCAAAACTCAATGGAACCATATCTCCGCCGCGTCCAGGGGCTCAGTATTTTCAATTCGGTCTGTTCAACACGGCCTCCGGTGGCGTTGCTCCCGGAGCTCCAGTGACCTTGACGAACCTCGGGTGGTCCAGAAGCGCTGATCCTGCATCATTCACCACTTTTCAGCCCTCTTTTGTGACGGGCTCCGGCACTGCCTCAGTCCCTGGTTACAACTACACGCCGATCGTGGCTGTTCCTGGCCCGGGACCCATGGGTTCCCCCTTTTACCTGAGGTACACCATTCCGGCCGGCTCCACGGCCCTGAATGATGTCATCGCCTCCTCCTTCCTGTTCAACAACAACAGCAGCACGGTCCCGGCGTCTGCCAACACCACCGTCAATGGTGTTTCCGGCGGTCAGATTCTTGAAGCCCGTGCCCTCATCTCCGGTGGTGAACTGACCCGTGACAACGTGGCCGCCGTCCCTGCTCCCCTGCCGGTGCTCGGTGTCGGCACCCTTGCCGCCGGTGCCCTGCGGCTGCGCCGTCGGCTCCGTCAGCGCCTTCCTGTAGTTTGATTTCTGGAAAGCAGGCGAGGTGATCGCAGTCGCCACCGTTCGGTGAAGGCTGAGGAAAGTCCGGGCTCCCCAATGGTCAGGCTTGCTGGGTAACGCCCAGTGCGGGTGACCGTGAGGATAGTGCCACAGAAACACACCGCCGATGGCCTGGATCGCCCAGGCACAGGCAAGGGTGCAAAGGTGCGGTAAGAGCGCACCAGCAGCGTCGAGAGGCGCTGGCTCGGTAAACCCCGGCCGGGAGCAAGGCCCAGGAACCAGGGGTGACCATTCACCGGTTCCGTCTTCTGCGCCGCTCGAGGCCGTCGGCAACGGCGGTCCCAGACAGATGATCGCCCCCGGTCGGCCTCGCCGGCCGGAGAACAGAACCCGGCTTACGTCCTGCTTTCCTCCCTCTCCCCCCGGTCATGGTCTGTCCCCAGCCCGCTGCCGATCGCTGCCGGTCCCTGGGTCAGCTGCTCGGGCGGCTGGGCCTTTCCCCGCCGCCAGAGGGCTCCATCGACCTGCGCCCGCTGCATGAAGCCCTGACCCACACCAGTGCCGGTCTGGCCTGGAACCATGAGCGCCTGGAATTCCTCGGCGATGCGGTGTTGCGTCTCGCCTGTGCCGAATTCCTCGAGGAGCGCCTGCCCCACCTGTCGATGGGCCAGCGCTCGGCCCTGAGGGCACAGCTCGTCAGTGACCGCTGGCTGGCCGACCATGCCGCTTCCCTTGACCTGGATGCGCTGATCCTCCAGGGGCCCCAGGCCAGCGGTGATCTCGCGGGACGGCGCACGGTCCGGGCCGAATGCTGCGAAGCCCTGGTCGGTGGCCTTTACGAGGCCTGGGGCAGTTCTCTGCTGCCCGTGCGACGTTGGCTGGATGCTCCCTGGTGGTCTGACAGTGCCGCCCTGCTGGCCGACCCCAGCCTGCACAACTGGAAATCCGCCCTGCAGGAATGGAGCCAGCGCCAGGACGGTCAGCTGCCCACATACCGCACCGAGGAACGGGAACGGACCCACGGCAGTCAGCGGCGCTTTCACAGCGCCGTCGCCGTGGCCGGCCAGGCCCTCGGAGAAGGCTGGGGACCCTCCCGGCGGATGGCGGAGCAGGAGGCGGCTCGATCCGCCCTGCAGCGCCTCAGCCCTGAACCTCGCTGAGCTGGATCAGCGGCATGGTCACCAGCTTGTCCCAGTTCCCACCTTCGAACAGCACGGCAGCACGGCGGCCGCTGAGGCGCTGCACGAATCCCTGGTACCCGTTGTAGATCGAACGCGGATCGACCACGCGCACGGTGCTGCCAGGCAGGATCATGGCGGTCGATTCCCGGGGCGGGTCGGATGGTCTGATGAGATTAGCGACCGTCACCGCTGTTCTGCATGGCCGATTCTTTTCTGGTGGTGGGTGAGGTGGTGGCCGCCCAGGGGCTCCGTGGGGAGCTGCGGGTGCTGCCCTCCACCGACTTTCCATCCCGCCTCACCGAGGCGGGACCGCGCTGGCTGCGCCCGCGGGGCGACCTCAGCACACCGCCCCGGCCGGTGCAGCTGCTGCAGGGTCGGCCCCTTCCGGGACGCGACCTGTTCGTGCTCCGCCTGCAGGGCGTCGATGATCGCAGCCAGGCCGAAGCGCTGGTGCGCCACGAGCTGCTGGTGGCAGCCGACGATCGCCCGCCCCTTCAGGACGGGGAGTTTCATGTGCTCGACCTCCAGGGCCTCGAGGTGCGCCTTGAGCCCGAAGCGACGGCCATCGGCCATGTGCGTGATCTGCACCACGGCGGCAATGACCTGCTTGAGATCGAACTGGTTGCCGACGGCCGCCGCTGCCTGGTGCCCTTCGTCGAGCCGATCGTGCCCCGTATCGAGCTGGCCGAGGGATGGCTGCTGCTCACCCCGCCGGTGGGGCTGCTGGATCTCTAGCGGGTGCCCGTCCAGTCCTGGAACCAGCCCCGTCGCCACAGCAGGGTGATCTGAATCGAGGCCACCACCACCATCACCAGCAGGCAGCCGAGATACCCATAGCGCCAGTTCAGCTCAGGCATGTTCCACGGTGAGGTTTCGGGGTTGAAGTTCATCCCGTACACCCCGGCGATGAAGGTGAGCGGCACGAAGATGCTCTGGACGATGGTGAGCATCTTCATCACCTGGTTCATCCGGTTGCTGATGCTCGCCATGTAGGTGCCGGTGACCCCATCGCACTGGTGACGCAGCAGTTCCGCGGTCTCGAACAGCACCTCCACATGGCTGTTCACTTCGCGGAAACCGCGCACGGCCCCCTTGTCGAGCACCCGTTGGCTCTGGCGGATGAGCACGAACAGCTGGTTGCGCAGGGGCCAGATCAGACTGCGCACCTGCCGCAGGCCCGTGCGCACCTCGTAGGCCCGCCGCAGCACCTTCGGACTTGGACGGCGCAGGGAGCTGTCTTCCAGCTCATCGAGCTGTTCGGCCATGTCCTCCAGCAGGGGCAGCACCTCGTCGAGCACCTCGTCCACGAGGAAGAACAGGATGTCGTCGAGGTCGGCGGCGGTCGGCGGCGGTTGCAGCTGCTCCAGCCAGTGGGTCAGCTCAGGGAAGGACACCGGCCGGGGCACCTCCTCGACCGACACCAGCACGCGGTTCAGCAGCACCAGCCCCACCTGTTCACTGATCATGCGGTTGGCACTGCTGCCCGCCAGCCGGTGCATCACGATCAGCAGGGCACTGCCCAGGGCGTCCACCCGGCAGCGCTGGGGGGTCTCGATCAGGGCCCGCTGCAGGGGTTCGGGCACCTCCGCCCGGGTCAGCACTTCCTCGATCAGCCCCCGGTCCCCGAGGCCCTTGAGCCGCAGCCAGACCGGCAGGTTCTCCTGCAGCAGAAGCTCCAGGGCGGTGCGGTCCAGGTTGTGGCGATGGTCCAGCCCCTCGGGCCGGAACACCACGGCCGACACGGTGGTGGGGGCCACGCCGCCATGGACGTACAGCGGCCCCGGCAGATCACCCGGGCGGCTGGACAGGCGGCGGCTGCGCAGAGAGGCGCTGCCCAGCGGCAGCTGGCGCCCGTTCAGGGTCGCGGCCATGCCAGCGCTCACCCCCCGTTCCACGTGCCGCGCCCATGGCCTGGTCGCACCATAGGCAGCCCTGGCGACGGTGGCCCCCAGGACCGTGTCGGTACCATCACCCCACACTTCGCCGACAGAGCCCGTCATGGCATCGACCGCTCTGGTGCCCGTCATCCTCTGCGGTGGCACCGGCACGCGCCTCTGGCCCCTCTCCCGCGCCAGCTACCCGAAGCAGTACTGGGCCCTCGCCGGTGAACACACCCTGCTGCAGCAGACCCAGCAGCGCCTCAACGGCCTGGCCTCCCTGCAGCCGCCTCTGCTGGTGTGCAACGAGGATCACCGCTTCATCGTGGCCGAGCAGATGCGCCAGATCGGTGTCGATCCCTCCGGCATCCTCCTTGAGCCCATCGGCCGCAACACCGCCCCCGCCATCGCGGTCGCGGCCCTGCAGGCCACCGCCCGCGGCGACGATCCCCTGCTGCTGGTGCTGGCGGCGGACCACGTCATCCGTGATGCCGCCGCCTTCCGCACGGCGGTCGAGGCGGCCCGGCCCGCCGCCGAAGCCGGCCGGCTGATCACCTTCGGCATCGTGCCCACAGCTCCCGAGACCGGATACGGCTATATCGAGGCCGAGACCGCCCTGGCGGCCGGCGATGCCGTGGTGCCCATCGCCCGTTTCGTCGAGAAGCCCGACCGGGCCACGGCCGAGTCCTTCCTGGCCTCCGGTCGCTTCACCTGGAACAGCGGCATGTTTCTGTTCCGGGCCAGTGCCGTGCTGGCCGAGCTCGAGCGCCTGGCCCCCGATGTGGTGAGCGGCTGCCGGGCGTCCCTCAGCCACGACACCGCCGATCTCGATTTCCTGCGCCTCGAGCGCGAGTCGTTCGCCGGCTGTCCCAGCGTGTCCATCGATGTGGCGGTGATGGAACGCACCACCCTCGGCAGCGTCGTGCCCCTGCACGCGGGCTGGAGTGATGTGGGCAGCTGGGGATCCCTCTGGGAAACCGCGGATCAGGACGGAGACGGCAACGTCCTGCGGGGACGGGTGATCAGCGAGGGCAGCCGCAACTGCTATCTGCGCAGCGAACACCGGCTGGTGGTGGGTCTCGGTGTCGAGGACCTGGTGGTCGTCGAGACCGATGACGCGGTGCTCGTGGCCCACCGTGACCGTGCCCAGGATGTGAAGCGCATCGTCAACCGCCTGCAGAGCGAGCGAGCGCCCGAAGGTGAGGCCCACCGCCGCATCTACCGGCCCTGGGGCCACTACGACGGGGTGGTCGAGGGTGAGCGCTGGCAGGTCAAGCGCATCGAGGTCAAGCCCGGTGCCAGCCTGTCGCTGCAGATGCATCACCATCGGGCCGAACACTGGGTGGTGGTGCGGGGCACCGCCGTGGTCGAAAAGGACGGGGAAGCGATCCTGCTGGGCGAGAACCAGAGCACCTACATCCCCCTGGGATCCCGTCACCGTCTCTCGAACCCGGGCAAGATTCCGGTCGAACTGATCGAGGTGCAGAGCGGTCCCTACCTGGGCGAGGACGACATCGTCCGGTTCCAGGACAACTACGGCCGCAGCGAGGCGACCGCCCTGACCTGACGGTTCATTCGACGGTGACGCTCTTGGCGAGGTTGCGGGGCTGATCCACATCCAGCCCCCGATGGGCAGCGATGTGATAGCTCAGCAACTGCATCGGCACCACCGTCAGCAGAGGGGACAGCAGCTCCTCCACCGGCGGCACCGGCAGGAGCACGTCGAACAGGTCGGTGTCCGGTCCGGGAGGGGCCACACCGATGAGCCGGGCATCGCGGGCCTTTGCCTCCTGGGCGTTCGAGAGCACCTTGTCGAACACGGTGCCCGGCATGGCGACGCTCACCACCGGCACCCGGGCGTCCAGCAGGGCGATGGGTCCATGTTTCATCTCACCCGCCGGATAGCCCTCGGCGTGGATGTAGCTGATCTCCTTGAGCTTGAGGGCGCCCTCAAGGGCGATCGGGTAGTTGATGCCACGGCCCAGGTAGATCACGTCCTGGGTGTCGGCGAACTGATGGGCCAGGTCGGCACAGCGGTGGTCATGGTCATCGATCAGATCGCGCAGCTGGCCCGGCAGGCCCCGCAGGGCTGCGGCAAGCCGGTGCAGCTCCTCCGGCGTACGGCTGCCGCGCAGCTCCGCCAGCCGCAGGGCCAGTCCGTAGAAGGCCAGCAGCTGACCCATGAAGGTCTTGGTGGCAGCCACCCCCACCTCGACGCCGGCCTGGATGTCGATCAGCTGGGGCACCAGCCGGCCCAGGCTGCTTTCCGGTCGGTTGGTGATCCCCAGCAGGCGGGCCCGGTAGGCCGGGTCTCCGTGGTCGGCGCGCCGCTGCTGCTCCATGGCCAGCGCCGCCAGGGTGTCGGCGGTCTCGCCGGACTGGGTCACGCCGATGGTGAGGGTGTGGGCCGTCAGCGGTGGCGGCGCGTAGCGGTACTCGCTGGCGTAGGCCACCCCCGTGGGCACCCCGGCCAGCTGCTCCAGCAGATGGGCGCCCACCAGGGCGGCATGGCGGCTCGTGCCGCAGGCCAGAACCTGGATCCGCTGCACGTTCTGCAGCAGCTCGTCGTCGATCGGCAGGGCCACCACCGGTCCGGCGGGACCGGCAGCTTCGGGCAGATGGCGGCCCAGCCAGCGGGCCACCGTCTCGGGCTGCTCGTGGATCTCCTTGAGCATGAAATGACGGAAGCTGCGCTTGTCCGCCACGTGGTCGCTGCCCTGGAGCTGCTGGGGGCTGCGTTGGCAGCGGTGCCCTTCACCGTCGTAGAGCTCGATGCCCAGGGGACCGAGCAGGGCCACCTCCCCGTCCTCCATCGGGAGAATCGTGCGGGTCACCCCGGCCAGGGCCGGCGTGTCGCTGGCGCAGAGAAACTCGCCTTCCCCAAAGCCGATGATCAGCGGCGCCTGCCGCCGGGCCACCACCAGGGCATCGCTCACCCGGGCCCACAGCACCGCCAGGGCGTAGGCCCCTTCCAGCCGCGGGAGCACCGCCTGCACAGCGGCCAGCAGCGTGGCACCGCTGGCCGGTTCCCCTGCGGCGGTGCGGCGATCCAGTTCGCGGCTGATCAGGTGGGGAATCACCTCCGTGTCGGTTTCCGAGAGGAAACGGACTCCGGCGGCCTGCAGCTCCTCCCGCAGGCTGCGATGGTTCTCGATGATGCCGTTCTGAACCACGGCCACATCGCCGCGGCCGTCACTGTGGGGATGGGCGTTGCGCTCCTCGGGTTTGCCGTGGGTGGCCCAGCGGGTGTGGCCGATGCCGCAGTGGCCCGGAGCCCCCTCGGCGTCGACGCGGGTGGTGAGGTTGATCAGCTTGCCTTCGGCCCGGCGGATCGTCAGCGTGCCCCCCTGAACCGTGGCCACGCCGGCGGAGTCGTAACCGCGATACTCCAGCTGGCGCAACCCCTCAAGCAGCAGGGGAGCGGCGTCCCGGGTTCCGATCACCGCCACGATCCCGCACATCTACTGAAATCCCGCGAAAAAAAGCCCGGCCGGAGCCGGGCTGCCTGACACGACGATACCGACGCCGTCAGGGATTTTCAGTAGGCGAGGCCCATGCTGCGGGTGGTCTCGTCGCCCAGGTACACCCGGATGCTGAGGAAGTCTGTGGGGCAGGCGGTCTCGCAGCGCTTGCAGCCCACGCAGTCTTCGGTGCGGGGGGACGAGGCGATCTGGCCGGCCTTGCAGCCGTCCCAGGGGACCATCTCGAGGACGTCGAGGGGGCACGCCCGCACGCACTGGGTGCAGCCGATGCAGGTGTCGTAGATCTTGACGGAATGGGACATGCCCGGGCCGGAAGCAAACGCCGTGAGGTCAAGGTACCCGTGCCATCCCCGGGACACCCGGCCGCGGGCCCGGCCGTCATCGTTGTTAACGGTCATCAGGCCAGCCCGTAGGATGCCCGACGCCAGGACCAGAGGCCATGTCCCAGGAAGCGACCTTCGAGAAAGTCCGCGAGATTGTCGCGGAGCAGCTCAGCGTCGATGCCGCTGAAGTGAAGGCGGAGTCGAATTTCCAGAACGATCTCGGTGCCGATTCCCTCGACACCGTCGAGCTCGTCATGGCTCTTGAGGAGGCCTTCGGCATCGAGATCCCTGATGAGTCCGCCGAGACCATCCTCACCGTGGGCGATGCGGTGAAGTACATCAACGAAAAAACCGCCTGAGTTCCCCCACCCCTGCCGCCCCATCGTCACGGTCGAGTTCTGCAATGGTTGAGTCATCCCGTCGGGTGGTGATCACGGGTCTGGGGGCCATCACCCCCATCGGCAATACCGTCGTCGCCTACTGGGCCGGGCTCTGCCAGGGTGTCAGCGGTGGTGCCCCCATCACCCTGTTCGATGCCTCGGCCCACAGCTGCCGGTTCGCGGCCGAGGTCAAGGGCTTCGATCCCGGCGAGCACCTTGACGGCAAGGAGGCCCGTCGCTGGGACCGCTTCAGCCAGTTCGGCGTCGTCGCCGCCAAGGAGGCCCTGGCCCACAGCGGTCTGGTCATCGACGATGCCAACCGCGAGCGGGTGGGGGTGATCATCGGTTCAGGTGTGGGCGGTCTGCTCACGATGGAGACCCAGGCCGAGGTGCTGCACAACCGCGGTCCCGGACGGGTCAGCCCGTTCACCGTGCCGATGATGATCCCCAACATGGCCACCGGCCTGGCCGCCATCGCCCTCGGGGCCCAGGGGCCCAGTTCGGCCGTGGCCACCGCCTGCGCCGCCGGCTCCAATGCCATTGGTGACGCCTTCCGCCTGATTCAGCTCGGCCACGCCGACGCCATGGTCTGTGGTGGTGCCGAATCGGCCATCACCCCCATGGGAGTCGCGGGTTTCGCCAGCGCCAAGGCACTGTCGTTCCGCAACGACGATCCAGCCGCGGCCAGCCGTCCCTTCGATGCCGACCGCGACGGTTTCGTCATTGGCGAAGGTGCCGGCATGCTCGTGCTCGAGAGCCTCGAGAGTGCCCGGGCCCGCGGTGCCGAGATCCTGGCCGAGATCATCGGCTACGGCACCACCTGCGACGCCCACCACATCACGGCCCCGACCCCCGGTGGCCTGGGCGGTGCCCGGGCCATCAGCCTTGCCATGCGGGACGCCCGGATTGCCCCGGAGGCTGTGGACTACATCAATGCCCACGGCACCAGCACCCCGGCCAACGACAGCAACGAAACGGCGGCCATCAAGACCGCCCTCCGCGAGCGGGCCCACCGGATTCCGGTGAGTTCGACCAAGTCGATGACCGGTCACCTGCTCGGGGGCAGCGGTGGCATCGAGGCCGTGGCCGCCGTGCTGGCCATCCGCCATGGCGTGGTGCCTCCCACGATCAACTACGCCACGCCAGACCCGGCCTGTGATCTGGATGTCGTGCCCAATGAGGCCCGACAGCAGACAATCGGGTGTGTGCTCTCCAACTCCTTCGGTTTCGGGGGCCACAACGTCTGCCTGGCCTTCCGTCAGTTCGCCTGACCTCCCTTCCCTCTCCCACCTGCCCAGTTCCTGCCATGGTCGCCGCCCCCGCCTCCGTCGATACGCTCTGCGTCAACAGCATCCGCTTCCTGGCTGTGGATGCCGTCAACAAGTCCAAGAGCGGCCACCCGGGTCTGCCGATGGGCTGCGCCCCCATGGCCTATGCCCTCTGGGACAAGGTGCTCAGGCACAACCCCAGCAATCCGAAGTGGTTCAACCGCGATCGCTTCGTGCTGTCGGCCGGCCATGGCTGCATGCTGCTGTACGCCCTGCTGCACCTGACCGGCTACGACTCGGTGAGCCTCGAGGACATCAAGCAGTTCCGCCAGTGGGGATCCCGCACTCCCGGCCACCCCGAGACCTTCGAGACCGCGGGTGTTGAGGTCACCACCGGACCCCTGGGCGCCGGCATCGCCAATGCCGTCGGTCTCGCGATCGCCGAGGCCCACCTGGCGGCCAAGTTCAATCGCCCCGGCTGCACCCTCGTCGATCACTACACCTACGTGATCATGGGTGATGGCTGCAATCAGGAAGGTGTGGCCTCCGAGGCCTGCTCCCTGGCGGGCCACCTGGGCCTGGGCAAGCTGATCGCCCTCTACGACGACAACCACATCACCATCGACGGTGACACCTCCGTGTCGTTCACCGAAGACGTGCTCAAGCGCTACGAGGCCTATGGCTGGCACGTGCAGCATGTGGCCGACGGCAACAACGACGTGGCCGCCATCGTGCGGGCGATCGAGGCCGCCAAGGCGGTCACCGATCGCCCGTCGCTGATCAAGGTCACCACCACCATCGGCTACGGCTCCCCCAACAAGAGCAACACGGCCGGGGTGCATGGCGCCCCCCTCGGTGAGGAGGAGGCCCAGCTCACCCGCCAGGCTCTGGGCTGGGAGTACGGCCCCTTTGAGGTGCCCCAGGAGGCCTACGACCACTGGCGTCAGGCCCTGGATCGCGGCGCTGCCGCCGAGGCCGCCTGGACCTCCACCCTGGCCGACTACCGCAGCCAGTTCCCGAGCGAGGCTGCCCTGTTCGAGCGGATGCTGCGTGGTGAGCTGCCCGAGGGCTGGGATCGCGATCTGCCCAGCTACACCGCCGATGACAAGGGTCTGGCCACCCGGCAGCACTCCCAGAACTGCCTCAATGCCATCGCTCCGCATCTGCCCGAGCTGATCGGCGGTTCCGCCGACCTCACCCACTCCAACCTCACCGACATCAAGGGGGAGAAGGGCTTCCAGAAGGGGGCCGAAGCCAATCGCTACCTCCACTTCGGTGTGCGAGAGCACGCCATGGCGGCCATCCTCAACGGCCTGGCCTACCACGGCAGTGGTCTCGTGCCCTATGGCGGCACCTTCCTGGTCTTCGCCGACTACATGCGCGGCTCCATGCGCCTCAGCGCCCTGAGTGAACTGGGGGTCATCTACGTGCTCACCCACGACTCCATCGGCGTCGGCGAGGACGGCCCCACCCACCAGCCGATCGAAACGATCCCGTCGCTGCGGGCCATGCCCAACATGCTGGTCTTCCGTCCCGGCGACGGCAACGAGACCAGCGGTGCCTACAAGGTGGCCGTGGGCAACCGCCACCGTCCGTCGGTGTTGGCCCTGAGCCGCCAGGCGATGGCCAACCAGGCCAACTCCTCCATCGACAAGGTCGCCTTCGGTGGTTACGTGCTTGAGGACTGCGACGGCACCCCCGAGCTGATCCTGATCGGCACCGGCACCGAGCTGGACCTCTGCGTCCAGGCTGCCCGACAGCTGACCGCCGCCGGCCGCCGTGTGCGGGTGGTGAGCATGCCCTGCGTCGAGCTGTTCGTGGAGCAGTCCGCCAGCTACCAGGAGGAGGTGCTGCCGTCGGCCGTCCGCCGCCGTGTGGTGGTCGAAGCCGCCGAGTCCTTCGGCTGGCATCGTTTTGTGGGCCTTGACGGTGCCACGGTGACGATGGATCGCTTCGGCGCCTCGGCCCCTGGCGGCACCTGCATGGAGAAGTTCGGCTTCACCGTCGAGAACGTGGTGGCCAAGGCCAACGCCCTGTTCGCCGGCTGATTCGACTGACCGGACCCGGTCGGCGTCCCGCCCCTCAGGCCCCACCGCAAGGTGGGGCCTTTCTGTTGGGGGCCGGTCCCAGGCGTGGGGTGTCAGACCGTCGCCGTCTCCCCGGCCTTCTGCCGCTCCAGCACCTGCTCCAGGCCCTCAAGATCCTTGTCGGTGATCTTGGTCTGCATCGGGCAGTGCTTGGGACCGCACATCGAGCAGAACTCGGCCTGCTTGTAGATGTCGGCCGGCAGGGTTTCGTCGTGGTACTCGCGGGCCCGCTCAGGGTCGAGGGAGAGTTCGAACTGGCGGTTCCAGTCGAAGGCGTAGCGGGCCCTGCTCAGTTCATCGTCGCGGTCGCGGGCCCCCGGGCGGTGGCGGGCGATGTCGGCGGCATGGGCGGCGATCTTGTAAGCGATGAGCCCTTCACGCACATCGTTGGCATTAGGCAGGCCCAGGTGTTCCTTGGGCGTCACGTAGCAGAGCATCGCTGTGCCGTGCCAACCGGCCAGGGCGGCACCGATGGCGCTGGTGATGTGGTCGTAACCCGGTGCGATGTCGGTGACCAGGGGGCCCAGCACATAGAACGGCGCTTCGGAGCATTCCTCCATCTGCTTGCGCACATTGAATTCGATCTGGTCCATGGGTACATGGCCCGGACCCTCCACCATCACCTGCACATCGTGCTCCCAGGCCCGGCGGGTCAGCTGGCCCAGGGTTTTCAGCTCCGCCAGCTGGGCGGCATCGGAGGCGTCGTGCTGGCAGCCCGGCCGCAGCGAATCGCCGAGGGAGAAGCTGCAGTCGTAGCGCTTGAAAATCTCGCAGATGTCTTCAAAGCGGGTGTAGAGCGGGTTCTGTCGGTGGTGATGCAGCATCCACTGGGCCAGGATGCCGCCACCGCGGCTGACGATGCCGGTGAGACGGCCCTTCACCAGCGGCAGGTGCTCGATCAGCAGACCGGCGTGGATGGTCTGGTAATCGACCCCCTGCTGGCAGTGCTTCTCGATCACGTGCAGAAAGTCGTCCTCATCGAGCTTCTCGATGCGGCCGTGCACGCTTTCCAGGGCCTGGTAAACGGGCACCGTGCCGATCGGCACCGGTGAGGCCTGGATGATGGCGGTGCGCACCTCATCGAGGTTGACGCCACCGGTCGACAGGTCCATGACCGTGTCGGCGCCGTACTTCACCGCCAGCTGCAGTTTCTCCACCTCCTGGGCCACATCGGAGGCATTGGGCGAGGCGCCGATGTTGGCGTTGACCTTGCAGCGGGAGGCGATGCCGATCGCCATCGGCTCCAGGTTGGGGTGATTGATGTTGGCAGGAATGATCATCCGGCCTCGGGCCACCTCCTCCCGCACCAGTGATTCAGGCAGATTCTCCCGTCGGGCCACATGGGCCATCTCCTCGGTCACCACCCCCTGGCGGGCGTAGTGCATCTGCGACACGTTGGCCTGACCTTTGCGTTGTTCGATCCAGGCGCTGCGCATGGCGGGGCTCCACAGGGGGAAGGGGCGCCGCCGCACGACCTGCACTTCCCCGTTCCGGTGAGCACCGGCCAGGTTCGGAGGGTGTGATCTCAGCCCCCGGCCATCGGCCGGCGGCACCCCTAGTGACTGAAGAAACCTAGCAAGGGTCCTGCGGCAGGAGGGATTCCAGGGCCGCCGCCGCCAGGCGATGGTCGTCGCTGCCGCGCAGGTCCGCCAGCCGGGCCCTGGCGGCCGCTCCCCGTTCGGGGTCGTGGCGCAGTCGGTTGAGCAGTTCCACCCCGCCGAGCTGCAGCTGCACGTCGTCGTCGGCCAGGGCCAGCTCGGCCAGCTCGGCCAGCACCCCGGCGGGCACGTCCCGTTCGTCGGCCAGGGCGGCCAGGATGCTGCGCCGCACCAGCCAGTGGGCGTCGCGGCGGTACAAGGCCAGCAGGGGTTCCGCAGCCTGCTCCCCCCCATGGCGGGCCAGGGCGTTGGCGGCTTCGGCGCGCACATTGGGGTCGGGTTCGTCGTCGAGCATCCGCCGCAGGGCACGGGTGCCGGCGGCGGTGGGCTTGAAGCCGAGGCCCGAGCAGGCCATCGAGCGCACCAGCACGGTCGTGTCCTCCAGGCAGGAGAGCAGCAGGGGTTCGCAGTCCTCCGCCGGATACGGCCTCAGGTTCCCCATGGCCCGCAGGCGGGCGGCAGGATCGCCGCTGGCGACCGCCTGCCGGAGGCTGTCGAGGTCGGCGCCGGGGTCGCTCATGGGGGAGGCAGCTCGCTGGGATCGCGCAGGGCCCGCAGCAGGCGGTGCCGTCGCCGACGGTAGCCCTCCGCTGAAGCCACCAGCAGGCCCGAACCGATGAGCAGCGACGGCAGGGCCTGCAGCCGCTCGACGCCCTGGCGCTGCAGCAGCCCCACCAGGGCCAGCAGCAGCAGCAGGGGGGTGGCCAGGGCCACCAGCAGGCGACTGTTCATGGCCGGCGCCGCTGCCGCAGCCAGCGGCGCAGAACCTCGGCCAGCACCCCCACCGCCACGGGCAGGCAGCCCTCGTCGGGATTGAACCCACCGTTGTGGAGTGGTGCACAGCCCGCCGCACCGGCCACCCCCAGCCGCAGCATGCAGCCCGGCACCTGCTCGAGGTAGTGGGCGAAATCCTCAGCCCCGAGGCTGGGGTGGTCGAGCAGCAGCACTCGGTCGCGCCCCAGCTGTTCCACGGCCACCTGCTCCAGCAGGGTGGTGAGGGCGCTGTCGTTGCGCACCGGTGGCGCGATCGAGCGGAACCGCACCCGGGCCTCGCCGCCGTAGGCCCGGCAGATGTCGCGGGCGGTGGTCTCGACCCAGGACGGCAGGTCCCGGTAGAGGTCGTGGTCGAGGCAGCGCAGGGTGCCCAGCAGGGTGACCCGGTCGGCGATCACGTTGAAGGCCCGGCCGCCCTCGATGCGGCCGAAGCTGAGCACCACCGGCTGCAGGGCATCGAGCCGGCGGCTGATGGCTTCCTGCAGACCGCTCACCAGCCGGGCGGCGATCCAGATCGCATCCACCGACTGGTGCGGCCGGGCCCCATGGCCCCCTTCCCCAAGCACCTCCACCTCCAGTTCCGCAGCTGCCGCGGTCAGGGCGCCATGCCGCAGGCCGATGCTGCCCACGGCGATGCTCGGAAACACGTGCACTCCGTACAGGGCTTCGACTCCCTGAAGGGCTCCGGCCTCCACCATCCAGCGGGCCCCCTCGGCCGTCTCTTCCGCCGGCTGGAACAGCAGCCGCACCCGGCCGGGCAGGAGGTCGGCCTCGGCCGCCAGGGCCATGGCCACTCCCACACCGACGCTGGTGTGGATGTCGTGGCCGCAGGCGTGCATCAGACCCGGTTCAAGGGAGGCGTAGGGCAGTCCGGTCTGTTCCTCCACCGGCAGGGCATCCATGTCGACCCGCAGTCCCACGCAGGGGCCGTCGTCGGGTCCCAGCTCAGCCACCAGCCCGGTGCGACCCACCCCCTCGCGCACCCTCCAGCCCAGCCGCCGCAGCTCTCCGGCCACCAGGGCCGCCGTGCGGTGCTCGGCGCCGCTCAGCTCGGGGTGGGCGTGGAGGTGACGGCGCAGCTCCAGCAGGGCCTCAAGGTCGGAGAGAGGGGGCATGGGCAGCGGCCTCAGGCCGGGGTGAGGGTCAGGAACTGACCGAGGGCATCCACCGCCCGGGGGGGCCAGCGTCGCACCTCCCGCAGCCAGGAGAGGTTGCGATAGCGGCTGTCGAGCCCGCTGGCGGCGGCCCAGTGGCTCTCGGCCTCGCCGCTGGCCCCCTTCTGCCACAGCAGGGCCGTGAGGGCGGCCCGGGCGTCGGCGAACAGGGGATGGCGGCGGATCAGCCGCCTCAGCTCAAGCTCGGCCTGATCGCGCTGCTGCAGCTGCAGCGCCGCCAGGGCTGCCGACGAACGGGCCATGGCGAACCCCGGGCGGGCCTCGGCGGCGGCCAGGAACTGCTCCCGGGCCAGGGACCAGTCGCCTTTGCTGCCGGCCACATTGCCGAGGTTGTAGAGCGCCGAGGCGTCGTCGGGCTGCTGCCGCAGCACCGCCTCGTAATCGGCGCTGGCCTCATCCCACCGGCCCAGGGCCTCCTCGGCGGTGCCCCGGTTGAGGTGGGCATCGCCGGCGTCCGGATCCAGCTCCAGGGCCCGGGTCTGGTCGGCGATGGCCCCCAGCGGGTCGCCCAGGATCAGCCGCACGTTGCCACGGTTGCTCCAGGCCGCCGCCTCCTGCGGGGCATCGGCGATGACGGCGTTCCAGAGGGGCAGGGCCTCGGCCATCCGCCCCGCCTGGCTGGCTTCAAGGGCCTGCTGGAAGGCCTGCGGCAGCGGCAGGGCCAGCAGCAGGGCAAGGCCGAGCCCCAGCAGCGCGCTCATGCCGCCTCCGCCTGCAGATGGCGCCGAGCGGCGTCGGTGGCCACCCGGCCACGGGGAGTGCGCTGCAGAAAGCCCAGCTGCAGCAGAAAGGGTTCCACGACGCTCTCCAGGGTGTCGGGGTCTTCCCCCAGGGCCGCCGCCAGGGTATCGAGACCGGCGGGGCCACCGCCGTGGCTGTCGAGCAGCAGCCGCAGCAACCGGCGGTCGGCGGCATCGAGGCCGCGGTCGTCGACGCGGTGCAGATCAAGGGCGGCGGCGGCGATGGTGCGGTCGACCCGCCCATGGCCATGCACGGCGGCGTAGTCGCGCACCCGCCGCAGCAGGCGGTTGGCGATGCGGGGAGTGCCGCGGCAACGCCGGGCCACCTCGCCGGCGGCCTCCGGTTCCAGCGCCACTGCCAGCAGGGTGGCGGTGCGTCGCACGATCGCCTCGAGATCGTCCTGCGCGTAGAACTCCAGCCGCTGGATCAGGCCGAAGCGGTCCCGCAGCGGCGAGCTGAGGGAGCCGGCGCGGGTGGTGGCCCCCACCAGGGTGAACGGCGGCAGATCCAGGCTGCGGCTGCGGGCGGTGCTGCCGGTGCCGACCGTCAGGTCCAGCCGTCCGTCTTCCATCGCCGGATAGAGCAGCTCTTCGGCCACCCTGTTGAGCCGGTGGATCTCGTCGATGAACAGCACATCGCGGGCGTCGAGGCCCATCAGCAGGCCGACGATGTCGCGGGGCCGCTCCAGGGCGGGGGCACTCGTGATGCGGCAACGCACCCCCAGCTCCTCGGCCAGCACCAGGGCCATGGTGGTCTTGCCCAGGCCCGGCGGGCCGTAGAGCAGCACGTGATCGAGGGCCTCCTGGCGGGCGCGGGTGGCCTCCACGGCGATCCCGAGCACCTGCTTGAGCTCGCTCTGGCCGATGTAGTCCGCCAACCGGCGGGGGCGCAGAGAGTCCTCGCGGGGACCCGGAGATTCAGCGCCGTCGGCCGCTAGCGGATCTTCAAAGGCGTCACGGTCTGCGGGGATGGGCGCCGGATCCACCAGCCTCGGGGCCGCACGGGGCTCCGGACGGGACTCACCCCGACCGGCCGCCCTGGATCCCGAGGAGACGATCGCCATCGCCCGACGGTACCGGGGTCAGCGGGCGTCCGGGAGCTCCCTAGGGTCGGGGAGTTGAACGCATCGTGGAGATCCGCGCAGGCCATGGCGAAGGGCGGAGGCAAGAAGAGCGCCAAAGCCCTGCGGGATGCCGCCAACAAGCTGCTGGCGGACAATCGCTTCGCGCGCCACCAGTACGAGGTCCTCGAGACCCTCGAATGCGGGCTCGAGTTACTGGGCACGGAAGTGAAGTCGATCCGGGCGGGGCAGGTGAACCTGCGCGACGGCTTCTGCATGATCCGCAAAGGCGAGCTCCAGCTGCACAACGTGCACATCTCACCCCACAGCCACGCGGGGGCTTATTTCAACCACGATCCGCTGCGGGTGCGCAAGCTCCTGGCCCACGGCCGCGAGATCGAGAAGCTGCGGGTGGCGCTGGAGCAGAAGGGACTCACCCTGATCCCGCTCAACCTGCACCTCAAGGGCTCCTGGATCAAGGCAACGATCGGCCTGGGCAAGGGCCGCAAGCTGCACGACAAGCGCCAGGAGGAGCGGCGCAAGCAGGACATCAAGGACGCCAAGGCCGCCGTCGCCCGCCTCTGAAGCGGGGCGTGACAAGAGTCAAGAAAAGGGGGGCCTCCGCGGCACTGTCAGTTCAGCGGCGGTGGTGCCGCTGGCGGTGGAGCTGCGGTCGCGCCGGAACCAACTGGGGCGGATGGGGCACCAGGCTCCGCGGTGGGAGCGGCGGGCTGGGGCCGGGCCGGCTGTTGCGGAGCCGGGGTGGCCGCGCCGCTGGGGGCATCAACGCTGGCGGCTGGCGGATCGAGGACAGGGTCCGGACGTAGCGACAGGGTGATCAAGGCCGGGGCCACACCCTCATTGGTAACCAGCAACTGCACCGGCGAGCGGGTCACCCGGTTGAGGCTCACCACCCGCAGCGGGCCGCGGGCCTCCAGCACCCGGCCGGCCGCATCGAAGACGGTCATCTGCATCAGCGGCGAACCGTTCACCCCCAGGGCCAGCCGGCTCGGACCCGGCAGGCGAATCGGGAACAGGCGAGCGCCGCCGGCCTCCACCGAGGCGGACACGACCGAAGTCTGGCCGGACCGGGACAGGATCGGTTCGATGCGCACGTTGGCCAGGCCCTTGTCTGCCGCGGCGAACCAGAGCTGGCGGAAGGGTTCCGGCGGAATATCGGTGACGGCGCGGCCGGGCAGCAGGTTCTGGGCACTGCCGGACACCAGCTGCTCCACGACATCCGGGCTGAGCCCCTGGGCCACCAAGCCCGACTGACGCTGGCGCCAGTCGCCGGCGGTGAAGCTGCCCAGGCGCGTGCGCAACTCCAGCGGCAGCTGCTCGACCCGGCTCAGCCACTCCTCTGCCAGTTCGTTCCAGACCTTGCGCAGGGGCGCGTCATCCAGGCTGTCGCTGGGCAGGCGGCCACCCCGCTCCGGGTACTGAGCCAGCAGGCTGGCATCCACCAGCCGCAGAAACCAGCCCCGATCAATCTGCAGCGCCCGCAAGCGGTTGAGCAGTTGCTGGCGCTGATCCACCTCCGCCGGCGGCAGGCTGCTGGGCAGCTGCAGGGCCGATTCAGCCGTGGGGTTCGCCACCCGGCCGCGGCTGAGCAGCAGCCAGCCCAGGCCCGTGCCCAGCACCGCCGACACCACCAGGGCCAGCACCACCGGCCAGAGGCGCCCCTCGGCCTCCTCCTCCTTCTGCGCCTGGCGGCTGCGCAGCGCGGCAGCGCGGCGGGCAGCCGCCTCCTGGGCAGGGCTCTGGGCAGCGGGGGACGCGGGCAGGGGCGGCAGTGAGGCCCCTGCTGGGGCTGAGTCGGCAGGAATCGGCTCGACCGGCGGGGCACAGGACCGGTGTTATCGGGCATCGGCACCTGCTGGATCACCTCCAGGGCCGCCGCGGCCGAGCGGAACCGCTGCGCGGGGTCGGCGCTGACCAGGCGGGCCACAGCCGCCCGCAGCGCGGGTTCAGCATCAAGACCGGCAGGCCAGCACCACTCCAGCGAGACCGGATCGAGCAGCTGGGCCGGTCCCTCACAGCTGAGCAGCACCAGGCACACCACGCCGAGGCTGTAGAGATCCATCCAGGGCTCCGCCGACTCACCGCGGCTGAGCTCTGGCGGGCCGTAGCCAGGCGTGA
>JBMOIF010000038.1:0-21826 GCA_049317465.1 Prochlorococcaceae cyanobacterium | reverse complement strand
TCGGGGGTGATGCCGGTCCAGCGCTCGAAGATCTGCATCGCCAGCTGCACCAGCATCTCGACCCCATCGACGATCGGGCAGCCGCGGTCGCGGGCCGTGGCCAGAAAAGGTGTGAGCCGGGGGTTGGTGATCACATCGACCACCGTGCAGCCCGCCGCCACCGTGTCCCACTGCACCGGCACCGGTTCGAGCTCAGGGGCGCAGCCCAGGTGGGTGGCATTCATCAGCAGCGTCGTGCCGGCCGGCACCGCCACGGACCCCTGCCAGGGCTGCCACTCGGCCGGCACCCCCGAGGCGCGGGTGACCGTGGCCGCCACCTCACGGCCCTGCTCCTCGCGGCGGGTGACCAGGGTGAGGTGGGCGGCGCCGGCCCAGGCCAGTTCGACGGCCATGGCCCGGCCGGCCCCACCGGCGCCGAGCATCACCACCCGCTGGCCGGTGAGGGGCGTCTGCTTCTCGATCGCCTTCACCACCCCCTTGCCGTCGTTGTTGTGGCCGATCAGGCGGCCCTCCTCGATGGTGAGGTAGTTGGCGGCGCCGATGGCGCGCACGTCGTCGTCGACGGCATCGAGCAGGGGGATCACCTCCACCTTCCAGGGCACCGTGATGCCGATGCCGCGATAGCCCAGGGGCCGCAGGGCGGCCACCGCCAGGGCCAGATCGGCGGGGGTGGCGATGTCGCTCTTCCAGAACTGCCAGGGCAGACCGTGGTGGGCGTAGACCGCATCGAACATCCGGTCGATGGGGTTCTCGGCCACCGGGTGACCGAGCATGCCGGTCATCTGCTTCTGGGGAGGGATCATCGGGGCTCGCAGGGGCCATCAGGCCCAGTGTGGCCCACGCGTTCGGCGTCACACTGAGGAGGTTCCCCGTCCCGTTCACCGCCTCCGCCGCCATGGCCCCGGCCGTCCTCACCCCCCGCGACCGGCTGCTGGCCGCCGGCGGGCTGGTGCTCAACCTGCTGGGGTTCGTGCTGGTGGCGGTGGCCGTGGCCCTGCCCGATCCGCTGCACACCGCCAACCTGGTGCTGGCCCTGGCGGCGGGACTGCCGGCCGCCGGCTGCGGCACCGTGGCCTGCCTGGCCCTGCTGCAGCAGCGGCGCTGGGGGGCGGTGCTGGCCCTGGTGGCCCTGGGGCTGCAGCTGCTGACCCTGGTGCCCTACGCCATCGTGCGGCTGGCCCTGGTGGCCGACGGGCGCGGCTTCTGGGGGGCGGCCCTGGCGACGGTGCTGGTGGCGGGCCTGCTGCTGATCGTGCACTGGGCGCGGCTGCTGGCGCGGCCGGCGACGCCATGACCCTCGCCGGCGCCGCCGACACCATCGCCGCCGTGGCCACGGCCGTGGCCGCCGGCGAAGGCAGTGTGGCCATCGTGCGGCTGAGCGGTCCGCAGGCCGAGGCCATCGGCCGCCAGTTGTTCAGGCCCGCCGGCCACCGGCAGGTGTGGGACAGCCACCGGGTGCTCTACGGCCACGTGCACGACCCCGCCAGCGGCGAATGCATCGACGAGGTGCTGCTGCTGCTGATGCGCGCACCGCGCAGCTTCACCCGCGAGACGGTGGTGGAGTTTCACGGCCACGGCGGCGTGATCGCCGTGCAGCGCCTGCTGGAGCTGGTGCTGGCGGCCGGGGCCCGGCGGGCCCTGCCCGGCGAGTTCAGCCAGCGGGCGTTTCTCAACGGTCGCCTGGACCTCACCCGCGCCGAAGCCCTCAGCGACCTGGTGACGGCCCGCAGCCGCCGGGCGGCCCAGCTGGCGGTGGCGGGCCTCGACGGCGGCCTGCAGCGACGCATCGGTGCGCTGCGCAGTCGGCTGCTGGACCAGCTGGCCGAGCTGGAGGCCCGGGTCGATTTCGAAGACGACCTGCCCCCCCTCGATGGAGCCGCCGTGGGCGACGAACTGGCGGCGGTGGCGGCGGCCCTGCGGCAGCTGGTCGACGACGGCGACCGGGCCCTGCTGCTGCGCGAAGGGCTGCGGGTGGCGATCGTGGGCCGCCCCAATGTGGGCAAGAGCAGCCTGCTCAATGCCCTCAGCCGCAGCGAACGGGCGATCGTGACCGACCTGCCGGGCACCACCCGCGACCTGGTCGACAGTGCCGTGGTGATCGAGGGGGTGCCGGTGACGCTGCTCGACACCGCCGGCATCCGCCGCACCGACGATCCGGTGGAACGGCTGGGCATCGCCCGCAGCCGCGAGGCCCTGGCCAGTGCCGATGCGGTGCTGCTGCTGCACGACCTCAGCGAAGGCTGGACGGCGGCGGACGAGGCCCTGCGGGCCGAGGTGCCGGCGGGGGTGCCGCTGCTGCTGGTGGGCAACAAGGCCGACCGGGCCGAGGCGACACCGGGACCGGGGCTGGCGATCAGCGCCCGCGAGGGCAGCGGTCTTGCGGCGCTCGGCCAGGCGCTGCTGGCCTGCTGCGGCGCCGCTGAGGCCGGCAATCTGGCCCTGGCCCTCAACCGCCGCCAGCGGGACCTGGCCGCCGCCGCCGCCGCCGCCCTCGACCGCAGCCTGGCGGCGGCGGCCGACGGTCTGCCCTGGGACTTCTGGACCATCGATCTGCGCGAGGCGATCGGCCGCCTGGGCGAGATCACCGGTGACGAAGTGAACGAAGCCATGCTGGATCGGGTGTTCTCCCGCTTCTGCATCGGCAAATGACCAGCGAGCCCGACACCCCTCCGGCCCCCGTGCGTCGCGGCATCAGCCGCCTGGGCACCGGCCTGTCGCGGCTGGTGGTGGTGGCGGCCTCGGTGGCGACACCGGTCACCCTGCTGCTGACGCTGTACAACACCCGCCGTGACCGGCAGCACCGGGCCTATGCCGCCCAGGAGCAGCTGATCGTCGAGCTGGGGGAGGCCCTCGGCCAGGGGCTGGCGGGGCAGGTGCAGAGCTCGGCCCAGCGCTACCGCACCCTGCGGCAGGCGTGGCTGCAGGAGGCGATGGCGCAGTTGGACAGGGGCCAGGCGCCCCGGGAGGCGGCCACGACCCAGTCCCTGCGCGATCTGGCCGGCACGGCGACGCCGCTCGAAAGCCTGAGCCAGTCGCGGCTGCTGCTGGCCCTGGACAAGATGAACGAGGCTCCGGCGGAAGCGGAGCAGAAACTGCGGCAGCGCACGCTGCAGTTTCTGGGCATCAACCGGCTGCTGGGTCCGATGGGGCTGCTGAGCCGCGCCAACCTCACCCATCTGGTGCTGGCCGGCAGCGACCTGAGCTGCGACGGGCTGCTGCATTCGAACCTGGCCGGCGCCGACCTGCGCAACCTCTACGCCGCCAACACCGACCTGACCGCCACCGGCCTGTTCCGCACCCGGGCCTCCCAGGCGTGGCTGCTGGGCGCCAGCCTGCTGGGCAGCCAGATCGTGCGCAGCGACCTGTCGGGCAGCATCGCGAACCTGGCCGACCTGCGCTTTGCCCGCATCGACCGCAGCAACTTCCGCGACGCCTGGCTGCAGGGCAGCTCATTCCAGGGGGCAACGGTGCGCCACAGCCATTTCGAGCGGGCCGACCTGCGCGGTGCCGACCTGCGGATCGCCGGCGACCCGCAGCAGCGCCGCCAGGCCTTCCGCGGTGCCCGCATCAACGACCGCACGATCGGCCTGACGGGGGTCCACCTGCTGCAGCTGGGTGACCGCATGGGCCGACGGTTGCCGCCCACCCGTCTGCCCGCCGGCGAAACCGCCGTCAGCATGGGGCTGCTGGTCGACAACGGTGCGCCGCTGCTGCCCAGCCACGGCCCCGATGCCGACGGCCACGGCGAAGAACGACGGGCCTTTTCGTTCACCGTCGACCGGGCCCAGGACTGCCGCACGGTGCAGGAGGACCAGCGGGCCCGGCCGGAGGTGGCCGAGATCTTCCAGTGACGGAGCAGGTGGCAGCGGTCAGCTCTCCAGCGCCGCCAGATGACCGGCCAGGGTCTGCACCAGCCGCTGGCGGGCCTGGCGCGAGGTCCAGGCCATGTGGGGGGTGACGATCAGGTTGGGCACGGTCTGCAGTGCCGCCAGATCGGCGGCCGACGGCGGCTCCTCGGGCAGCACGTCGAGGGCCGCGCCGGCCAGGCGGCCGGCGCGCAGGGCCTCGGCCAGCGCGTCGGTGTCGACCAGGGCACCGCGGGCGGTGTTGACCAGCAGGGCCGAGGGCCTGAGCCAGGCCAGCCTCTGCCGGTTCAGCAGCCCGCGGGTGGCGGCCGTGAGCGGGGCATGGAGGCTGAGCACATCGGCCTCGCGCAGGGCCTGTTCCAGCTCGGCGGCACTGGACCGGCTGGTGAGCCGCAGGGTGCGCATTCCCAGGGCCTCACCCACCGCCGCCACCCCGCTGCCGATGGAGCCCGCCCCCAGCACGGTGAGCGTCTGCCCCTCGAGCTCGTCGAACGGGGGCTCCACAAGGGCGAACACCGGACTGGCGCTCCAGGCCCCGGCCCGCCACTGCTGCAGCCGTTCCTCGAGACCACCGCGCAGGGCCAGGATCAGCGACCAGGTGACCTGCACCACCGAAGGGCGGCTGTAGGCGCCGGCGTTGTGCACGGCGATGCCGAGGCTGCGGCAGGTGGCAACGTCCACCTGGTCGGTGCCGGTGCTGGCCGTGCAGACCAGCCGCAGCTGGGGCAACTGCCGCAGCAGCTCGCCCGACAGGGGCACCTTGTTGGTGATCGCCACTGTCGCCCCCTGCAGCCGTTCGAGGCACTGGTCCGGCGTGGAGACAGGCCAGCAGCGCAAACGGCAGTGGGCCTCGAGGGGCGTCAGGTCGACGGGCCCGAGGGTGAGGACATCGAGAAAGACCGCCAGCGGGCGGGGGTCGGCGGCAGACATGGGCAGACACTCCCCCGGGCGGGAGACTGGGGCGAGCCCCATCGTGACCCGGCCATGGCCCCCGCCCTGCCGCTCAGCCCGGCGCTGGAGGAGCAGCTGCGGGCCTGGCTCGCCGAAGACATCGGCCGCGGCGACCTCACGGCACCGGCCCTGGAGGGTCACCGTGGCGCGGCGGTGTGGGTGGCCCGCCGCGACGGTGTGTTCTGTGGGGGCCCCCTGGCGGCGCGGCTGTTCCAGATCCTCGATCCGCAGATGCAGGTGGAGCTGCCGGTGGCCGACGGCAGCCCGGTGGCGGCCGGCCAGCCGGTGCTGCGGCTGCAGGGACTGGCGACCGCCCTGGTGGCCGGCGAACGCACGGCCCTGAACCTGGCCATGCGTCTGTCGGGCATCGCCACCGCCACGGCCGAGCTGGTGGCACGGCTGCAGGGCAGCGGCGTGCAGCTGGCCGACACCCGCAAGACCACCCCGGGCCTGCGGGTGCTGGAGAAGTACGCCGTGCGCTGCGGCGGTGGCCTCAACCACCGCATGGGGCTCGACGATGCGGCCATGCTCAAGGAGAACCACCTGGCCTGGGCCGGCGGGGTGGAACGGGCCCTGGCGGCGGTGCGGGGTGGCGCCCCCTGGCCGGCGCGGCTGATCGTGGAGGCCGAAACCGCCGCCGAGGCCGCCGCCGCCGTCGCGGGGGGCGCCGATGCCGTGCTGCTCGACGGCTTCGCGGCGGCGGCCCTGGCGACCCTGGTGCCGCAGCTGCGCCTGCTGGCCTGGCAGCGGGGGGCGCCGGTGGTGCTCGAGGCCAGCGGCATCGACCCCGATCAGCTGTCGGCCTATGCCGCCAGCGGCATCGATCTGATCTCGACCAGTGCGCCGGTGACCCGCAGCCCTTGGCTGGACCTGAGCATGCGCTTCACTGGCGGCGAAGCGATCGATGCCGGCTGACATGCACCCTCGCCTGCGGACCCGCGCCTGGGCGGCCGCCGCAGCGGTGGCCCTGACCCTGCTGCCGGGCTGTGGCCTGGGGAAGCGGGGGAGCCTGTTTCTGTATGAGGTGCCCAGCGCCGAGGCCCTCTCGGTGATCAACCGGGCCGAGCTGGCCCGCCTGTGGGCACCGCTGCTGAACAGCTATCGGCAGATCGATCCCGACATGAAGCTCGAGATCATGATGTTCCCGGAGGAGCGCATCGCGAGCGAGCTGCGGCGACGGCAGTCCCGCGGACTGGGGCCCGATGTGATCGTGATTTCGGCGGCGCTGGCGAACGATCTGTACCAGCAGGGCCTGTTGCGACGCGTGAACCTGCCTCCGTACCTCGAGCAGGCCCTGGAACCCGAGGTGCTGGGGCGTGTGCGGGTGCCCGGCGGCTATTCGTCCCTGCCGGTGGCCCGCTCCCCCCAGGTGAGCTGTTACAACCGCCAGCGAATGCCCCGGCCACCCGCCACCCTGGCCGAACTGCTGACCGAGGCGGCGGCGGGGCGGCACGTGGGGCTCAGCCTGTCACCGCTCGGCATCTGGTGGTCGGCGGGATCCCTGGGGGCCGACGAAGCCGTGGCACGGCTGCTGCGGCGCCAGCCCAACGACACCACGCCCGTGACGGCGGCCGACCGCGAGGCCCTGGAACGCTGGCTGAGCTGGCTGCGCCATGCGGCGATGCAGAACCGGGTGAACTTCTTCAACAACCCCCAGGAGGTGAACGAAGGCTTCCTGGCCGGTGATCTCGACTGGATCCCCTGCTCGAGCCTGAGCCTGAGGCGGTTCAAGGATGGCCTGGGGAACCGGCTGGGGGTGGCGCCCCTGCCCTCGGGGCCAGGGGGTCCCCCCAGCGCCGGGTCGCCGGTGCGGGTGGTGGCCTTCGGGCTCAATTCGTCGGCCGCCCAGCACCGCAAGGCCATGACTCTGGTGCTGCTGAGCCTCAACCCACTGGTGCAGCGGGCCCTGAGCCTGTCGGACCCGGAGGTGCTGCCGGTCAACCGTTATGCCCCGCCGCCGGTGACCAGTTCGGCCACCCTCGAGGCCCTGGTGCGCTCGCAGGGTTTCATCAAACACGATGCGCTGCAGCCGTTGTCGCTCAGCACCCATGAGTTCCGACGGATCAACCGCGTCATCAACCGGGCGCTGACCCCCCTGGTGGTGGGGCTCGGTTCGACGCAGCAGGCGGCGGATCAGCTGATCAGGGAGCTGCCACAGCCATGATCGAGCTGCTCGTTGACCAGGCCCTGGGCTGGCTGGGGTATCTGCAGCGGCCGGTGGTGCTGCAGCAGCTGCTGCTGGCGAGCCTGGCCCTGGTGGTGGCCGGCCGCCTGCCCGAGCCACGCCGCCAGCCGCTGCCGTTTCCGGTGCGGGCCCTGCCGCTGCTGCTGCTGATGGCGCTGCCCCTGCAGCTGCTGGGCCAGCCCAACGGCCTGGTGCTGCTGCTGGCCGAGGTGAGCCTGGCCCGCATCGGCCTGGGGGTGCTCGAGCGGTTCGTGCTCGAACCACGCCTGCCGACCGATGCCTTCCAGCACCTGCGCACCCGCCTGCTGCGGCCGATGTTCCTGCTTCTGGTGGTGCTGGGGCTGCTCAATGCGGTCGACACCCTCAGCGACCTGGCGAACGTGCCCCTCGGGCAATGGTTCGGCAGCCCGGTGTCCCTCGGCAACCTCAGCGAGGTGGCTCTGGTGCTCTATCTGCTGATGGTGGGGTCGGTGGTGCCGGCGGCGGGCCTCAGCTGGCTGTCGGGCCGGTCGCTGGGCCTGACCCAGGGCAGCCGCCGCGCCATGGAACTGGTGCTGCGCTACTCGATGGTGAGCATCGGCATCCTCTGGGGGCTGTACCACCTGGGCTTCAACCGCAACGGCCTGCTGGCGGTGGCCGGCGGACTGTCGGTGGGTCTGGGCTTCGGGGTGAAAGAGATCTTCTCGAACTTCATCAGCGGCCTCTGGCTGCTGTTCGAAGGATCGGTGCGCCCCGGTGAGGTGCTGATCATCGACGGCCAGCCCTGCGAGGTGCGACAGCTGGGGCTGCGGGCCACCACCCTCTGGCGCGGCAGCGACAACGCCGAACTGATGATTCCCAACCAGAGCTTCTTCACGGCCACCACAACCTCGTTCACCCGCAGCGACCGCACCCGCCGCTGCTCGCTGATGCTGCAGGTGTCGGAACGCCACGGCCCCCGCGAGATTCTGGAGCTGCTCGAAGCGATCGCCGGCAACCACCCCGGCGTGCTGGCGGAGCCGCCACCGAAGGCCTCGCTGCAGGATTACGGCCCCGGCACGTTCAGCTACCAGCTGTCGTTCTCGGTGGCTGATCCGCTCAAGGGCGGCGGTGTCACCAGCGCCTTGCGGCTGGAGATCTGCGAGACCTTCGTCGAGCAGGGCATCACCTTTCAGCAGCCGGTGAGCTGACCATCCCGGGGGCTGCGGGGCCGAGGCCAGCCGGCCAGCCAGCCCCGCAGGCGGGGCAGCGCTTCGGGCTGCAGGCTGTAGTACATCCAGCGGCCCTGCTGACGGCCACTGATCAGCCCGGCCTGCCTGAGCACCCTGAGGTGAAACGAGAGCCGCGACTGGGCCAGATCCAGCTCGGCGGTGAGCTCGCAGACGCAGCGCTCGCCGCCCGCCAGGGCCTCAACGACCTGGAACCGGATCGGATCGGCCAGGGCCCGCAGCAACTCAAGCGCCTGGTCGCGGTCGAGATCGAGATCGGCGATGGACGCGGGCACGGGCCGCCGGACACTGGATGCATCAATTTTAGTTGATCTATGGTCGGGGCGTCGCCCACCATCTGCGGCCCATGAACATCGGCATCAACGGTTTCGGTCGCATCGGCCGCCTCGTCTTCCGGGCCCTCTGGGGCCGCCCCGGCATCCGGATCGTGCACGTCAACGACCCCGCCGGCGATGCCGCCGCCGCCGCCCACCTGCTCAGCTTCGATTCGGTGCACGGCCGCTGGGCGCCGGCGGTCACCGCCGACGACAGGGGCTTCGCCGTCACAGGCACCCCAGTGACCTGGTCACGGCACAGCGACCCCACCGCCGTGCCCTGGCGGGAGGCCGGTGTGCAGATGGTGCTCGAGTGCAGCGGCCGCATCAAGACCCCCGAGGCCCTGCAGCCCTACTTCGATGCGGTGGGCCTGCGGCACGTGATCGTGGCCTGCCCGGTGAAGGGTGTGGTGGCAGGCGAGGAAGCGCTCAACATCGTCTACGGCATCAACCACCAGCAGGTGGATCCCGGCCGCCACCAGCTGCTCACGGCCGCCTCGTGCACCACCAACTGCCTGGCGCCGATCGTGCAGGTGGTGCACGGCAGCTTCGGCATCCGCCATGGGTCGATCACCACCCTGCATGACGTCACCAACACCCAGGTGGTGGTCGATGCCTTCAAGAGCGACCTGCGCCGGGCCCGCTCGTGCAGCCAGAGCCTGATCCCCACCAGCACCGGCTCGGCCCGGGCGATCGGCCTGATCTTTCCCGAGCTGCAGGGCAGGCTCAACGGCCATGCCGTGCGGGTGCCGCTGCTCAATGCCTCGCTCACCGACGCGGTGTTCGAACTCGAACGGCCGGTGACGGTCGACGAGGCCAATGCCGCCTTCGCGGCCGCCGCCGCCGGTCCACTGCAGGGGATCCTCGGCTACGAGACCCGGCCGCTGGTGTCGGTCGACTACGTCAACGACGACCGCAGCACCATCGTCGACGGCCTGTCGACGATGGTGGTGAACGGCACCCAGCTCAAGGTCTACGCCTGGTACGACAACGAATGGGGCTACAGCTGCCGCATGGCCGACCTGGCCTGCCATGTGGCCGCCCTGGCGGCGCAATGACCATGGCACGTCTTCTGACGCCGGTTCAGCAGTACGCCGTGGTGACGGCCAACTACTGGGCCTTCACGCTCACCGACGGCGCCCTGCGGATGCTGGTGGTGTTCCACTTTCACGCGCTCGGCTACAGCACGCTCGAGATTGCCTTTCTGTTTCTCTTCTACGAGTTCTTCGGCATCGTCACCAACCTCTACGGCGGCTGGCTGGGGGCCCGTTTCGGGCTGCGGCTCACCCTCTGGGCCGGAACGCTGATGCAGGTGGCGGCCCTGCTGATGCTGATTCCAGTGGCCGACGACTGGCCGCGCTGGTGGAGTGTGGCCTACGTGATGGTGGCCCAGGCGATCAGCGGCATCGCCAAGGACCTCAACAAGATGAGCGCCAAGAGCGCCATCAAGACGGTGGTGCCGGAAACCCCGGACGACCCCAGCCGGGGCGAGAACCAGCTGTTCCAATGGGTGGCGATCCTCACCGGCTCCAAGAACGCCCTCAAGGGGGTGGGCTTCTTCCTGGGGGGATTGCTGCTCACCAAGATCGGTTTCAGTGCCGCCGTTGGAGCCATGGCCGCGGGCCTGTTTCTCTCCTTTCTGATCACCCTGGTGCTGCCCGGAGAGATCGGACGCATGAAGGAGAAGCCCGCCATCACGGCCCTGTTCTCCAAATCGAAGGGCATCAATGTGCTGTCCTTGGCTCGCTTCTTCCTTTTCGGCGCCCGTGATGTCTGGTTCGTGGTGGCCCTGCCGGTGTTCCTGCAGGCGGCCCTGGGTTGGAAGTACTGGGAGGTGGGCGGTTTCATGGGCCTCTGGGTGATCGGCTACGGGATCATCCAGGCCTCGGCACCGGCCCTGCGGCGCAGCTGGGGCGAAAGTGCGCCTCCAGGGGTGTCTGCCGTGCAGTTCTGGAGCGCCGTGCTGACGGCCATCCCCGCCCTGATCGCCATCAGCCTGTGGCGCAACGTGGGCAACCCAGGCATCGCCTTGGTGGTGGGCCTGGCAACGTTCGGGGCCGTGTTCGCGATGAACTCCTCGATCCACAGCTACATGGTGCTGGCCTACACCGATGCCGAATCGGTGAGCCTCAACGTGGGCTTCTATTACATGGCCAATGCCGCCGGCCGGCTGCTGGGCACGGTGCTGTCGGGGGCGTTGTTTCTGCTGGGGGGGCTGCAGGCCTGCCTGTGGGCCTCGGCGGTGCTGGTGGCCGCCGCCTGGCTGGTGAGCGGCCGCCTGCCCAGGCCGGCTCAGCCGTAGGGCCCGAAGCGGGCGGTGCAGGCGGCGCCGCAATGGCAGCCGAGGCTGATCGCCTGCTCCAGGCTCCAGCCGGCGGCGAGGCCGGCGGTGACCCCGGCCGCGAAGCTGTCGCCGCAGCCATAGCTGTCGATCACCGGGGCGCTCAGGGCCGGTGCGGCAAAGCGGCCGCCGGGCTCGGCCCGGCCGCCGGCGGCGCCTTCGGTGGCGATCTGCCACCGCGGCGGCGGCTGCAGGGCACCGGCCGGCACTGCTTCGCCGGGATCCAGGCCACTGCCGATGAGGGCATCAAGGCCCACCCCCGCCTGTTGCATCAACGCCAGCCCCAGCCGCGGCGTGGCGGCCAGCACGCTGGCGGCGCGGCAGGCGCGCAGGGCGGCGGCATCGGCGGCGGTCACGAACACCCCGTCACAGGCGGCCAGCGCATCCCAGGGCAGGGGATCGGCGGCGGTGGGGCTGAGGCGTTCGCCGATCACCGTGATTGAGCGGTCGCCGTGGTCATCGACGAAGCTCACCCCACGGCGGGTCGGCGGCTCGCGCCAGGCCACGTGCAGGTCAAGGCCAAGCTCCGTGAGCCGCGCCGCGGCCCGTTCGCCGGTGGCATCACGGCCCAGGGCGGTGAAGAACGGCACCGGCCGGCCCAGCAGCCGCGCCAGCTGCACTGCCACCACGGCCCCGCCGCCGGCGGGTTCGGCCAGAAAGCGGGAAGCATGGCCGATCAACCCCGCCGCCGGCAGCACATCCACCGCCAGGAAGTCGACCCATTCGACGTGGCCCACCACCGCCAGCCGCAGGGGCGGCAGCGGCGGCAGGGCATCGCGACTCCAGAGGCGGATCACGGCAGATCAGGCGGGAGGACAGGACGACGGGCCCCGCCGCCATTGTCCCGTTGCTGCCACCGGCGGCTTCAGGTCACGAAGCGGCGGTACAGCCAGCGCACGAAGCCACCCACCACCGGCACCGGCTCAAAGGTGGGACCCACGAAATCGAAGTAGTCGCGATGGTCAACGATCTTGCCGTCGCTGTTGAAACGCAGCCGGGTGGTGCCGGGGTAGATGAATTCGATCCCCTTGATCTTCAACCCCATCTCCCATTCCACAAAGGCCGTGTCGCCTTCGACGGCAATGGCGCCGGGGGTGAGGTAGGTGTCGTCGCAGCGCTTCAGCAGCCCTTCCTGGGCGGCCAGATAGGCGGCGATGCCCTGCTTGTTCTGGGTGGGGTCCTGGAAATGCACATCATCGGCATACATGGCACGCCACTGGGCTTCGGTGGGGGCCGGTGCGCCGTAGGGCTTGCTGAACAGGGCACGCAGGCTGGCGGAGTCCACAGGGGGCAGGATCGGGGGATCAGGCTATCTGGACCTGGTTGTGGACGGGGCGAGGGGGTCACGTCAGTTCGGCAGCTTCGATGGTTTTGGTGTGAAGACAGGTGTTCGCTACAGATTCGGGACGTCGTGCCTACCTAAGCCGCTGCTCCTGATCAATCACCCATCCGTCTGGCCATCCTCCACCCGCTGGAGGAACGCACCAAGAAGCGTGCGGTAGGCATCAGGCTGCTCCAGGTGGCAGAGATGGGAGCACTCCTCAAGAACAGCCCATTCGGACCCGAGAATGCCGCGATGCAGGGCCTCGGTGATGGCGGGAGTGGCCTCGTCGAAACGGCCGCCGATCACCAGCGTCGGCTGGCGAATTTCTCCCAGGCGATCACTCACATCCCAATCGCGAAGGCTGCCGGTGACGTAGAACTCATTCGGGCCGCACATCGCCTGGTACACACGCGGATCTTCCTCCATGGCACTGAAGGAGCGCAGCAGGCAATCGGGCCAGGGATCCAGCCGGCAGACATGGCGTCGATAGAATTCCATCATGGCTTCCTGATAAGCGGGACTATCGGTATTTCCAGCCTGTTCATACTCATCGAGAATCCGCCGAATCGGGTCAGGCAGTTCACAGCGCAGTCGCGTCGTCTCGGCAACCCAAAGAGGCATGCTTGCCGGGGAATTGGAGAGCACCAGGCTGGCGATGCCTGATGCTCCGGAGAGGGCCGCCTCCAGGGCCAGCATTCCGCCCCACGACTGGCCATAGAGATGGATTCGATCGAGGCCGAGGGCCTCGCGCACCTGGGCCAGCTCCGCCAGGAAGTAATCCACCCGCATGAAGGCAGGATCATCAGGATGATCGGAGCGGCCGCAACCGAGCTGGTCGTAGCGGATCACTTCACGGCCATCGGCCGCCAGAAGCTCCAAAGGTTCGAGGTAATCGCTCGGCACCCCCGGGCCTCCATGGAGCAACACGATGGGTAAGCGATCCGGCCTGCTTGTCGTTCCGACTCGCCTTGTCCAGACCCGGTGGCCATCGATCGTGATCAACTGCTCTTGGCTGCGCATGGATCGTGTGGCGACGGAAGCGGGTGGATGCTCTGCAGTCTTAGGGCTGCGATGGGCTTGAGGCTGTGATCGGCGGGTTAAACGGGCCAGCAGGCATTAGATCAGAAGTGATGCCTGGCGACAGCAGGGGCGCCAAAAGAGTCACACTGGCTGTAGCGCTTCAGCTCCGGAGCCATTTCCGGCGCAGGGAATCGGCGGTGCAGGAAATCGGAACAGGATCAACTGATCGACGTCATCCTTTCGGATGCTAACTCCCGTGGCGACCGCCATGATCAATGACTGGGAGACACTCAGCACCCAGGGGATGGGGGCCTTGGCACTCCTCAAAAACTCTGTTTTGAGAGGGGTTGATGGGGGTTGCCCCCTCAAACCGCCAACGCCATGGCGGGAAGCCCAGACAGCGAAACGGCTCGGTGATGACGCCGGCGCGGCTGGTGCTCTGGCGCTTCCAGTGGAACAGCGTGGTGCTGGCAGGTGTTCGGGAAACCCCTGGCACGAATGGGCGGGCATCAGCCCTGATTGAGGATCACCTGAACGGCGCTACGGATCTCGGGAAAACGCTGATAGGCCATCCAGACCTCCTCCAGATCGACCTGGTCGTAGGCGTGAACAGGATGTCGCGCATCCCTGCCATCGCCCGCCAAGGCACCTGAGGGTGAAGCCGCCGCCATTCAGGACTGAGACGCTTGCTGGCTTCGCCAAGGATCTCCAAGCAGCGAACCACCGCATCCTGAAGATAGTCCTTCTCATAAAAAGCTTCGCCGCCTTCAATCGGGTAGCCCATGGCTCGATCGAGAACATCCCGAATATCGATCAGCGCTTGGTGATCGCGTGGGTCCATCACAAGGGTATGGCGTCGGCTTCCACCGTGGCTTTCAGATCGGGCTTGAGGTTTCGGCGGCGAATCAGATCCACCCGGGCGTGCAGCAGATCCTCCAGATCGGATTTCAGTTCGGCGCGGTCAAACAGGCTGGCGCCGGCTGGAAGGTCTACCAGCAGATCCACATCGCTGCTGGGGGTGGCCTGATCACGCGCCACAGAGCCGAACACCGCAGGGTTACTCGCGCCATGGCGGGCGAGCAGCTCATGGAGCTGGGGGGCCAGCTGCTGCAGCTCGGCGAGACGCATGGGCCTCAAGGCCGGTCGTGAGGGGTGGGAAGGCTACTGGACACTAAACCGCCAACGCCATCACCGGAAGCCACCCCGCCGGAATCGCCCGCTCCAGCCGCCAGCGAATCGCCATCGGCCGTTCCCCTTCGTGGCTTTCGTAGACGGCAAACCCCAGACACCGAAACGGCTCGGTGACACCGCCCTGTTTGCGGTGCTCGCGCACGAACAGGAGCACCCGCTAACCCCGCGCCTCGTGGTGGATGGTGCGCTGGCCGGTGGGGGAGGCGGCGGTAGCGGGTGGAGGGGGAGAAAAGGGCCTCGGTCTTGTTAATGGCTACGCAGAGCACTTTGGCGACGAATGGTCATCAAAACCAAGGTTGGAGCGATGCCATTCAAAGAAGATCCAGGAACTCACGCACATCAACCCTGGCCTGCCTCAGCAGACCAGCAAGGGTGCCGACCTTGACCGGTTTGTGGAGGGGAACGACACAGCCGCGGCTGCCGCACCGCATCACCACGTGGCTGCCGTTCTGGCGAACGGATTCGAATCCCAGCCGCTCCAGCGCGCGGATGATCTCCCGACCGGAAAGGTGCGGGAGCTTAGGCATGCGCGGGGACGGTGAACAGGGTCACCAATGGGTGGCCCTTGATCACGGCGGGGAACTCCTCCAGATAAAGCGTGGTGGCCTCACGCAGGTTGGAGAGTGCTTCCTCGATGGTTTCCCCTTCCGTTGTGGTGCCCGTCTCAGGGTTGAAGGCCACGTAACCACCTTCTTCCGCAGGTGTGAGGACAGCCGTGAGTTCCATTGGCTCCGGTGCGATGTCCTCAGTCTGACGGCCTCTGGTCATTAACGCTGCCCCCCTAAACCGCCAACGCCATGTTCATGCCAAGCAACAGCCTGGCAGCCAGGCCGCCGGGATCGCCCGCTCCAGCCGCCACAGAGATTCCCCCTCGCCATCGGCCGTTCGCCCTCGTGGCTTTCGTGGACGGCCAACCCCAGACAGCGAAGCGGCTCGGTGATGCCGCCCTGTTTGCGGTGCTCGCGCACGAACAGCTGCCCCGTGAGCCCCGCGCCTCATGGTGGATGTAGTGCTGGCCGGTGGGGGAGGCGGCGGTAGCGGGTGGAGGGGGAGAAGAGGGCTTCGCTCTTGTTGAGGGTCACGAACAGCAGGTCGGTCTGGCTGGGTTTGGGCTTAAGGCCCATCTCATGCCCCAGATGGTGCCGGAATGGCGGGGATGACAAGGCCGCAGCAGCTGGGAGACAGCAGTGAGGCTGAAAAGGAATTGAGCCTTGGTCGAACGGACCGCCGTCGCGGGGAGGCAGGTTGGGGTTTATGCAAGATGTGCATAACGAGCAGGAAACGCCAAGGCGCCCTGGATTAGATTGAGTACTGAAGGGTGGGTCAAATCCATCAAGTTGCCTTAACCGGGTCGATCATCCAATGCCTCTCCGTTCGGCCAGCGACTTTCCGGCATCTCCGAAGCCCGAGGCTCTTGAGAGCACATACCGGGAATGCAGAGCCGCTCTCGCATCAGCCAATCGCTCCAGAGGTGCCCTAAAGGCTGAAAGGGATCGGCGGGGGCTTGTGATTGCCGAGCTGCGGCGAGAGCTGGGGGAGCTGGAGGCGGATCTGGCCGATGAGGCACGGGCCAAGGCCCGGCTTCATGCCCTGAACGCCAAGCTCGGAACCGTGATCCGTGAACTGGAGGAAACGGGCGATGCGATGGTTGGGCTCATTGATGAGAGTGAGCGCCAGAGTGGCTTCTGGCTGGTCGAGATGTTCCGCCGCCTGGTGCAACTGGCGACGCGTTGGCGCGCGGTGAAGGCCCAGGCTGCCGAACTGGCAACCGAAACCGCCGAGGAGGGCAAGGCGTCGAACCAGCTCGGTGGTCAGCCATGAGCGCAGGGCCTTCGATCGCCGATCTGCTGGAGCAGACCCACCGCGAACTGGCGGGTACCGATGCCCGGGTGTACCGCCGGGTGGCTGACCATCTGCAGCGCTCCGGTGCTGCCTTGCAAGCACTTGAGGATTCGCAGCCAGGAGATGCACAGGCCCCCAAAGCCCTGCCAGGCAAGGGCAGTTTCCTGAAGCAGTCCGTGGCCAGCCTGAGGCTGCTGTGCAGGGAGCATGGGATCAAAGGCACGTCCAAGCTGCAAAAGGCAGCTTTGGCCAAGGTTCTTGAAGACCATGGTGTGACGCCGCCGCCGCCCCCCTTGGAGAGCTTCACGAAGAAGGAACTGGTCGCTCTGGTGCGGCAGTTGCTGAGGGAGGCGTAGGAGATGGCCACCCAGCGTTATTCCGTGACTCCCCACCCCATCGACACCCTGCTGACGTGGGTGAAGAGCGGCGAAATTGCCATTCCCGAAATCCAGCGACCCTTTGTGTGGGAAGCCACCAAGGTGCGCAACCTGCTCGACTCCCTCTATCAGGGGTTCCCGGTGGGCTATCTGATCGCGTGGCGGAACCCAACGGTCAAGCTCAAAGACGGCACCACGTCTGCAGGAAAGCGCATCCTGATCGACGGTCAGCAACGGGTGACGGCTCTGATGGCCTCCCTGTTGGGGATGGAGGTGCTGACGAAGGACTACGAACGCGTGCGAATCCGCATTGCCTTCAACCCGCTGGCAGGCGATGACGAGCCGAGTTTTGAAGTCAGCAACCCTGCCATCGCCAAGAATCCTCTCTGGATTCCAGATGTCTCCCATCTCTTCCAGACAGATGCTGATCTGTTCGAGCAGACGGATTCGTATCTTGCTCGTAATCCGGAGATTGATCGCAATCGCGTTGGCAAGTCGCTGCAAAGGCTCCTGAAGATCGTGAACAACTCCGTTGGCCTGATTGAGCTGGCGGAAGATCTTGACATTGAGACCGTTACCGAGATCTTCATCCGCGTCAACTCGGCCGGGGCGGAGCTGTCCCAGGCCGACTTCGCCATGTCGAAGATTGCCGTTAACGAGACCTACGGCGGCAACATGCTACGCAAAGCCATCGAATATTTCTGCCACCTGGCGATCTCGCCAGACTTTTACTCCCAGAGCGAGATCAACATGGCGATCGGCGACAAGGCGCCCGAGGTCTACTTCGCTGAGCTGCGTGAGCAAGTGAATGGTGGGCCCAAGCGGTATGGCGGCATCACCGATCCGGCAGAGCTCAAGGCCAATCTCACCATGAACTGCCTGCCGTCAACGCTCCTGGATGGCAACCCCTTGGACTACAACGCCTTCCTGGTGGAGCGCAGGCGCCTGATGGCCGACAAGATCCGTCAGTGGGTCGCGGTGTTGTGAGCACCAACTTCGCCCACCTGCGCCGTTACGACGAGCAGCTGTTCCGCCTGGGGGTTCTGGCAGAGCGCTACTTCCCCGAGGATCCGAACACGGCGTTGATCAAGCTCCGGCAGCTGGGTGAGCGCTTGGCCCAGCACATGGCCTCCCGTTTTGGTGTGTTCACCAGCCTTGAGGAAACACAGCTGGCCCTGGTCCGCCGCCTGGAGCTGGACGGGCTGATCGAGCGGGAGGTGGCGGCGCTCTTCCACGACCTGCGCAAGAACGGCAACGCCGCCACCCATGGCCTGCAGGGCGACCATGCCAGTGCATTGAGCACCCTCAAGATCGCCTGGCAGCTTGGGGTGTGGTTCCACCGCAGCTTCGGTGATCCAGAGTTCCGCAGCGGCCCCTTTCAGCCCCCTCAGCCGCCGGTTGACGAAAGCGAGGCCCTGAAGCAGGAACTGGCGCGCCTGCAGGCCGCGCTCGATTCCTACCGCGCCAACGAGGGAGCGATCAGCGAGCAGCTCAGTGCTGCAGAAGCCCAGCTGCAGCAGGCCCTGGGCGAGCAACAGCAATGGGAGCAACTGGCCGAGCAGGTGGAGGCCGACAAGGCAGCCCTCGCAGCCCAGCTGCAGGACCTTCAGAACGCTGCCGCTCAGCAACCGGCAGCCGTGGCCTCAGGCCTGCGGCAGGCGTCCCGCAAAGCCGCCGCGGCCATCGAGCTGGATGAGGCCGCCACCCGCCAGCTGATCGATGAGCAGTTGCGGCAGGCCGGCTGGGAGGCCGACACCCAGGCTCTTCGCTACGCCGCAGGAGCCCGCCCGCAGAAGAACCGCAACCTGGCCATCGCCGAATGGCCCACCAGCAGCGGCCCGGCCGACTACGTGCTGTTCGTGGGGCTCACCCCCATCGCTGCCGTGGAAGCCAAGCGGGCCCACAAGGATGTGGCGGGCGTGCTTCCCCAGGCCCAGCGCTACTGCCGCGACTTCCAGCCATCTGAGGGAATCGAGCTGAGCAGCGAAGGCTGGGGCCCTGGCGGGGAGTACCGCATCCCCTTTGCCTTCTCCAGCAATGGCCGGCCCTACCTGCGCCAGCTGCGCACCCGTAGCGGCATCTGGTTCCGGGATCTGCGCCGTAGTGAGAACCTTGCCGGCCCCCTGGATGGCTGGTATTCACCGGAAGGGCTCCAGACTCTGGCGCGGCAGGACGTGGCCCAGGCCCAGGAGCAGCTGCGGCGCGAGGGGTTCAGCTATGGCTTTCCCCTGCGCCCCTACCAGCGGGGCGCGATTGAGGCCGCCGAGGCTGCGATCGGCGCCGGGCAGCGGGAGATCCTGCTGGCGATGGCCACGGGCACCGGCAAGACCAAGACCTGTGTGGCCCTGATCTACCGCCTGCTCAAGACCGGCCGTTTCCGCCGGGTGCTGTTTCTGGTGGACCGCTCCGAACTCGGCACCCAGGCCGCCGATGCCTTCAAGGAAACCCGGATGGAGAGCCTGCAGAGCTTCGCCGACATCTACGGCATCAAGGAACTGGGGGAGCGGGAACCGGAATCCGACACACGGGTGCAGATCGCCACCGTGCAGGCGATGGTGCAGCGCCTGCTGCTGGGCAGCGATGACGAGAAACCCACCGTGGACACCTACGACCTGATCGTGGTGGACGAATGCCACCGGGGCTACCTGCTGGATCGGGAGCTGAGTGAGCGGGAGCTGGGGTTCCGGGATTTCAACGACTACGTGTCGAAGTATCGGCGGGTGCTGGAGCTGTTTGATGCCGTGAAGATTGGCCTTACAGCCACTCCGGCGTTGCACACGGTGGAGATCTTCGGCCAGCCGGTGTTCGTGTATAGCTATCGCGAGGCCGTGGTGGATGGCTATCTGGTGGACCACGAACCACCCCTGCTGATTTCCACGGAGCTTTCCAGTGAAGGCATCCGCTGGACGGCCGGAGCGGAGGTGAAGACCTACGATCCGCGCACGGCCCAGATCGAGCTGTTCACCACACCCGATGAGCTGCGCTTTGAGGTGGAGGCGTTCAACCGCCAGGTGATCACCGAGGCCTTCAACAGAGTGGTGTGTGAGGTGCTGGCCAATGAGCTGGATCCCCTGTCGCCGCAGAAAACACTGATCTTCTGTGCCACCGATGCCCATGCCGATCTGGTGGTGCTGCTGCTGAAGGAAGCCTTCCGGGAGCGCTACGACGGTGTGGACGATGGCGCCGTGGCCAAGATCACCGGGGCCAGCGACAAACCGAAGGAACTGATCCGCCGCTACAAGAACGAGGCCTTCCCCAATGTGGCCGTCACGGTGGATCTGCTCAGCACCGGCGTTGACGTGCCGTCGATCTGCAACATCGTGTTCCTGCGCCGGATGAACAGCCGCATTCTCTACGACCAGATGAGGGGCCGTGCCACCCGTCTCTGTGAAGCGATCGGCAAAGACAGCTTTCGCATCTTCGATGCGGTGGGCATCTACAACGCCCTGCAGCGCTTCACCCAGATGCAGCCGGTGGTGGTGAATCCCAAGGTCAGTTTCAGCCAGCTGATCAGCGAGCTGAATGCCACCGAGGGAGCAGACAGTGAACTGGTACGCGAACAGCTGATCGCCAAGCTGCGCCGCAAGCAACGGCACCTGAGCGAGAACGCTGAGGCCGAGTTCCGGCAGCTCACCGGGGAGGAGCCTGCGGATTTCATCACGCGGCTGCAGCAGCTGCCGATGGTGGAAGCCCGCCGCTGGCTGGGCACGATTGCCGGCCTGGGGCAGCTGCTGGATGCGAAGTGGGAAGGACCGGCCCAGCCCCAGTTCCTCTCGGAGCACGACGACACCCTGCGCTCGATCGAGCGGGGCTATGGCGACGCCACCCGCCCGGAGGACTACCTGGAAGGCTTCACCGCCTTCGTGCGCGATCCCGGTAATGACCTGCCGGCGCTCACCACCGTGCTGCAGCGGCCCTGGGAACTCACCCGCAAGGACCTGCGGGAGCTGAGGCTGGCGCTGGATCAGCGGGGTTACAACGAGGCCACCCTGGGCACCGCCTGGCGGGAGACCACCAACCAAGACCTGGCCGCCTCGATCATGGGTTACATCCGCCAGGCGGCCCTGGGCGATCCGCTGGTGCCCTACGAGCAGCGCGTGGAGAAAGCCCTGCAGCGCATCCTGGCCTCGCGGGCCTGGACCACGCCCCAACGCCAGTGGCTGCAACGCATCGCCAACCAGACCAAGGCGATCACGATCGTGGACCGCGAAGCCCTCGATGACGACGCCCTGCTGTTCCGCCGCGAGGGGGGCGGCTGGCTTCGGTTGAACAAGCTGTTCGGGGGAGAGCTGGAGGCGGTGCTGCACCGTTTCCAGGAGGCCGTGTGGGAGGCGGCCGCTTGAAGTCGGCCTAAAATCTGAGGCAGCCCCTACGCCTCCGCAGGGCCATGCTCACCCTGCCCCGCCAACTCAGCGACGCGCTGCGGCTCACGCCGCCCCAGTTCGCTGAGCTCTGTGCGGCGAATCCGGAGGCGGTGCTGGAGCTGGCGGCCGACGGGCATTTGATCGAGATGACCCCTGCGGGCGGCGAAACCGGACGGCGCAACAACCAGCTGGCTGTTCAGCTGGGTCTGTGGGCCCGAAGCCAGCCGGGCTGGTGCGTGTTCGACAGCTCCACCGGTTTCCTGCTGCCCGATGGCTCCGTGCTGAGCCCGGATGGCAGTGCGGTGCGGCTGGAGCGCTGGCAGGCCTTGACCCCGGCCGAGCGCCAGGGCTTTCCACCCCTCTGCCCCGATCTGGTGGTGGAGCTGGCCAGCCCATCGGATCGACTGCCAGTGCTGCGGCGCAAGATGGCCGCCTACCAAGCCAACGGTGCGCTGCTGGGGTGGCTGCTGCTGCCCGAAACCCGCCGTGTGGAGGTCTGGCACGCCAGTGGTGAGCCACAACAGCTTGACGGGGTGGCGGCGCTCAGCGGGGACCCGGAGTTGCCGGGCCTGCGGCTGGATCTGGCAGAGCTCTGGGGGGCCTGACAGACCGTGCCGATCCACGACAATGGGCCCAGGTGCGCGCGGTGACCCGGTGAGATCGGAGAGCAAACGGCAGGCCGGTGCTGCGCAGCAAGGGGACTGGCTCTGATGGCAGGCAGCAGCACGCACGACATCGTCGGCAAGCTCTGGAACCTCTGCAACGTCCTCAAGGACGACGGGGTGACCTATCACCAGTACGTGACGGAGCTCACCTATCTGCTGTTCCTGAAGATGGCCAAGG
>JBMOIF010000037.1:0-22103 GCA_049317465.1 Prochlorococcaceae cyanobacterium | reverse complement strand
GATGGCCATCAGCTCGGCTTCGGCCACCGTGTTCTCGGAGATGGCCATGGTGCCGCTGCGGGAGTGCAGGATGCCGACCTTCACCTCGCCGTCGAAACCACCACCGGCACCGCCGGTTTCGCCACCACCGCCGCCGCAGGCGACCAGGGACAAGGTGGTGGCCAGGGCCGCTGCTCCGGACAGCACACGGAAGAGCGGTTGAGAGGGGGCGTTCGCCATGGGGAAGCTGCAGGGTGTCGGCCGCTGATAGCGGACACCGGGAAGGTATGGGGGAACGGGACCCCAGCCTGTAGCAACGGCGACCTTCGACCGAGGGTGAGGACCGACTTCGGGATCAGGCGGGGGGGAGCTGCTCGAGCAGGAACCGCTCGACCGTGGCCAGGCCGGTGCCGGCGCGCAGATCGGTGAAGCACCAGGGGCGCTCGCCCCGCTGCCGCCGGGTGTCGCGCTCCATCACCTCCAGGCTGGCGCCCACCAGCGGCGCGAGGTCGATCTTGTTGATCACCAGCAGATCGGAGCGGGTGATGCCCGGCCCCCCCTTGCGCGGGATCTTGTCGCCGGCGGCGACATCGATCACATAAATGCAGAGGTCCACCAGCTCGGGACTGAAGCTGGCGGCCAGGTTGTCGCCGCCGCTCTCGACGAACACCAGGTCGAGCGCAGGGAAGCGGCTCTCGAGATCCTCCACCGCCGCCCGGTTGATCGAGCAGTCCTCCCGGATGGCCGTATGCGGGCAGCCGCCGGTCTCGACCCCGCGGATGCGGTCGGGGGGGAGGGCCCCGACGCGGGTGAGGAACTGGGCGTCTTCCTGGGTGTAGATGTCGTTGGTGACGACGGCCAGGTCCAGGCGGTCCCGCAGCCGGCGGCAGAGCACCTCCACCAGGGCCGTCTTGCCCGACCCCACCGGCCCGGCCACCCCCACCCGCAGTCGGCTCATGCTGCTCCCCTGGTGGGACGGCTGTCACTGTCTAGCGTGGGAGTCTCCGCCGTGCGGTCCCCATCGACCCCTGGATCCTGCTGCTGCTGATCGGTTGCGGCCTCGCGGGCGGCTTCATCAACACCATCGCCGCCAGCGGCGCCACCGTGACCCTGCCCGGCATGATCGCCATGGGCCTCGAACCGGCGGTAGCCAACGGCACCAACCGGCTGGCGGCCGTGGCCGGGCTGGCCACCGCCACCTGGCGTTTCCAGCAGGCCGGCGCCATTCCCTGGGGTCTCACCCTGCGGGCCACGGCACCGATGGTGCTGGGCGCCAGCGTGGGCTCCCTGGCCGCCACCGCCGTCAGTGACACCTGGATCACCCTGGCGGTGGCGGTGTCCCTGCTGTTCGTGCTGGCCACGCTCATCACCCAGCCCGGCCGGCTTCTGGAAGACCGGTCGGTGGACCTGGAGACCCTGCGGCTGGGACCGGTGTTCCACCTGCTGATGGCTCTCACCGGCCTGTGGGCCGGTTTCATCTCGCTGGGGTCGGGGGTGATGACCCTGCTGGTGCTGGTGCTGGCGGGCCGGCTGCCCCTGAAGACCGCCAACATCCTCAAGTGTTTCGTGCGGCTGAGTTCAAGCCTCGTGGCCCTGGCCGTGTTCGGCCTGCGGGGCTCGGTCGACTGGCTCTGGGCCCTCCCCCTGGCGCTCTCGAGCATGGCCGGCGCCTGGATCGCGGCCCAGCTGGCCCTCGGCCCCCAGGCCACCCAGTGGATCTTCCGCAGCCTGGTGCTGGTGGTGGGACTCGAGGTGGTGGGCTTCAGCTGGCGCCTGGGCCTGCAACCCGGCGGCCTGGCCCGGCTGCTGCCTGCCCTGCATCTGGCCTGAGGCGTCAGCTGCGGAACAGGCGCGAGTAGAGGCCGCCATGGCCCAGCTGGGCCAGACCGGCACCGATGCCTCCGCTCCACAGGTCCTGGGGATCGGCCGCCAGCAGCTCCTCGGCCCGCTCGGCCAGCAGCGGTGCCAGCTGCCACTGCAGCCGCTGGGCCTCGCTGGGGCCCAGGGGCAGCAGGCGCACGGCGGCACTGAGCTGATTGGCCAGCCAGCAAGACAGGTAACCCTCAAGGCTGGCGAGGGGCGTCAGCTGCCCGCAGAGGCCGGCCCACGCCCAGGCGGCGGGCCAGGCCAGGTCGAGGGCCCCACCGGGCAGGGGCCAGCCGAGGCCGGCCAGCAGCTGCAGCAGTGAGCGGCCCATCTGGCGCTGCTGGGCCCGCAGCTCCGACGCCTCCCGCTGCAGCAGCAACCAGTCGTCGAGATCGCGCACCGCCCGTTCCGCCTCCGGACCCGGTTGTTGCCGCCAGCAGTCGAGGGCCGCGGCCAGCGGCCGCAGGGCCGCCCCCTCCAGGGGCAGCAGGCCGCGGCGCAGCTCGGCCCGCAGCCAGGCCTCCAGGTCGTCGGCCCCCCGCAGGCGACCGCCCTGGATCAGCACCTCCAGCCCTTCGGAATACGAGAACGCCCCCACGGGCAGGGCCGGGCTGGCCAGCTGCAGCAGGCGCAGGCGTTCAAGGCCCCGCAAGTCAGTGGTCATGGTGGTGGGCGGCGCCGGGATCGTCGTAGGCACCGACCTCGGGGTCGAACGGCGCCCGCAGCGCATCGGGGGCCAGGCCCCGGTCCCGCAGCAACCGCTCGAGCACCGGATCGGCCAGCAGCCGCAGTTCGCCGGGGAGGATCTGCAGGGCCACATGGCGGTTGCCCAGGTGGTAGGCCGCCTGCAGCAGGGCCAAGGGGTCGTCGGACTGCAGCCGCAGCAGCTCCTCCTCGGCGGCCACCACCCGCACCAGCGGCGGGCCCTCGGCGATGGCGGCAAGCCCATCGCCGGGCCGCAGGGCCTTGCCGCGGGGCAGCTGCAACAGCAACGGCCGACCGCAGCGGGTGTGGCGACGGCCCCGCAGCTGGCGCCGTTCGGCCGCGGTGAGGGCCAGCTCAGGCAGAACCGCATCGGCCGAGGCCGGTCGCCGGTGGCTCAGCAGCAGGGGCTGGGGATCATCCATGCGGTCCACGATGGCGCGCTGCTGCAGCATGGGGCCATGGACGGCTGGTGCGCCACGGCACGGCTGCGGTTCCGTCGCGACGGGGCCAGCGGCGCCACGACCCTGCAGGGGGGCGCCACGGCACCGCTGCGGCTGCAGCGGTGCCAGCCCGGGGTCGACGGCCGCTGCCGCCTCCCCGTGCTGCACACCGCCGGCGGGCTGGTGGGGGGCGATGGGCTGGCGATCTCGGCGGAACTCGACGCCGGCAGCCGGGCGCTGCTGACCTCGGTGGCGGCCCAGAAGGTGTACGGCAGCCGCGGCCGCTCGCGGCTGCAGCCGGACGGGCGCTGGGCGCAGCTGACCCTGGAGGTTGAGCTGGGGCCCGGCGCCGACCTGGAATGGCTGCCCCAGGAGACCGTCGTCTTCGCCGGGGGGCTGTTCGAGCAGGTGCAGCGGCTGCAGCTGGCGGCCGATGCCTCGTGGCTCGGCATCGATGTGGTGCGGCTGGGCCGCACGGCCCGGGGCGAAACCCTGGGCGACGGCTGCTGGCGCAACCGGCTCGAGCTGCGCCGGGGCGAGCGGCTGGAACTGGTGGAACGGCTGCAGATCGATGGCGACAGCCTCGACGACGAGCACGGCCTGGCGGGACAACCGGTGTTCGCGAGCCTGGTGTGGGCGGCTCCGGCCCCGCTGCCGGCGACGGACCTGCAGGCGGTGCTGGACGAGGGCCGCCGCGACGCCGGCCGCCTCCAGGGGCAGGGCGCTGTGGGGGCGCTGGAACAGGGCCTGATTGCCCGCTACCGCGGCCCCTCCAGCCAGGAGGCCCGTCGCTGGTTCCGACGCCTTTGGGCGCAGTCGCGGCGGCTGCGGGGGCTGGCGGCGCCCGAGCCCCTGCGGGAGTGGCCGCTGCAGGAGGAGCCATGAGCGCCTGGCCGGGGGGGCGCCAGGCCGCGGAGCAACGGCTGGAGGCCATCGATCCGGCCCGCTACGGCAGCAGCCGCAACCACCTCGACGGGGCGGTGACGCGGCTGTCGCCCTACATCCGCCATGGGGTGCTCACGCTGGCCGAGGTGCGCGATGCGGTGTTCGCACGCCTGGGGCCGCTCGAGACCACCGCGCAGCGGCGGCGGGCCGGTGAGCGGCTGATCGCCGAACTGGGCTGGCGCGACTACTGGCAGCGGCTGGGGCGGCAGCTGGGCGAGGGCATCTGGCACGACCGTGAGCTCCTCAAGACCGGCCACGACCCGGAGTCCTACGCGCCGGCACTGCCGGCCGACGTGGGGGCTGCCGCCACGGGCCTGGCCTGCATCGATGCCTTCGCCGGCGAGCTGCTGCAGACGGGCTGGCTGCACAACCACGCGCGGATGTGGCTGGCGGGCTACTTGGTGCACTGGCGACGGGTGCGCTGGCAGGCAGGGGCGCGCTGGTTTCTGCAGCACCTGCTCGATGGCGATCCGGCCAGCAACAACCTGAGCTGGCAGTGGGTGGCCAGCAGCTTCAGCCACAAGCCCTACATCTTCAACCGCGGCAACCTCGAGCGCTACGGCGCTGGCCGCCATTGCGGCGGCTGCCCGCTCAACCACCGCGGCTGCCCCTTCGAGGCCAGCTACGAGCAGCTGCAGGAACGCCTCTTTCGGCCCCCCGCTACCCGGGGGCCCTCGCTGGACACCGATCGCACCACCCGCGCCGGGGACACCCCGGACCGCCCCCCCCAGCGACCGCTGCTCTGGGTGCATGCCGAGGCCCTGGGCCCCGCCAACCCGGCCCTCAGGGCCCACCCCGGAGCTGCGGCGGTGTTCGTGGCCAGCACCGATCCTCCTGGCACGGGCGGAGGGGTGCCCTTGGCGGAAGGGCGTCGGCGGTTCCTGCGCGACTGCCTGGCGGAGCTGCCGGTGACCGTGCTGGAGGGGGAGGAGGTGCCCACCCTGCTGGCGGCGGCGGCGGCGGCCGGGGCCGACGGCATCGTCACCAGCCGGGCGGTGGATGGGCGGGTCGAGGCCATCGGTCGCGAACTGGCGCAGACACTGCCGGTGCAGGCGCTGGAACCCGAGGCCTTCGTTGATCTGCCCGACAGCGGCCCCACGGCTCCCGACCTGCGCCGCTTTTCGCGCTACTGGCGTCAGGCCGAACCGCTGGTCTGGAGGCTGGCCGGAGGCTGAGCCGCGATGGTGGCCAGACGGCCGGCGGTGGGATCCCAGAGGATGTAGCGGAAGCAGCCGGGGATGTCGGCCAGCCGCAGCCGCCGCACCCCCGTCAGCAGGGCGGCGTTGCGCTCATGGGCCGCCCGCAGGCGGTAGTTGGGAATGGCGTCGCACAGGTGGTGCATGGCATGGCAGCCGATGTCGGCGGTGAACCAGTGCAGCAGCGGCGGCAGGTCAAGGTCGCTGGTGCCTTCCAGCACCCCGGCCATGGGGCTCCAGCCGGCGGTGCGGTGGGCATAGGAATCAGGGAAGTTGTGCTGCACGAAGAACACACAGATGAAGAGGGCGGCGGCAACGGTCATCAGCGGGGCGTAAAGGCTCCAGAAATGCCCCACACCCACCAGCCACCCCATCAGCAGCCACACCGCCAGCACGGCGACGTTGTTCAGGGCCAGATCCCGCCCTTCGGCGGGGCTGTGCCAATGGCGGCTGCGGTGGGGCGTGCGGCGGATCGTGGCGGCCAGCCAATCGGCCAGGCCCAGCAGCAGGGCCAGCCGGGGCTTGATCACGAGATAGAAGAAGCCGCCGGGAAACAGCATCAGCGGATGGCGCAACAAGCTGTAGAGGCGTCGGCGGCCGGGGCTGAGCCCGGCGAAGGCCTCGGTGCTGATCAGGGCCGAAGGACCCTGGTACTTCTGCCAGTCGCCGTTGTGCCGGTGGTGAAAGGCATGGCCCCGGGACCAGGGCAGCTGGGGGATGCCGGCCACGATGCCGAAGACGAACCCGACCCAGCGGTTGGCACGGCGGCCACGGAAGAGCGACCCGTGGCCGCAGTCGTGCATCAGCGAGAAGCAGCGCGCCAGAAACAGCACCTGGAGCAGCAGCAACGGCGGCAGCAGCCAGGGCCGGTGGTCGAGGCACCACAGGTTGATCACCCAGAGCAGTGCGAAGGGCACGAGGGTGTTGACCACCTGCCAGGCCGCGATTCGATCGCTCCGCGTCAGGAATGGTTTGAGGTGGAAGTCGGCCCGGCGCGGCGCGGCCGGGGCAGAGGTGAGGGTCAGACGAACAGCGGCGGCGGGTCAGGCAGAAAGGGCGGACCCGTCCGGCATGGGGGCAGCCTAGGTGCTCCAGACCGGGGGCCGGGACTGGCGATGATGCAGCGAATCCAGGAAGCTCCCCCGTGACGGCAGCCGACGCCATCCCCTTCCGCCAGGCCCTGGCCTTCTGGATGCGGCTCGGGTTCATCAGCTTCGGCGGGCCCGCGGGCCAGATCGCCGTGATGCATCAGGAGCTGGTGGAGCGGCGCCGCTGGATCTCGGAACGGCGCTTCCTGCATGCCCTCAACTACTGCATGGTGCTGCCGGGCCCCGAAGCGCAGCAGCTGGCCACTTACATCGGTTGGCTGATGCACCGCACCTGGGGGGGGCTGATCGCCGGCTCCCTGTTCGTGCTGCCGTCGCTGCTGATCCTGATCGGCCTGTCGTGGCTGTACGTGAGCTTCGGCACCACCACCGTGGTGGCGGGCCTGTTCTACGGGATCAAACCGGCGGTGACGGCGATCGTGCTGCACGCCGCCCTGCGCATCGGCGGTCGCACCCTGCGCCATCCCTGGCTCTGGGCCATTGCCGCCGCCTCGTTCGTGGCCAGCGTCGTCGGGTGGGTGCCGTTTCCGGCGATCATCGCCGCGGCCGCCCTGGCGGGCCTAGTGGGCGGTCGCCTCAACCCAGACGCCTTCACGGCCGGCGGCCGCCACGGCAGCACCGACGAGAGCTTCGGCCCCGCCGTGATCGACGACACCACACCCCCGCCCGAACACACCCGCTTCCGCTGGGGGCGGCTGCTGTCGGTGCTGACCGTCGGTGGCCTGCTGTGGCTGCTGCCCATGGGGGTGCTGACCCTGGTCTTCGGCGCCGGCCACCCCCTCCCCCAGATGGGCCTGTTCTTCAGCAAGGCCGCCCTGCTCACCTTCGGCGGCGCCTACGCCGTGCTGCCCTACGTGGTCGAGGGCGCCGTGCAGCACCACGGCTGGCTCACGGCGAGCCAGATGATCGACGGTCTCGCCCTGGGCGAGACCACCCCGGGGCCGCTGATCATGGTGGTGGCGTTCGTCGGCTTCGTGGGGGGCTACGGCAAGGCCTTCTTCGGCGCCGATGCCGCCGCCCTGGCCGGAGCCCTGGCGGCGGTGGTGGTGACGTGGTTCACCTTCCTGCCGTCCTTCGTGTTCATCCTGGCCGGTGGCCCCCTGGTCGAACGCACCCACGGCGAGGTGTCGTTCACGGCGCCGCTGACGGCGATCACCGCCGCCGTTGTGGGGGTGATCCTCAACCTGGCCCTGTTCTTCGCCGGGCATGTGCTGTGGCCCCGGGGGTTCGGCGGCGGCATCGATGCCGTCGCCGCCCTGATCACGGTGGCGGCGAGCGTGGCCCTGATCCGCTTCCGCGTAGGTGTCGTGCCGGTGCTGGCGCTCTGCGCCATGGTGGGGCTGGCCCTGCGGCTTCTGCCGGGGTCCTGACGGCACCGGTTCCGGGATGGCCACACGCCCCTGCTTCGCCTGAAATCCATGGCCCTCACCGCCTCAACGATGCTGCCCCTGGGCACCCCCCTGCCCCTGGCGGCGATGCAGGCCGGTCTCACGCCCGTCTGCGGCGGGCCGCTGCAGGCCGATGCCCTGGCCGGTCGGCCCGTGCTGGTGCTGTTCATCTCCGTTCACTGTCCCTTCGTGAAGCACGTCGAACCCGAGCTGTCGCGGCTCGGGTTCGATCTGGCCGATCGGGTGGCGATCATCGCCATCGGCAGCAACAGCGTGCTGACCCATCCCCAGGACGGTCCGGAGGGCATGCGGGCCCAGGCCGCCGCCTGCGGCTGGTCCTTCCCGTATCTGCACGACGCTGACCAGACGGTGGCCCGGGCCTTCGGCGCCGCCTGCACCCCCGACCTCTACCTGTTCGATGCCGACCACCGGCTGGCCTACCGCGGCCAGCTCGACGACAGCCGGCCCGGAAACGATCGGCCCGTCGACGGCCGCGACCTGCGCGCCGCCGTGACTGCTGTGCTGGCGGGCGGGGTGGTGGCCGCCGAGCAGCTGCCGTCAATCGGCTGCAACATCAAGTGGCACCCGGAGCGGCAACCGTGAGCCACCAGCCCCTGGACCCTGGCCCCTGGCCCCAGGGTGGACCGGGCCGCGACGGGGCTGCTTGAGTGGAACGGGATGCCCGCCGGCCATGCACCTCTCGCCCCAGGAGAAGGACAAACTGCTGATCGTGACCGCCGCCCTGCTGGCGGAGCGGCGGCTGCAGCGGGGTCTGAAGCTCAACCATCCCGAAACGGTGGCCTGGCTCAGCTTTCAGGTGCTGGAGGGGGCCCGCGATGGCCGCACGGTCGCCGAACTGATGGAGGTGGGCAGCACCTGGCTGCGGCGTGATCAGGTGATGGAGGGCGTGCCCGAGCTGGTGGATGAGGTGCAGATCGAAGCCACCTTCCCCGACGGCACCAAGCTGGTGACCCTGCACCAGCCGATCCGCTGACGGCCCAGGGTTCCGGCCGGTTCGGGCCGAACAGCAGCACAGGCAGGGGATTTGCGAGAGTCAACACTCCATTCGGCGTGACCCTCCCGGCGGCACGCGCGTTCCCCATGGCCCCCCCCATCCCCGGCGAACTGCTGCCCGAGCCCGGCACGATCACGCTCAATGCCGGCCTGCCGGTGACGGTGGTCCACGTTGCCAACAGCGGCGACCGCCCCGTGCAGGTGGGCTCCCACTTCCATTTCATGGAGGCCAACGGGGCGCTGGTGTTCGATCGGTCCGCCACCCGGGGCCAGCGCCTCGACATTCCGGCCGGCACCGCCATCCGCTTCGAACCCGGCGATGCCCGCGAGGTGCGGCTGGTGCCCTTCACCGGTGCCCGCCGGGTGGTGGGCTTCCGGGGAGAGATCAACGGCGCCCTCGACGGCGGCGCCAGCACGGCGGAGGTGCACTGATGGCCTACCCGATGGACCGGCGGGCCTACGCCGAGACCTATGGACCCACCACCGGTGACCGCCTGCGGCTCGCCGACACCGACCTGATTCTCGAGGTCGAGAAGGACTTCACCCGCTACGGCGATGAGGTGAAGTTCGGCGGTGGCAAGGTGATCCGCGACGGCATGGGCCAGGGTCAGACATCGCGGGCCGACGGCGCCGTCGACACCGTCATCACCAATGCCCTCATCCTCGACTGGTGGGGCATCGTCAAGGCCGACGTGGGCCTGCGCGACGGACGCATCTGTGCCATCGGCAAGGCCGGCAACCCCGACATCAGCGACGACGTGACGGTGGTGATCGGCCCCGGCACCGAGGCGATCGCCGGCGAGGGCCACATCCTGACCGCCGGCGCCATTGACACCCACATCCACTTCATCTGTCCGCAGCAGGTGGAAACGGCCCTGGCCGCCGGCACCACCACCCTGCTGGGGGGCGGCACCGGCCCCGCCACCGGTACGAACGCCACCACCTGCACCCCCGGCGCCTTCCACCTGGCCCGGATGCTGCAGGCCGCCGAGGGCCTGCCGGTGAACCTCGGCTTCTTCGGCAAGGGCAACGCCAGCACCGCCGCCGCCCTGGAGGAGCAGATCGTGGCCGGTGCCTGCGGCCTCAAGCTGCACGAAGACTGGGGCACCACCCCGGCGGCCATCGACGCCTGCCTGTCGGTGGCCGACCGGTTCGACGTGCAGGTCTGCATCCACACCGACACCCTCAATGAGGCCGGTTTCGTCGAGGACACCATCCGGGCGATCAACGGCCGCACCATCCACACCTTCCACACCGAAGGGGCCGGCGGCGGCCATGCCCCCGACATCATCCGCATCTGCGGCGAGGCCAACGTGCTGCCCTCGTCGACCAACCCCACCCGGCCTTACACCCGCAACACCCTCGAGGAACACCTCGACATGCTGATGGTGTGCCACCACCTGGATGCGGCGATTCCCGAGGATGTGGCCTTCGCCGAATCCCGGATCCGCCGCGAAACCATCGCCGCGGAGGATATCCTCCACGACCTGGGCGCCTTCAGCATCATCGCCAGCGATTCCCAGGCGATGGGCCGGGTCGGCGAGGTGATCACCCGCACCTTCCAGACAGCCCACAAGATGAAGGTGCAGCGTGGCCCGCTCCCCGAGGATGCGGCGGCAGGCGGGCGCCACGACAACGCACGCCTGAAGCGCTACATCGCCAAAGTCACCATCAACCCGGCCATCGCCCACGGCATCGACGGCCAGGTGGGGTCCATCGAGGTGGGCAAGCTGGCCGACCTGGTGCTCTGGAAGCCGGGCTTCTTCGGCGTGCGACCACAGCTGGTGCTCAAGGCCGGCAGCATCGCCTGGGCCCAGATGGGCGATGCCAACGCCTCGATTCCGACGCCGGGACCGGTGCATGGCCGGCCGATGTTCGCCACCTTCGGAGCGGCCCTGGCCCCCAGCTGCCTCACCTTCCTCTCCCAGGCCGCCCTCGATGCCGACCTGCCCCGGCGCCTGGGGCTGCGGCGACCGTGTGTGCCGGTGGTCAACACCCGCGACATCGGCAAGGAGGCCATGCGCCTGAACACGGCTCGACCGCGCATCTCGGTGGATCCGGAGACCTACGAAGTGTTCGCCGACGACACTCTGCTGACCTGCGAGCCGGCGACGATGCTGCCGATGGCCCAGCTCTACCAACTGCTCTGAGCCCCACGGGCCCCCGCAACCGCCATGGGCAGCCGCATCGACGTCGAGACCTTTCTGGCCAGGGCCCGCTCCCGGTTCGGGGAGCGCTACGACTACAGCGGCATCGTTTACCGCAGCTTTCGTTCACCGATCCGCATCCGCTGCCGCGAACATCCGGTGGCCGAGATCGTCATCACCCCCGAACGCCACCTCGAGACGATGGGGGGCTGCCGTTACTGCCTGCGCCAGTTCCGGCAATTCAGATCCAGGTGATCTCCTCGGTCAGCGACAGCTGGGTCAGCCTGGAGGCAGCAATGGGGCCTCCCCCCTGGCCCTGGTCCTGCTGCAGCTGCTGATAGCAGACCAGGGGTTCGGCGAAGACGCCGGCGGGCTGGCGATGACGCACCCGAACAGGCTGGAATCGGGCGACCGTCGCCACCCCGTCAACACCTTCGTCCATCACGGTGACACCCCTGGGATGGGCGAGATCATGCCCGGCGGACCCCACCGCTTCGCGTAGCAATTACTACACAGCGCCCGCAACGGTGGCCCAGCCGAGCATTCTGTAACGAACGTCACACTCAGCAGCCCCCCCGATTGAGGACCATTCCCGCAGCGAGTCGCGGCCCATGTTCGAGTCCTACGCCCCCAGTGCGGGGTTTGACGAATACATGAGCCCCAGCCACACCCCCCGCCGGGCCATGGGGGCCCTGATGGACCAGCTGGGGGCCCTGGGTCTCCACCGGCTCAACCACAACCACCGCGCCGCCGAGCAGCTGCTCAAGCGCCTCGGCGCCACGTTCCGCCTCTACAACGGCGAGGCCGAAGCCAGTGAACGCATCCTGCCCTTCGACCCGCTGCCGCGACTGATCGACCACGATGAGTGGCAGCGCCTCGATGCCGGCCTCGTGCAGCGGCTCGAGGCCATTGATCGCTTTCTGGCCGACGTCTACGGCGACCAGAAGATCCTGCAGGATGGCGTCATCCCCCGGGAGGACGTGCTCAGCAGCCAGGGATGGCGGCCGCAGATGCTCGGGCAGGTGCCACCCCTCAACCGCTGGTGCCACATCTCGGGGCTCGACCTGATCCGCGACGGCGAGGGCACCTGGCGGGTGCTGGAAGACAACCTGCGCTGCCCGTCGGGGGTGGCGTACTTCCTCGAGAACCGCCGTGTGATGAAACAGCTCTTCGGCGACCTGTTCCACAGCCAGCGGGTCACACCGATCGATGACTACGCCTCGCAGCTGCTGCAGACCCTGCAGGAGATGGCCCCATGGACCTCCTCACCGCGGGTGGTGCTGCTCACCCCCGGGGTCTACAACAGCGCCTACTTCGAGCACAGCTACCTGGCCCGGCTGATGGGCATTCAGCTGGTCGAGGGCTCCGACCTTGTCTGCGAAGGCGGCAAGGTCTGGATGCGCAGCACCGTCGGCCTTGAGCGGGTCGATGTGATCTACCGCCGCATCGATGATGATTTCATCGATCCCGACTGCTTCCGCCGGGATTCGATGCTGGGGGTGAAAGGACTGATGCGCTGCTTCGCCCAGGGCGAAGTGGCGATCGCCAACGCCCCGGGCACCGGCGTTGCCGATGACAAGCTCATCTATGCCTACGTGCCCGAGATGATCAGGTACTACCTCGGCGAAGAACCGATCATCCCGAACGTGGCCACCTACCTCTGCTCCCGAGACGACGACCGTCGCTACGTGCTCGAACATCTGCCTGAGCTGGTGGTCAAGGCGGTGTCGGAAGCCGGTGGGTACGGCATGCTCATCGGCCCCCAGGCGGATGCGGCTCAGATCGAGACCTTCCGCGGATTGATCGAGGCCAACCCCCGCAATTACATCGCCCAGCCCACCCTCGAACTGTCGACAGTCCCCTCCCTCAGCGACGGTGAGCTCTACCCGTGCCATGTGGACCTGCGGCCCTACATCCTGCGGGGCCGCGAGACCTGGGTCACCCCCGGCGGCCTCACCCGGGTGGCCCTCAAGCGGGGTTCCCTGGTGGTGAACTCATCCCAGGGCGGTGGCAGCAAGGACACGTGGGTGGTCTCATGCTCAGCCGCGTAGCCGAACAGCTCTACTGGATCTTCCGGTACGTGGAACGGGCCGAGAACCTGGCACGCTTTCTGGAGGTGAGCCAGTCGGTGGCCCTCGACATGGCCAACGACGCCCCTTCGGTGTGGCTGCCGCTCATCGATGCCTGCGCCGACCGCAGCCTGTTCGAAAGCCTGCATCCCGAAGGGCAGCCCCAACAGGTGGTGCAGTTCCTGCTGGCCCAGAAAGACAACCCCAACGCGATCCGCAACTGCATCGCCATCGCCCGGGAGAACGCGCGCCAGATCCGGGAGGTGATCCCCAACGAATTCTTCGAGGATCTCAACGCCCTGTTCCTCGACCTGCAGCCTGGGGAGCCCTTCTGGAAGGAGGCACTGCCTGGGCAGCTGCAGCAGGTGCGCCGGGGCTGCCAGCAGCTCTACGGCATCGCCGATTCGACCATGCGTCGCGACCTGAGCTGGCAGTTCGCCAACCTGGGCCGTCTGCTCGAGCGGGCCGACAAGACCGCCCGCATCCTCGATGTGAAGTACTTTCTGCTGCTGCCCAGCGCTGAAGCAGTCGGCGGGGCCATCGACGAACTGCAGTGGATCGCCCTGCTGCGCTGCGCCAGCGCCTATCAGATGTACAGGCAGCACACCCAGCAACCGATCACCCCCAGCGGCGTGGCCGGGTTCCTGCTGCTTGACCCCGATTTCCCGCGGTCGGTGCGCTACTGCCTCAATGGCCTGGCCACATCTCTCGAAGAGATCGAACAGCAGCCGCTGCACAAGGGGCACAACAGCGTCAGTCACCTGCTGGGTCCCCTGCGCGCCCACTGGAACTACGCCCGGGTGGAAGATGTGATCAACAATGGCCTCCACGAGGTGATCGACGACCTGCAGATTCAGCTCAACCAACTTCACGGGCAGCTGGAAGCCCGTTACTTTGCTGCGCCGTCATGCACGTCCGCCTGAGTCACCGGTTCGTCTACAGCTACGACAAGCCGGTGCAGCTGGGTCCCCATCGCTTCTGCCTGATGCCGCGCACCATCGGCTTCCAGAAGCTGATCAGCCACAGGCTGCACTTCAATCCGGAACCCTGCCATCAATACGACCTGCTGGCCGCCGGTGGCGACCAGATCCTGAGGGCCCGCTTCGTGGGCAGCACCGACCGCTTCGAGATCGTGTCGGAGTCGGAGGTGATCACCCGCCCACCGCCGCTGCTGCAGCTCTGCCTCGAAGAGCAGTGTCCACGGCTGCCGTATCCCATCGGCCGGCTCAATGCCGACCTGCTCAGCAACCTGCAGGGCTGGCTTCCCAATGGGCAGCACGACCCGGCGGCGGTGGCCCTGGCCCAGGAGGCGCTCATCGGCAGCGACCACCAGTGCCTCACGTTTCTGCAGCAGCTGGTCGAGATGATCCAGGAGCGGGTCAACTACACCCAGCGCTACCACGGCCCCCCCTGGCCCGCCGGTCGCACCCTGCGGGAGCGGGTGGGATCGTGCCGCGACCTGGCGGTGCTGCTGATCGAATGCTGCCGCTGCATCGGCCTTCCGGCCCGATTCGTGAGCGGCTATCACCTGGTGGAACCGCGACCGCAGCGCTACGACCTGCACGCCTGGGCCGAGGTGTACCTGCCCGGGGCCGGCTGGCGGGGGTTTGACCCCAGCGGCCAGGGACCCATCAACGACCGCTACATCCCCCTGGCCAGTTCGTCGAATCCCGAACTGACGGCGGCGGTGAGCGGGACCTTCCACGGTCCCGGCGGGGTCACCAGCACTCTGGAGTGGCGCATCAACGCCGAGGAGCTGACTCCCGCCGGGGCCTGACCCCGCGGGGCCCCGGCCGATCTCACCAGCAGCAGCCGTGCAGCTTGGGCAGCGGGGCGGTGCGGCTGGTGACGGCGAAGAGTCGGGGAATGCGGCCGCTGTTGTAGACGCGGAACTCGCGCACCACGTTGGTGTCCGGGTCGCGCACGGCCTGGTTGAGCACCACCGAACCATCGGGATCTGAGATCGAACGATGGAAGGTGCCCGGCGGAATGCGCAGGATATCGCCGCCGGTCTCGAGGCGAACGATGTGGAAGGGGTAGTTCCAGCCCAGGTTCACGAGGTAGAACGTGCGGCCGCCGTGCAGGGCCAGCAGGTTGTCCTCCTGGCGGGGATGCAGATAGAACTGCCAGCTGCCATCGTCGGCATCGGGGGGGCTGATCGCCGGCCCATGGTGAATCACCAGGTCGCGGGCATTGGAGGTGGGAACGGTGATGTCGAAGAAGCGGACCGAGGGGGTATCCCGGAACCGTTCGTAGGGAATCAACTCGAACATCGGGGCGGTGGCCATGGCAGACCGGAGCAAGGAACCTGTGGTCTCCATTAGGCCGTGCAGGGCGGGCGTCCATCGCCGCATCCGCTACCGAATCAACAGGTTCGGCTGACGATCTGCCCCTGCGGTGACGGGTCCCACACGGCTCATCGAAATGGTGTCATCAGTCACCGTGCCACCACGGTGTCGTGCGCATCATGGCGGTCCGACCTGCAAAGGTTGGGGCATGGGACAGGCGGGCGGTGCTGATGGCACCGCCTTTTTTCTGTCCAGCGGCGCAGGCACCCCCTTCCGGTCGCGCGGTAAGGTTCGCCGCAGGTTGGTGGTCGCTCCGGCCCGACACCGCTCCGCGACCGGCCCCCATGGCTCTTTCCCACATCCTGGCCCTGCTCGATCAGCAGGCGAGCGCGATCCTGGCGGAGGGGTTCCAGCTGCGCAGCTTCGACACGGCCTACGTGCCGTTGATCAACGATCCGGACATCACCCACGCCCAGCTGGATGAGGGGCGCAAGTACACCAAGAAGCTGCAGACCTGCGTGCTGCAGCTCACCCTGCATGATGTCGACGCCCTCGAAGAGCAGCTCGGACCCGAGCGCTATCCGCAGGTGCATGCGGCGGTGATGCAGGTGTTGACGGCCGGTGCCCGCCAGTACGGGGGTCACCTGCGTGCCCTCAGCGACGACGGTCTCTCGGTGTTGTTCGACCGCTCCGGTTGCTTTCAGAAGGCCACCGACACGGCCATCCTGCTGCACAGCCTCTGCCGCTACCTGCTGGTGCGTCATCTGCCCGGCCTGCCGTTGCTGGCGGGCATCGGCATCGACCACGGTGCGGTGGTCGCCAGCCGTTGCCAGCCCCGGCCCGCCAGCGGCGATGAGGGCCTGCACAGCCTGATCTGGCTCGGCAGCCCCGTGCGGCGGGCGGCGCGGCTGGCGGCCGCAGCCCAGCGCAGCCACAGCCAGTCGCAGTCGGGGGTGCGGGAAGGCAGCCACCACGTCACCACCGGCACGACCCAGTGGAAGTGGCGCGAGCGCAGCTACGAAGACTTCCTCGACGATCTCGAGAGCACCAACTCGTGTTATCTCAAGCACCGCAACAGCCACTTTCAGCGGTTTGAACGGACCCTGATCAACACCTCCTTGGAGGAGTCGAGCCCGATCCTGCTCACCCAGGAGGTGCTCGACGGCCTGCGGGACTCTGCCCCCGACCATCCCGGCCTGCGCGACGGCTGGTGGAAGCCCCAGCCCACCAGTGTGCGGATCGAGGGCTACGACGGCACCATCCTCGGTGGAGACATGGTCTATGCCGCCGCCCGGCAGCTCCCGTCCCTCAGCCCAGAGGCTGCGGCATCGTGACCGGCGCCGGCAGCGGCGCACAGGCCTCGACCCGTTCGGCCACCACCTGACCCACCACCACGATGGCCGGTGCGGTGATCTGCTGGGCATCGGCCGCATCGGCCAGTTCGGCGAGGGGGGCGATCAGCAGCCGCTGGCCGCTGACGCTGCCCTGCTGGATCACGGCAGCAGGGGTCTCGGCCGCCAGTCCGCCCGCCAGCAGCTCCTCGGCGATGCGACGCAGGTTGTGCAGGCCCATGTAGATCACCAGCCCATCGCTGCTGCGGGCCAGTCCACGCCAGTCGACCCCGGCCCGGTCCTTGTCGATCTCTTCGTGGCCGGTGACGAAGGTCACCGACGATCCGGCCCGCCGGTGGGTCACGGGGATGCCGGCATAGGCCGGGGCGGCGATGCCGGCGGTGACACCGGGCACCACCTCGACGGCGATGCCACGGCTGGCCAGATAGGCCGCCTCTTCTCCGCCGCGGCCGAACAGGAACGGATCCCCCCCCTTGAGGCGCACGACGCAGCGGTGGCGGCCCGCCAGCTCGACCAGCAGCTCGTTGGTGCTGGGCTGGGGCACCGAATGGTGACCCCGGCGCTTGCCGACCGGATGCACGGCACAGCCTTCGGGCAGCAGCTCGAGCAGTTCGAGGGGCACCAGCGCGTCGTGCACCAGGGCATCGCAGCGCTGCAGCAGCCGGTGGGCCCGCAGGGTGAGCAGGTCAGGATCGCCGGGGCCCGCCCCGACCAGATAGACGATGCCGCTGCTCATGCGGTGGGAAGAAAAGGAAGGGGGATCAGGGGAGGTGCAGCAACTGCTCAAGCAGCAGGCTGCGGAATCGGGGCTGCAGCAGCAGGGGGGGGGCGGCCAGGGCCTCGGTGAGGCGGTTCGTCGCCAGGGCCAGGGGCACGGGCACCGTGGACGGCTGACCATCCATGTAAGCAGCCGCCCCTTCGGCCTCGGCCCCGTCCCAGGGCCGGCAGGGGACCCCCAGCCGTCGCGTCAGGGCAGCGCCATGGCGACAGGCCAGGGGACCGCTGAGGGGATGGTGCAGCAGCAGGGGTTCCCGACCCAGCGCCCGCTGCTCGGCCAGGGCCTGGGCCAGACCCTGCCGCCAGGCGGGCCAGGCCCCCAGGTAAGGCAACCGCCGCAGTGGCCAACCCCGGCGGCGCCAGGCGTCGGCCACAACGGCCACGTCGTGGCGCACATGCTCCCCCGGCAGCAGGAACAGGGGCACGAGGGTGAGGGGGGCCGGGGCAGCGGCGGCCACGGCGTCCGGGTCGGTGAGCACCTGCAGGAACACCCGCCCCCCCCGGCGCCGGCCCAGCTCGTCGGCCAGGGAGGAGAGTTCTGCGGGGGCGAGGCCACCGGCGCGGCCATGGGCCAGCAGCAGCAGATCGGACGGGCGGCGGCGCGCCCGCCGACGGGCCAGCCGGGCAGCCACGGCCGGATCGAGACGGGCCCCATCGAGACGGTCGAGGCCGAGCAGGGGCCAGGGCAGGCGGTCGAGCAGGTCCACCGCCCCGGCCGCCAGGAGCGGATCCAGATCGTGGGCCAGCGCCAGCAGCAGCTGCCGCAGGGGGCGCGGCGGCCAGGCCGAGAAACCACGGGCCAGGCCCTCCAGGGCGGCCCGCCGCTCGTCGGCGGGACCCGGGCGGCGGGCGCGGTCGATCAGCAGCGCCGCATCGGCGGGGTCCCGCTGGCTGCCCAGCAGCGGCAGCAGCAGGGCATCGCCGCCGCGGCCGAGGGCCCGCCGCAGACCCGCCGCCAGGGCAGGGCGCCGCCGCACCAGCAGGGGAGTGAGGGCGGCCAGGGGTTCCGCCCAGTCGGCCGCGGGGGCCGCCAGCACCCAGGCCAGCAGCGCCAAGGGCTCGGGGCCGTCGGGATCGACCGTCTCGGCGATCAACCGCAGCAGGGGCCCATCGCACACCCCCTCGGGATCGGCCAGGGCCTCCAGCCAGTCGAGGGGACGGTCGAGACCGCCACGACGCAACTGCTGCAGGGCCTGCCAGCGGTCAGGGCCCCGCAAGACGCGGTACACAGCGGGCTCCACACACCCTGACGCGAGAGTCACACCGATCCTGCACCGGGCCGCCGCCGGGCCGCGAACTCGTCGACCAGCAGCTGCTCCAGGGCATCGGGCAGCTGCGGCAGCGGGATGCCCTTGTGGCGCACCTCCGCCAGGGCGGGGGCAGCCCCGGTGGCACCGCCCACCAGCAGCTTGGCCGCCGGCACCATGGCCCCCTCGTGGCGGGCCTTCGCCCCCATCAGCCCGATGGCCCCCAGCTGGGCCTGGCCGCACGAGTTGGGGCAGCCGGTCCAGTGGGTGCGCACCGGATGGGGCAGCTCGAGCCGCTGCTGCAGCCCCTCCAGCACCGTGGCGGCCGTGGTCTTGGTGGGGATCAGGGCGAAGCCGCAGTAGGCGCTGCCGGTGCAGCTCACCGCCTCGGCCAGCAGCGGCCCGGGATCCAGCCTGTAGCGCTGCAGCAGCGGTTCGGCCCGGAGGGCATCGAGCCGGTCGGTCGGCACATCGACCAGCAGCACGTTCTGGTTCTCGGTGAGCCGCAGCTCACCGCTGCCGTAGGTGGTGGCCAGGTGGGCCAGGCCCGCCATGCCGTCGGCATCGAGGCGGCCCAGGGGCACATGCAGCCCCGCCCAGTGCAGACCGGGCTGGCGTTGGGGGTGAATGCCGAGCAGCGGGCGGGGCTCACGGGTCACCAGATGGCGGCCGTCGAACGGATGGGCCTCGCCGTCGAAACGCTGCAGCACCGCCTCGCGGAAGCCGGCGAGGCCCAGGCGGTCGATCACGTACATCAGCCGGGCCCGGCCACGGTTTCCGCGGTCGCCTTCGGCGTGGAAGACCCGCAGCACCGCCAGGCTGAAGGCCGCCAGGGACCCGGGGGCGAGCCAGAGGCCGAGGGGAACGGCCAGCTCGTTGCGCTGGCCCGAGAAGAAGCCCCCCACCTGCACCGAGAAGCCCAGCACACCGTCACGCTCAGCCGGCAGGAAGGCCAGGTCGTTGTGCAGCAGAAAACTGTCGGCGGCACCGCCGACGGCGATGTTGAACTTGCGGGGCAGGTTGTCGATGTCGTCGGCCGCCAGCACGGCGTCCTGAATGGCGGCCACCAGGGGCCGGGTGTCGATCAGTTCGTCGGGGTCGATGCCGGCCAGGGGGTGGCCGGTGATGTTGCGGGGATTGTCGTGGCCCGAGCGCCGGCTGGTGAGTCCCACGGCCTCCAGGTCCCGCAGCAGCGGCGCCATGTCGTCAAGCAGCAGCCCCCGCAGCTGGAGGTTCTGGCGGGTGGTGAGGTCGGCGCTGCCCTCGCTGCCGCAGCGGTCGACGGTGTCGGCCAGCAGCGCCAGCTGACGGGCCTGCAGCAGTCCGTTGGGCAGCCGCAGGCGCACCATGAATCGCCCCGGCGTCACCGGTCGGAAGAAGATGCCCAGCCACTTGAGCCGGATCGTCAGGTCGGCCTCGTCGAGCTGCTCCCAGCCGCGGCTGGCGAGGTCGCCCAGCTCGGGGGCGAGGGCGAGGCCGCAGCGCTCGGCCTTGGCCTGCTCCACCTTGCTCAGGCGGCTGGCGGTGGGCGTCATGGAAAAAGATGTTGGACGGAAGAAACGGAGGCCCAGCGGTCCAGGGGCCTGCCGTCGCACCACTCTCAGGGCCGGTGCCAACGGCGCCTGTAGGCATGGCTACCAAACGGGCGGCGCCGCGGGCCCGTGTCTTGAATGGAGCCTGCATGCGTCGAGCTGCGGATGACCCAGGCCACCGCCCGTGGTTCCCAGCTGCCCGCCGCCCAACGCCGCTTCCGGGAGCTGCTGGGCAAGGTCGGCAGCGGCGAACACACCAGCAGCGGCCTCACCCTGGCCGAAGCCGAGGAGGCCATGGACGCGATGCTGCTGGGGGAGGTGTCGGACGCCCAGCTGGGGGCCTTTCTGATCGCCCACCGCATCCGCCGGCCCGAACCCCAGGAGCTGGCGGGCATGCTGGCCAGCTACCGCCGCCATGGCCCCCAGCTCATCACCCCCGGCCGCCAGGCGGTCTGCTTCGGGGTGCCCTACGACGGCCGCAGCCGCACGGCACCGCTGCTGCCGCTGGTGACCCTGGGCCTGCTGGCGGCCGGAGACTGCGTGGTGCTGAGCGGCGGCGAGCCGATGCCGGTCAAGTACGGCGTCACCCTGGCGGAACTGTGGCAGGCCCTGGGGTTGCCCCTCGACCGCTGCGACCTGGCGGCGATGCAGGCGCTGCTGACCGCCGAAGGCCTGGCCCTGAGCCATCAACCCCGCCACTTCCCGGCGGCCCAGCGGCTGCTGCCGGTGCGCGACGCCATCGGCAAGCGGCCACCGGTGGCCAGCCTCGAACTGCTCTGGACCCCCCACCGGGGCGAGCATCTGCTGGTCAGCGGCTTCGTGCATCCCCCCACCGAAGCCCGCGCCTGGGCCGCCCTCGACCTGGCCGGCGAAGACGATGTGATCACGGTCAAGGGGCTGGAGGGATCCACCGACCTGCCCCTGGCCCGGGCGGCCATCGTCGGTCGGCGGCGCCGGGGCCACAGTGAGCGGCTGATTTTGCATCCCCGCGACCACGGCCTGCCGACCCACGACGCCCCCTGGGAGGGCCTCGAAGCCTGGACCGTCGCCGCCCTGGCCGCCCTCGGCGGCGATGGTCCCCTGGCCCCGGCCCTGCGCTGGAACCTGGGGGTGCAGCTGTGGCTGTGCGGCCGGGCGACGGATGCGGCCACCGGGCTGCGGCGGGCCGACGCCCTGATCGCCGGGGGGGAACTGCTGCAGCGGCTGGGCCGACTGCGGAGGGCCTGCCATGGCTGACACCGGCCTGCACAACCGCCTGTTCGCCTTCGAGAGCGACTTCGTCAGCGACCTGCGCTGCATCCCCATGGCCGTGCGGCGCAAGCTGGACCTCTGCGGCCGCAAGCTGCGGCTGCAGACCTGGCTGGGCTGGAGCGAGGAACGCCGTCGCACCCTGCTGCAGTGGCCCGACGATGCCGCCGGCCTGGCGGCGCTGGTCGAGGAGCTGGCCGACGCGACGACACCCCTGCTGCCGGCCCGCGACGAACCCTGGCAAGGGGCCGGGCCGGTGCCGCCAGCAGTGGCCGCCGCCGCCGCCGAGCTGGGGGCGACCGTGGACGCCAGCGCCTGGGCCGGCCTGGACGAGCTGCAGCGCTTCGCCCTGCTGAAGCTGTCGCTGCCGGGCCACGGTCGCCAGAACCTGGCCCGGGCCCGGGCCGAGTTCGGCCTCGGGGATCCGGGGGGGATTCGGTAACCGTTGCCACAGGCCAGCCCGCGGCGTCGTGGTGTTCTGGGTCGGGCGGTCAGCTGTTGCGCCGCCGGCCATCCCCGGGTGCTGTTTTCCGACACCGGGCGTTCCTGAAACTTCCCCCATGCGTGCGCTGTCCCGCCGGTTCGTGCTGCGAACCGCCGTCACCTCCGCGGCTGCCGTCTCGGCGTCGCTGCTGCTGTCGCCCCTGGTGGCCCTGGCGGCACCGGGCAAGCCCGAAACCACCGACGTGGATCTGGGCTTCATCGCCCTCACCGATGCCGCACCGCTGATCATCGCCAAGGAGAAGGGTTTCTTCGCCAAGCAGGGCATGACCGGCGTCGAACTCAAGAAGCAGACGTCCTGGG
>JBMOIF010000036.1:0-22186 GCA_049317465.1 Prochlorococcaceae cyanobacterium | reverse complement strand
GCGGCCTGGGCCACTGCAGCAGAAGACAAGCTCATGGGCTACAGAGCAAACGAATGGGGCAAGTTGTCCGAGGATTTCGTTGCCGCAGGCGATGGGCTCGCGGCCTTTGGCGCAGCCCTTATTCTATCAGTACAAATGCACTTAGCGGCGGGCAGAGCGGCTGCAGGGCAATGGATCTACGCAAAGCAAAGGCATACGCTGATGGATCAGGAAGCTGATAAGCAGACCCGCCAGATTCAGCACGGAATGCCCAGCTGAGCGCGTAGCCGCGCGAGTAAACCTGCGGCTTCACCCCAGCCTCATCGATGCGGGCAAGAGCCCGGCCACCGCAGCCGCGGGAGGGCAACCATGCCTGCCACCCTCACACCGGCCCCGGAGCTGAGGGCGGCGACGGCTGGCCGATGCACGCCACGGCACAGCCGTGGCACGCTGAAGGACGGCCGCTGCCGACCTGAGCCCTGCGGTGCGCCAGGCACAGTGTTCCGGGCTTGGTCCGGTTACCTGAAGGACTGACGGTTTTGGCCTCGACAGCCGCAGCGCTTGGGCTAACTGCGACGCCATGCTGAGCCCATTGGTTCCGTCTGCCCATGCCATCCGCAGGCTCTGCTTTCTCCCAGCTTCACCAGCACCTGCATCAGACACGCCTGCTGGGTTCAATCAGCAGCGCCCTCTACTACGACCAGAACACTGTGATGCCGGCTGCTGGTGCGGCCTGGCGCGGCGAGCAGCTGGCGCTTCTGGCCGGCCAGCTCCACGAACGGCAGAGCAGTGCGGAATACGCCGAGCTGGTGGCGGCAGCGGAGAGCGAGCTCGATACAGAGGTCTCACCCGAACGCCGCCGCAACCTGCAACTGCTGCGCCTGGAGCTTGAACGTCAGCGCTGCCTCGATCCGGCCCTTGTTAGTGCGCTGGCCAAGGCTCAGTCGCGCGGCAACGCGGTGTGGCAGGACGCCCGCAAGCGGAACGATTTTTCGACCTTTGCCCCGGCCCTCCAGGAGCTGATCGCCCTGCGTCGCCAGCAGGCCACCCAGCTGGCCGCTGCCGAACAGGTGCCGCGCAGTCCCTGGGAAATCCTGGCCCAACCCTTTGAACCCGACATCAGCAAAACAAGGTTGGCCGAGCTGTTTGCGCCTCTGAAGGATGAGCTGCCGGCGATGCTGGACCAGGTGAGGTCCATCGGCAGTACCCAGCCCCCAGCCATCGATCTGCCTGAGGCCTTGCAGGAGCAGCTCTGCAGCGAGCTGCTCGACAGCTGGGGCTATGACCCCGCGCGATGCCAACGCTCCCGCTCAGCGCACCCCTTTTCCTGCACTGTTGGTCCCCAGGACTTCCGCATCACCACTCGGGTGGTGCCGGGCCAGCCGTTTTCGGCCTTTCTTGCCACCGCCCACGAATGGGGCCATTCGCTCTACGAGCAGGGCCTGCCCCGCGGCGATGACCATTGGTTCCCCTGGCCCCTGGGTGAGGCCACCTCGATGGGGGTGCACGAATCGCAGTCGCTGTTCTGGGAGTGCCGCGTGGCCCGTAGCCGCGCCTTCGCTGAGCGCTGGCATTCGCGCTTCTGCGCCGGACTCGGCAGCGATCCATGGAATGGCGCCTTCGGCTTTTGGCGCGCCCTCAACCCTCTCAAGCCCGGCCTGATCCGCGTTGAGGCCGATGAACTCAGCTACTGCCTGCACATCGTGCTGCGCTACGAGCTGGAGCTGGCCCTGCTCGAACAGGAGATGCCGGTGGACGAGTTACCGCAGCAGTGGAACCAACGGATGCAGGACCTGCTGGGAATCCAGCCCCAGACTGACTCCGAGGGGTGCCTTCAAGATATCCATTGGGCAGAAGGACTCATGGGTTATTTCCCCTCTTATGCCCTTGGACACCTTATTAGCGCCCAGATTTCGGAGACTTTTGAGAAGGAAAATGGTTCGATCCAGGCCCTGCTCGCCTGCGGAGATGAGAACCGGCTCCAAGCCTGGCTCGGCCAGACCGTCTGGCCGCTCGGTCGGTCGGTCAACGCCGAAAAATTGGTCGAGAAAGTCTCGGGCCACCCCCTCAGCGCCCAGCCCTTTTTGACTTACCTCAGGGCGAAGGTTGCCGAGCTCCAGTAGGAGCTGAACCAAGGCTGCTCATCCGGTCCTGTCTTCGCCGTCTCAGACCTCAGAACCCGGACGGGGCAACAGGTCAGGCCACCTGTAGGTCCGCTGGAACTAACTTGAAGGCCTGCTGGGGTACTTCCCCTCCTATGCCCTCGGGCATCTGATCAGCGCCCAGCTGTCGGAACGGTTCGAGCACGACCACGGGCCGATCGAGACCCTGATCGCCGCCGGTGACGAGGCCCGCCTGCAGGCCTGGCTCGGCCAGACCGTCTGGCCCCTGGGCCGCACGGTCAACGCAGAGCAGCTCGTCGAGGGCGTCACGGGTCGCCCCCTCAGCGCCCAGCCCTTTCTGGCCTACCTGCGCCGCAAGCTCGATGGGCTGCTGTGCCAGTAGTGGACAGAAGATGTGACAGCAGTGTGACAGTGGTTGCAGGGTGTTGCGGTTCGGGGCCGGGCCGGTTGCAGCTCGGTCATCCGGCGGCGGGACAGTGAGCCCGTGAGCTTCACCACTCCTCACCCCATGAATCTCCGCTCCCTCTCCACCGGCCTCTCGGCATCCCTCGCCGGCAGCCTCGCCCTGGTCACCGCCACCGCCCTGCTCGAGCCCGTGCAGGCCGGTCCGGTCACCGTCAAACCCACGGTGCCCCAGGCGGCACCCCAGCCGGTGGCCCCGCCCCGTTACGTGCTGGTGCCCATTGACCAGATCTCGGCCGACTACCCCATGCCTTCGCGCGGCTGGCAGCCGGCTCCCCTGCCCCCCCGGGTGATCGCCCAGCTGCCGGCCCCCACCCCTGCCCCGGCCGAGCCCGACCCCCAACAGCAGCCGGTGGCCCAGGCCCCGTCGCCCGAAGCCCAGGCCCGTCGCTGCAACGCCGGCCGGCTGATCGGCGGCCTCGCCGGTGGCGGCATCGGCTACATGGCCTCCCGCAAGGACGGCCGCAGCTGGGCCGTTCCCCTCGGCACCCTGCTGGGCACCCAGATGGGCTGCCCCCTCGCCCAGGGTCGGGGTCCCCTGTCGCTGTTCGGGCTCTGACCCTCGCGCGGTCGCGGCCTGGCTAGAACCGGGGCTCGCCTTTGCCCCTGCCATGGCCGCGACCCTGCTCGACCCGGCCCAGCTCGCCGAGCTGCCCCAACGCCTGCCGGCCTGGCGCCTCCAGGACGGCAGGCTCTGCCGTGAGCTGCGCTTCGCTGATTTCTCAGAAGCCTTCGGCTTCATGGCCCGGGTGGCCCTGGCGGCCGAGGCCCTCGGCCATCACCCCGACTGGAGCAACGTCTGGAACCGGGTCAGCATCGCCCTAGAGACCCACGACCTCGGCGGCCTTTCGACCCTCGATCTGCAGCTGGCCGAACGCATCGACGCCCTGCTCTGACCACCCGGCGGCATCCTCAGGGACGCTTCACACTTCTTCATCAGGCTTGCCAGACTCTGGCGACCCAGCCCGTCCAGGGATGTCCACCACCGTCGTTCTTGAGCTCTTCAGCGGCTTTGCAGCTGCCTGTTGTGCCCTCTGGTTCCTCTCCCTCAGCGCCTTCGGCCAGGCCGAGGCCGCCCCGCAGACCCCGGGTCCGCTGCTGTCAGCCCCCATCCGCCAGCGGTTGCAGCAGCTGCTGGGCAGCTACGTGCTCGGCCAGGGCCCCATCGCGTCTGTGGGCCTGCTGCTGCTGCGACTCAGCATCGGCATCCTGATGATTCACCACGGCCACGAGAAGCTGGCCGATCCGCAGCAGTTCGCTGACACCTACGTGGCCTCGCTGCACCTGCCCTTCCCGCTGGTTTTTGCCTATCTGGCCGGCTTCTCGGAGCTGATCGGCAGCTGGCTGGTGATTCTCGGCCTGCTGACGCCCCTCGGGGCCCTCGCCCTCGCCGGCACCATGACCGTGGCGGCTTACCAGCACATCCTCACGGCCGGTCTCAACATCTACGTGCTCGAACTGGTGGCCCTCTACCTCGGCGGCAGCCTGGCGCTGCTGCTCATCGGCCCCGGCCGCCTCTCGTTTGATGCAGGCATGCTCAGCCAGCTGCTCTCCGACCTGCCACAGCCGTCCAGCCCCCTCAGGGTTGCGGTGCCGTTCCCTCCTGCCCCGTCTCCCGCTGCAGCAGCGCCTGCCCCTGGGCCTGGTCGCTCTCGGCCAGCAGCAGTGCCGCCCGGGCCACCTGCAGGTCTCGCTGCACCAGCAGCACCTCAGTGAGCGGTTCCACCTGGGCCTGATAGCGCAGGCGCGCATCCCGCAGCGCCCGTTCCCCCGCCGCCACCGCTTCGCGGGCGGCGGCGATGCGCTCGGGTGACGCCTGCAGCTGCTGCCACGTCTCCACCACCGTTGTGCGGATCCGCTGGCGGGCCATGTCGGCATCGGCCTCCAGCACGGCGGCCTCCCGGTCGGCCAGGGCGGCGCCCGAAGCAGCCCGGCCCCCGTCATAGAGGGGCTGCCGCAGCTGCAGCATCGCCCCCCAGTCGTAGAAGTTGCCCCGCAGGCTGCCGGTGGATTCGAGCGAGGGCAGGGTCAGGTTCCGCGGCCCCTGCACCTGCCCCGACGCCTGCAGCACCGGCACGTCGATCGTGTTGGTGTTGATGCCGGCGCCGGCCAGCAGCGACAGGCTGGGCAGCAGGGCCGAGCGTGCCGCCTGGGCCCGTTCGCGGCTGGCGCGCTGCTGCAGCTTCAGGGCCTCCAGCAACGGCCGGCCTTCGAGCGCCTGCCGCAGGGTGGTCTCGAGGTCCGCGGGCCAGGGGTCGGGGCGGCTGCGGATCGGGTCGGCTGCCTCGGGCAGGTCATCGGCGGGCAGGCCCAGCAGGGTCGCCAGTCGCCCCTGGGCCGCGGCCCGCTGGGCCTGGGCCGTGACCAGTCCCTGCCGGTCGCCCGCCCGCAGGGCCGCCACCCGCAGCACATCGATGCGGGCGGCCAGGCCGCGGGCATAGATCTGGCGCACATCCCGTTCCAGCGCCGCTGATCCCTCCAGGGCGGCCTCCCACACCGGCACCAGCGCCTGGCGCAGCTGCAGGTCGCGGTAGCTGCTCTCGAGTTCCCAGCGCACCTGCCGCTCGCTCTCGCCGATCTGCTGGCGCGAGGCCTGCCGGGCGCTGCCGGCCGCCGCCAGCTGCCAGCCTTCCCCGATCGGCAGCAGGTTGGCGCTCAGCACCACACCGGTGCCGGCGAACAGGCTCTGCAGCACCGCGTAGCCCTGCTGGTTGAGGCCGAAGCTCAGGTCCCCCACGGTCGGAAGGTTGCTGATCACCCCGATCGAGGTGCCCACCTGGGTGCCGCTGGCGCTGCCGACCAGGTCGAGCCTCGGCAGGCGCAGGCTGCGGCTGAAGTCGACGGCCGCCTCGCTGCGGGCCAGGTCGCGCCGGGCCCGCTCCAGCCCCGGCGCCGCCGGCAGGCCCCGCTCCAGCACGTCGGCCAGGGTCCAGGGTGCCGCCCGGCCGGCTCCCGCCGCCAGCAGCACGGCCGCCACGGTGAGGCTGCAGCGGGCGAGGCGCACGGAGAACGGGCAGCGGAGTGGCCAGGACCTTAGGTGAGGCATCCGCGGCGGCGGCTAGGGTCTGGCCAGCCTGGGCCTTGGGTTGGAGCGTCCGCTGGAGCGACTGTGGCGGCTGACGCCCGTGGGACTGGTGGCCGGTCTCACCGCCCTCTGGGCCGTCACCCCGTCGATTCCGGTCAAGGTGCGCGGCAGCGGTCTGCTTACGGCACCCGAAAGCCGGCGGGCCTTTTACGCCCGCGGCCCCGGCCAGGTTCAGGACATCAAGGTGGAGGTCGGTTCGGCGGTAGCCGAGGGGCAGCTGCTGCTCACCCTCAACCGCGTCGGCCAGGCCGCCGATGGCGCCGGGGCCGTCTCCCCCGACCCGCGCGTGACCGAGGCGCGGCTGCAGGCCCTCGATCGCCAGATGGACGGCCTCAACACCCAGCTTCAGGCCTTTGCCGTGCAGGACCAGGCCCTGGTGGCCCGCCGCGGCGAGCTCACCACCACGAACCGGCCGGTGGAACGCCAGCTGCGGGCCCTCGAAGACCTGCGCAACGACGAGGTGATCGCCCGTTACAGCCCCCTCTGGGTGGGTGCCCAGGACCTGTTTCTGCGCAACCGGGCCGACATCGCCAGCATCGATGGCCAGCGGGCCCAGCTGCAGGCCCAGCGGGCCGAGGTGCAGGCCCGTGGGGCCGAGCTGCGGGCGCAGCGGGCGGCGCTGCTGGCCGAGGAACTCTCCCAGGACGTGTTCAGCCCCGCCGGTGGCCGCATCCTCGACCTGGCGGTCGAACCGGGCCAGGCGGTGCTGCCGGGCCAGCGCCTCGGAAGCCTGGCCCTGGCCGGCGACGACGGCGGCAAGGTGGCCCTGGTGCTCTTCACCAGTGCCGATGCCAGCCGCCTGCGGCCCGGTGACCGGCTTGAGCTCGATCCGCAGCTGCTCAGCCGCGACAGCTACGGCGGTGCCGAACAGCGTTGGGGCACCCTGACGGGCACCCTGCAGCGCCTGTCGCCGGCGAGCGTCACCCTGGAAGACGTCGCCGCCCAGGTCGGCGGCACCGAAGAGGCCGCCAACCTGATGGCGACGGCCCGCCAGCGGTCCTACGGCGACGGCGGTGACATCACCTCCCAGCTGCCGGGCCGGGCCGGGGCACCCCTGCGGCTGGGGGTGGTGCAGCTGCGCACCGCCGGCACCCCCACCGGTCTGGCCTGGAGCCGCGGCGACGGACCGACGCAGACCCTGCCGCCCCGGCTGCCGCTCGAGGCCTCCGCCGAGGTCGAACGGCGCTCGCTGCTCAGCTATGCGGCACCGTTCTGGCGCTGGCTGGCGGGGTCACGGCCATGAGTCGACTCTCCGCCCCCCTGCGACGGCTGCTGGCCCCCTGGCGGCAACCCTGGCCCTGGCTCAGCCTCGGTCTGCTGCTGCTCTGCACCCGCACCGAACCGCCGCGCCTGTGGTTCTGGCTGGCGCTGCTGCTGATCAGCCTGCTGGTGGGTCTGCTGCAGGCCCTGGCCCGCGAACGATGATCACGTCGGCGGCCGTGCGCTACCCGCTGGTGGTGGCTCTCGCCTCCGCCCTGGTCTGGAGCATGGCCCATGCCCTGGGTTTCGGCTCTGCGGCCGCCTACGGCGTGGTCATCGCCGCCCTGGTGGTGCGTCCCGATTTCGGCCGCTGGCCGGCGCCCCTGTTCGTGGTGCTGCCCCTGCTGGTGATGGTGGGTCTCGGCATGGGCACCCTGCTCAAGCCCCTGCTCGAAGCCCCCCTGGTGTGGGCCTTCGCCGTGGTGACCCTGGCGGCCCAGCTGCTCGCCCAGCTGCTGCCCGATCGGCTGGCGATGCTGCGCAGCCTGTTGCCGATCCTGGCGGTGCTGCCCCTGCTGGGTTCCAACAGCACCTGGCTGTCGGCCTGGCACCAGTGGCTGGCGGTGGTGCTGGGTCTGGCGATGGGGGTGCTGCTGCCCGACGCCTTCCGCCTCCCCGGGGATGGACCACCGCCCGGGGCCGGTGAGCCCCCGGCGGCCGGGCCCGGCCGCAGCGTCGGCCAGCGGCTGGCCGACCCCTTTTTCTGGCGCAAGCTGATCGCCTCCACCCTCGCCCTGGCCGTGGGCCAGGGCCTTGGCGCCGTCAATCCCAAATACGTCTACTTCGGGGTTGTGATCCTGCTCAACGAGAGCCTGGGGGCCACCATGGCGCGGGTGCGGGATCGCATGGTCGGCGTCAGCCTGGGCATCCTCATGCCCTGGCTGGTGTTCAACATCTTCGGGGTGAGCAGCGTCTCGCTGGCGCTGGTGATGGGCGGCACGGCGGCGCTGCTGCCGCTGGTGGGGCTCAAGGCCCACCTGCGCACGGCCCTGATCTCGAGCGGTGTCACCTTCGCCGGCTACCAGGCCCTGGCCGATTGGTACATCCCCACCCGCTGGATCGACTACCTGCTGGGCTGTGGCCTGGCCCTGCTGGTGTGTCTGCTGTTCAGCCCCACCTCGGCGCTGCAGCGGTTCCGGACGTTGGCCGCCGAGGCCCGCCTGCAGGGCCGGGGTCTGGAGGGGGAGCTGCTTCACCTGCTGCCCAGTGCCCGTGAGGAGGCCCTCTGGCTCGGCCAGCGCCAGGAGTTCGAGGCGCTGCTGGCCGGCCTGGCGTCACCCAGCTCTTGAGCGGTTCTTAACCACCGCTGCCTAACTCCGGGTCCTGCTGCCGTTGCTGCCTTGGGATTCCGCTATCTCGACCGCATCGCCACCCGCGATCACCTCAACGATTTTCTTGAGCTGGCCGATCTGGCGGCGGGTGCTGGCGAAGAGACGGCCAATGCCTTCCTGCTGTCCCACCGGCTGCGGGAGTCGGCGCCGATGCGCCTCTGCGAACGGATCCTGGGCGGCAACCCAGCCGCCGCGGCGTTGATCCGCGAGCGTCGGCTCAGTGGCCCCTACGACGTGGAGGCCCTGCGGGCCCTGCCGCCGGGGAGCCTGGGCCACACCTACGTGACGGTGCTCGATGCCCTCGGGTATGACATCAACTTCTTCCCGCAGCCGTCGTTCTTTCAGAACCTCGAAACCGATGCCGATTACATCAACTACCGCGTCTATGCCACCCACGATCTGCATCACATTCTCAGTGGTTTCAGCCTCGACGGCTTCGGCGAGATCGGCGTGATCAGCATCAGCGTGGGCCAGTTCAACCATCCGGGCCTGGGCTTTCTTGACCTGATCAGCCTGCTGCTGAGCTGGTTCAAAAGTGAGATGCCCGAGCAGATGATCACCAGCCACGAAGATCGGCTGCGCACCGCCAGCCACACCTTTCGCATGATCAGCCACGGTTTTGAGATCGCCGCGGCGGCCCGTCCGTTGTTCCCGGTGATCTGGGAAGAACGGATGGGCGACAATCTCGAGGATCTGCGCGCCGAACTCGGCATCGCCGCCGTCACCGAGGGGCCGAGCAGCTGGTACTCCAACCCCACGATCGCAGCGGCGCTGGGCCTGCCGTGTTGATCAGGCGCTCATCACGGGCTGGGGAGCCGCTGCCCCTTCGCTCACCTTGAGCTGACCGTCGGCGACGCTGATGTGGATCGTGTCGCCGGCCTGGAAGTGTCCCGCCAGGATCGCCTTGGCGATCGGGGTCTCCAGTTCCCGCTGGATGGCGCGCTTGAGCGGTCGGGCCCCGTACACCGGGTCGTAGCCGCTGGCGGCCAGCCGGTCGAGGGCCTCCGGCTCGAGCTGCAGGCCGATCTTGCGGTCCTCCAACCGTCGCGCCAGGCGCGCCACCTGCAGCTCGACGATCTGCCGCAGTTCCTCGGCCCGCAGGCTGTGGAAGATGATCGTCTCGTCGAGCCGGTTGAGGAATTCCGGGCGGAAATGGCCCCGCAGCGCGTCATTCACGCGGCGTTCCATTTCGGCATGACGGCTGTCGTCACCGCCCAGATCAAGGATCGACTGGCTGCCGATGTTGCTGGTGAGAATCAGCACGGCATTGCTGAAGTCCACCGTGCGGCCCTGGCTGTCGGTGACGCGACCATCATCAAGAATCTGCAGCATCACGTTGAACACATCCGGGTGGGCCTTCTCGACTTCGTCGAACAGAATCACCGCATAGGGCCGCCGCCGCACCGCTTCGGTCAGCTGGCCCCCTTCTTCGAAGCCGACATAGCCCGGAGGGGCCCCGATCAGACGGCTCACGGCGTGCTTCTCCATGTATTCGCTCATGTCGATGCGCACCATGGCGTCATCGCTGTCGAACAGCTGGCTCGCCAGGGCCTTGCTCAGCTCGGTCTTGCCCACCCCGGTCGGCCCCAGGAACAGGAACGAGGCGATCGGTCGGTTCGGATCGCTCAGCCCCGCCCGTGACCGTTGGATGGCATTCGCCACCGCGGCCACGGCCTCGTGCTGCCCGATCACCCGACGGTGCAGTTCCCCCTCCAGCTCGAGCAGCTTCTCCATTTCGGAACGGGCCAGGCGACTCACCGGGATGCCCGTCCATTTGGCGATCACCTCGGCGATGTCGTCTTCGGTGACCTCTTCCCGCAGCAGGGCCTGCCCGCTGTCGCCCCCGGCCAGTTCGGCCTCCCGGGCGGCCAGCTTGCGGTTCAGGTCGGCCAGGGTGCCGTACTCGAGTTCGGCGGCACGGTTGAGGTCGTAGTCGCGCTTGGCCTGCTCCACCTGCAGGTTCACCTGCTCGATCTCCTCCTTGAGGGCCTGCAGATCGTCGATGGCGCCCTTTTCGTGCTGCCACTGGGCGTTGAGCGTGCTCTGCTGTTCGCCCAGTTCGGCCAGTTCGCGCTCGATCCGCTCCAGCCGTTCGCGGCTGGCGGTGTCGGATTCGCGGCCGAGGGAGAGCTTCTCCATCTCCAGCTGCAGGATCTTGCGGTCGATTTCATCGATTGCCTCCGGTTTGGAGGTGATCTCCATCTTCAGCCGCGCCGCCGACTCATCCACCAGGTCGATGGCCTTGTCGGGCAGAAAACGGTCGGAGATGTAGCGGCTGCTCAGCACCGCCGCCGCCACGAGCGCCGTGTCGGCGATGCGCACCCCATGGTGCACCTCGTAGCGCTCCTTGAGGCCCCGCAGGATCGAGATCGTATCTTCGACGGTCGGCTGGTCGACGAACACCTGCTGGAAGCGCCGCTCGAGCGCGGGGTCCTTTTCGATGTGCTGGCGGTGTTCGTCGAGGGTGGTGGCGCCGATGCAGCGCAGTTCCCCCCGGGCCAGCATCGGCTTGAGCAGGTTGCTGGCATCCATGGCGCCGCCGGCGGCGCCGGCCCCCACCACGGTGTGGATCTCGTCGATGAACAGGATGATCTGCCCCTCGCTGCTGGTCACCTCCTTGAGCACGGCCTTGAGCCGCTCCTCAAACTCACCGCGGTACTTGGCCCCGGCGATCAGCGCGCCCATGTCGAGGGCGATGAGTTGTCGGTTCTGCAGGGCCGACGGCACGTCGCCGTTGACGATCCGCTGCGCCAGCCCTTCCACGATGGCGGTCTTGCCGACGCCGGGTTCGCCGATCAGCACAGGATTGTTCTTGGTGCGTCGCGACAGGATCTGAATCGTGCGGCGGATCTCCTCGTCGCGGCCGATCACCGGGTCGAGCTTGCCGGCCCGGGCGGCGGCCGTGAGGTCGCGGCCATACTTCTCCAGCGACTCGTAGGTGCCTTCGGGGTTCTGGTCGGTGACCCGCTGGCTGCCGCGCACCGCCTTGATCGCGTCCCGCAGCTTGGCCTCGCCCAGGCCAGCGGCCTGCAGCAGGGTGCGGCCGCAGCGGTCATCGATGGCCAGGGCCAGCAGCAGGTGCTCCACCGCGATGAAGCTGTCCTCCAGCTCCTTGCGGAGTTCGTCGGCGCGCTGCAGCAGGGTCTGCAGCCCCTTGCCGATGTACACGTTCTCGGGGGGGCTGGCCAGGCTGGGCTGGCGGGCGATGAACGCCTCCACCTGCTGCTGCAGGGTGGCCGGCACGACACCGGCCTTTTCGACGATGCGCACGGCCAGTCCCTGGGACTGTCGAAGCAGGGCCAGCAGCAGGTGTTCGGTCTCGATCTGCTGCTGGCGTTTCTGCTGGGCCAGGCCCTGGGCCGCCACGATGGCGCCCCAGGCCTGCTCGGTGAATTGTTCAGCGGTGGGTTGCATCACGGCTGGGGCAGGGGAAGCTCTGCGCTCAAGCTATGGGCACCGGCCCGCCGTGGGGTGTGGAGGACCCGCCGGCCGCGGTTCGGTTGCCGCACCGATGGGGGAAAACCGTCGGCCGTGGCCACACTGTCGACAGTCGCCCGTCGTTCCATGGCCCGTTGCCGTCGCCGGCTGTCTGTGCTGCCCCTGGCCCTGCCCCTGCTGCTGGCCGGCCCCTGGATCGGCCCGGCTGGGGCACGTGGCGGCTTTGGCGGTCCCCGAGGCGGCTTTGCGGTGCCCGCTCCCCAGTTCCACGGGGGTCCCGACTGGCATCCCCAGTACGGACCTGCCGTGCGGCCCATGGATCGGCCGATCGACCGACCGATCGACCGACCGATTGACCGGCCCGTCGACACCGTGGATGTCGACCGCAATGTTGACCGCAATGTCGACGTCAACCGCAACGTCAACCGTTCGGTCAACAACACCTTCTACGTGCGCGATGCCAACGGCTGGAACCGCGCCTGGGGCAACGGCGGCTACTGGGGGAGCCGGCCCTGGCGCACGGGCTGGTACGGCGTCGGTGCGCCGGGGTGGGGTGGCTGGGGCTGGTGGGGCGGTGCCAGTGCCGCCTGGGGGCTCACGGCCCTCGCCAGCACCGCCACGATTGCAAGCCTGGTGAATGCCGCCAGTGCCAGCCAGAACCCGGTGATCGTGGTGCCCGGCGGCACGCTGCAGCTCAACTACGGCAGTGTCGATGCCGTCGGCAGCACTGGCGCCAGTTTCAGCTACAGCCTCGGCAGCGGCGGCTGGCTCAACGGCGCCGCCAACTGTTCCCAGGGGCTGCTCAACGGCCAGGTTCCCCAGACCGCCGACCAGGCCCAGCTGCTCAATGCCGTCTGCGCCGTGGCCTACGGCAGCGGGGGCTGAGCGGGCAGCTGCAGCTTCACCGAGGGGTCGGCCGGCGGCAGCGGTCCCACCTCGCGGTAGTTGCAGAACCGCAGCGGGCAGCCGTCGGCGCCGTAGATCGCATCGTTCTGGGAGAGGCAGCCGCCGGCATTCTTCGCCTCCACCCTTGCGCTCGGCATCCGAGCGGGCTGCACGAATTCCAGACCCCAGGGAACAATCCAGGGGCAGCCGCCCGGTGCGAAGCCCGGTCGCAGGGCCGGTGCCGCCTGCATTGGGAGCCAGCCCCATGCGCCGCTGACCCCCACGAGCATGGCAGCTGCCATCCGCAGGCGGTCGGCGGCGCTGGGTCGGGATGGCATGGTGGATGACCTTTCAGAAAGGACATGGACCAGCCCCTTGCCCCAGACCCGCAGCTGCTGGAGAGGCTGGTCGCCGAGGTGATGGCCCTCGATCCGCAGGGGGCGGATCTTGAGCGCGAGTGCTGGCGGGTGGTCCATCGCCATCAGCATGGAATGCTGCCGAGCGAGTACGACATCCGCGAGACCGACGAAGCCCTCTACCTCACTCTGCTGGCGCGGGTGCGGGATGGCGACAGCAAAAAGGGGCCCGCAGGCCCCTGAGTCGACGGATTCGGTTCGAGATCGGTCGGTGCTGGCCGTGGATCAGGCCCAGCCCTTGGAGGAGCTGTCTTCGACGTAGGCGGCCACGTCGGCGATGTCGGTGTCGGAAAGCTTGCCGCCGAAGGCCGGCATGGCGTTCTTGCCGTTGGTGACCTGGTAGGCGATCGCGGCCTCGTGGCCGGCGCTGTAGTTGGCGAGGTAGGCCTCGAGGGCTTCGGCCTTGAGGGTGCGCTCAGCATTCACGACGTTGCCGCCGCCCATGTGGCAGGCGACGCAGTTGGCGGAGAACACCTGGGCCCCGTGGGCCACATCGGCGGCGAAGGCCGGAGCGGTGCCGAACAGGAGGGCGACACAGAGAGCCAGCAGGCTGAACAGGCGACGCATGGGGCGCTGGAAGGATCCGATCCAAACTAGGGAGCGCCGGAGGCGGCTCCGGGGCTCTGCAACGGATCGAAACGTATGGGGCCGCGCTGGGGCAGGCCGGCGTCGTCGAACACCGCCTCGAGGGTGGCGGCATGGGAGGTGAGGCCGAAACGTTCCGGCGGACTCACCGGCCGATGCACGAAATGGCGCTGGCGGATGCTGAAGCGGTCCCAGGCATTGATCTCGAGGGGCAGAACCTTGATCAGCGCCTCGATCAGCCAGGGGGTGAGCGGCAGGCCGGGGGGCCGCAGCATCCCGCGCCAGCGGCAGAGGCTGGCCACCGTCTCGTTCACCGTCACCGCCGGCTGGCCCAGCACCAGCCGCCGCACCGCGCCCTGGCCCGTCTCTGGGTTGGGGCCATGGGGGGTGAGGGCGAGATGGCAGCAGACCCGGGCGATGTCTTCGGCGTGGATGAAGTGGAAGCTGGCGTCGGCCCGCAGGAAGCGGGCCAGCCACAGCCAGCGGCAGCCCTCCCCCAGTCCGGCGGTGAGGTAGCTGGTGGGAAAGCCCCCATGGCCGTCGACCCGGCCGCCGAACACCAGCGTCGGGAACACCGCCACGATGCGTTCGGCCAGGGGATGCTGCTCGAGCTGCTGCAGGCAGCGGGCCTTGGTGACGATGTATTCAGTGCCGAAGCGTTCGGCCTCGGGCAGCAGCCGCAGGTCCCGGTCAAGGATGCTGGCGGTGGAGAAATAGATCACCTGCTGCAGCCGGCCGGGATCGAGACGGCCCAGCAGCTCCTTGACCGCATCCACATTGACGCTCTGGGCCCGCTGCGGATCGCCCCAGGCGGTGGCGGTGTGGATGACCCGGTCCACCTGGCCCAGGGCCTCCCGGTGGGGCTCCTGGTCACGCAGATCGCCCACCAACAGGCGGATGCGCGGATGGTCGGCCGGCACCGCCGTGAGCCGTGACGGATCCCGCAGCCACAGCAGCAGCTCGGCGTCGGAATGGTGCAGCAGCCGGTGGGCGATGTGCTGACCGACGCAGCCGCTGGCGCCGGTGACGAGGATCCGTTCCAAGGGTTCGGCCTCAGCCCACTGAGCTGAGCAGTTCGTTCACCCGCTTGCCGGTCTCGAAGAAGACCCGGGCGTTCTCCTCGGGGGTGCCGGGCAGGATGCCGTGGCCCAGGTTGAGGATGTGGCGCCGCCCGCGGGCCTTGCGCACGGTGTCGACGATGCGGTGGCGGATCGCCTCGGGGGTGCCGAAGAGCAGTCCCGGATCGACGTTGCCCTGCACCCCCACATGCAGCGGCAGGCGGTTGCAGCCGTCGGCCATGTCGACGGTCCAGTCGAGGGAGACGATGTCGACCCCCGTGGCGGCCATGCGCTCGAGCACCCCGGCACTGCCGGAGATGTAGAGGATCAGCGGCGTTTCAGGGTGGCGCTGGCGCACCTGGTCGATCACCCGCTTCTGATAAGGCGCCGCGAAGGTGTCGTAGTCGATCGGGCTGAGCTGGCCCGCCCACGAGTCGAACAGCTGCACCACCTGGGCACCGCTCTCGATCTGATAGCAGACGTAGCGGGCAATGCTGTCGGCCAGGTGACCCAGCAGCCGGTGCATCAGCTGCGGCTCCTGGAAGGCCATCGCCTTGATCACCGCGTAGTCGCGGCTGCTGCGGCCCTCGACGGCATAGGCCGCCAGGGTCCAGGGGGCACCCACGAAACCCAGCACGGCGGCGGCGTTGCCCACCGATGCGCGCAGGCGACCCAGCACCTCGCCCACGAAGGGCAGGGAGGCCTCCGGATCGAGGGGCCGCAGGGCGTTGACCTGCTCGATGCTGCGGATCGGGGGATCGATGATCGGCCCGCGGCTCTCGATGATGTCGAAGTCGATCCCCATCCCCGGCAGCGGCGTGAGGATGTCGGAAAACAGGATGACGCCGTCGGGCTGGAAGGCCTCGAACGGCTGCATCGAGATGGCGTAGGAGAGGTCGGGGTTCTCCGACCGCTCGCGGAACGAGGGGTGGCGATCCCGCAGTTCGCGATACACCGCCATGTAGCGCCCGGCCTGACGCATCATCCAGACCGGTGGCCGTTCCACCTGCTCGCCTCGGGCGGCACGCAGCAGTAACGGCAGGGGCTCGCTCATGGGGAGGCTCAACCGGTGGTCGGGCGGGACAGCCGCCGAACCTACCCGACCGCTTCCCCTTCCACAGCGCCGGCTTCATGGATTGCCGCAGGCCGCTGGCGCTCGGCGTCGTGCTTGAGCACCAGAACGCTCAGGGGCGGCAGGCAGAGGTCCAGCGACTGCCCGTAGCCGTGCATGCCGTGGTCGTCGCTGAATTTGCCGCCCAGGTTGCCCTGGTTGGTGCCGCCGTAGCGGGCGCTGTCGGTGTTGAAGCACTCGCGGTAGAAGCCGTCGACAGGAACACCGATGCGGTAGTTGCTGTGGCCCACCGGGGTGAAGTTGCAGACCACCACCACCCAGTTGCCTTCCTTCTCGTCGCGACGCATGAAGCTGACGACGCTGTGACGGTTGTCGTCGCAGTCGATCCACTGGAAGCCGTAGTGGTCGAAGTCGTTGCGCCAGAGGGCCGGTTCGCTGCGATAGAACGCGTTCAGGTCATCGACCATGTTGAGCAGACCCTTGTGATCGGGGTACTGCAGCTTGTCCCACTCAAGGTCGCCCCAGACGTTCCATTCACCTCGCTGACCGAATTCCATCCCCATGAAGATGGTCTTCTTGCCGGGGTGGGTCCACATGTAGGCCAGCAGGGCCCGGACGTTGGCAAACTTGAGTTCATCGCTGCCAGGCATCTTGTGCAGCAGGTGGCTCTTGCCGTGCACCACTTCGTCGTGGCTGAGGGCGAGCATGAAGTTCTCGGTGTGGTGATACCAGATCGAGAAGGTGATGGCGTTCTGGTGGAACTGGCGGAACCAGTGATCAAGCTCGAAGTAGTCGAGCATGTCATGCATCCACCCCATGTTCCACTTGAGATTGAAGCCCAGGCCACCCATGTGGGTGGGCATGGTCACCAATGGCCAGGTGGTCGATTCCTCGGCGATCGAAAGGGCGCCGGGGAAGTAATGGAACAGCACCGAGTTGGCCTGCTGCAGGAAGCGCACGGCCTCGAGGTTTTCGCGACCGCCGTGCTCATTGGGCAGCCATTGCCCGTCGGGCCGCAGGTAGTCGCGGTAGAGCATCGAGGCGACCGCGTCGACCCGGATGCCATCGATGTGGAACTCTTCGAACCAGAAGACGAGGTTGGCTACCAGAAAGTTGCGGACCTCGTTGCGGCTGTAGTTGAAGATCAGCGTGCCCCATTCCTTGTGCTCACCGATGCGTGAATCGGCGTGCTCGTAGAGGTGGGATCCGTCGAAGAAGGCCAGGCCGTGGGCATCCTTGGGGAAATGGCCCGGCACCCAGTCGAGAATCACGCCGATGCCTTCGGCGTGGCAACGGTCCACAAAGGCCCTGAACTCGTCGAGGGGACCGAAGCGGCTGGTGGGGGCGTAGAAGCCGGTCACCTGATAGCCCCAGGAGCCGTCGAAGGGGTGCTCGGCCATCGGCATCAGCTCGATGTGGGTGAACCCCCGGGCCTTCACGTAGGGGATCACCCGGTCGGCCAGCTCGGGGTAGGTGAGCAGGCGGGCGCCGGGCTTGAGGTCGGCCGCCGGCACCGGGGGCCGGGGGGTGCCGTCGGGCTGGATGTAGGGCTCATCCCAGCTGGCGTGCATCCAGCTGCCCATGTGCATCTCGTAGACCGAGATGGGCTGATCGAGGGCATTGCGGCCATCCCGTTGCTGCAGCCAGTCGGCGTCGCTCCATTCGAAGCGGCTCAGGTCGGCCACCACCGACGCCTGCAGGGGCCGCACCTCGTGCTGGAACCCGTAGGGGTCGGCCTTCTCGTAGCAGTGGCCGTCCTGGGTGCGAACCTCGTACTTGTAACGGGCACCGGCCCCGAGGCCCGGAACGAACAGTTCCCAGGCACCGCCGAGGCGCTGCTGCATCGGCAGATGGCGGCCGTCCCAGCCGCAGAGGTCTCCGATCAGGGCCACGCTGCGGGCCGAAGGGGCCCAGAGGCAGAACTGGGTGCCGGCGATGCCGTCCTGCTCGGTGGGGTGGGCACCCATCCGCTGCCAGACGTGATGGTGGTTGCCCTCCGCGAAGAGGTGGCGGTCCATCTCGCCCATCCACTCCTGGCGGAAGGCGTAGGGATCGTGCTGTTCGTGGGTGATGCCCGCCCGCACCACCCGCACCCGGTAGTGGCTGCCCGGGTTGTCGTGCAGGGCCGTTTCGAACAGCGAGGGGTGATGGGGCGTCTCCATCACGGTTTCGCTGCCCCCGTGCAGCAGCGTCACCGCCGTGGCGTCGGGCATCCAGACCCGCACGGCCCAGCCGCCGTCCGGGAGGGGCTGGGGGCCCAGGACGGCGTAAGGGTGATCGTGGCGGCAGGATGCCAGCCGTTCGGCATCATCGAGCATCCAGTCCAGGCTCACCACCGGCATCGACAGCAGGGCGTCAGTGTGGCGGAGCTTAGTCTGAAAACCCGCTTCAGCCGTCGCGGCGATCGAGCGGGAAATCAATGCCGGTGACACGGTTGCGGTCGTCGAGAATGACGAAGATCGTCACCGGGCCCCGGGCGAAGGAGGCATTGACCAGCACCAGCTGCTGGTCCCCGCCGCTGGAGGCGGTCACGACGTTATCGATGCTGCGGAAGGGACCGGTGCGTCGCTGCAGGTCACCCCACCGCTGGGCCAGATAGGTGGTGGTGAAGGTGTCCTGGAGGCTCAGCACCAGATGGCTGCGGGCCGCCAGCCAGCGGCCCCGGCCCAGATCTTCGATGAACTGCTGGGCGACCTCATCCACCGGTTCGGTGGTGTTGCCCAGCTCGTAGCCGATCAGCTTGCCCTCGGGGTTGACCACCAGCCGCAGGGAATCGACGCCGCGCTCGGTGCGCAGGCTCATGTCGACGATGCCGGTGTCGAGGCCCCGGACCACCTGGCGCACGCTGCCCTCCAGAACGCGCGGCGCGGCCTTGAGCCGCTCCCGCACCCGTTCGAGGCTGGCCTGACGGGCCAGGCTGCCGCCGAACAACCTGAACACCCCGTCGGCGTCCTGCCGCTGCAGGGCATCCAGCAGCTGCTGGGCGGTTCCCCGGCTCACGTCCTCGCTGGGAACCTGGGCCAGGGTCGCCGAGGGGATCAGCGGGGTCAGGGCCAGCAGGAGGGCCAGGGCGGAACGACGCAGGGAGAACAAGACCGTCAGGGCAGCAGGCGCGCCACAGTCTGCCCCGCCCCAGGGCTGCTGCCCAGCGGTCGCAGGGACAGTTCGGCGCCGTCCAGCCGCAGCTGCAGTGTCACGGGCCTGTGGTTGTGGCTCGCTCCGCCCCGGGGCAGTTCCCCGTTGCCCGGATTGACGGCCACCTGCGGCCAGGCCGCCGCCGCCAGCGACAGCCGCAGCCGCTCTCCCGGGGCCAGGGTGAGCAGCAGCGGCTGCAGACCCAGCCGCCGGCGCTGCAGGCTGCGGCAGCCGGGGCCCAGGCAGCGCAGCACCCCCGTGCTGATCTGCTCGACCCGGCCGCCGCCCACGCGCACCACGGCCAGGGCGGCACAGAGATCGAATCCGTCGGCATCGGCGGCCACGTCGATCGCCAGCCATGGCTCCCCCCACAGCTGCTGGGGCCACCGCTCCGCCGGTCCGGTGAAGCAGGCCACGTCGGCCCGGCCGTCGAGGTCGCCCCGGTCCACCGGCCCGGGGTCGAGCCCCAGGTGGCCGCCGCGGCCCGGCACCGGCCGCCAGGGGTCGTGCACCCAGACCACCTGGCCCCCGCCACCGCCGCCGGGCAGCAGCCGCCCCTCGTCGCTGCGGGCCGCCGCCAGCCCGCCGCTGGCCAGCCCCCAGGGGCCGCCCGTGCTCTGATCCCCGTCGCAGCGCCGCCAGCGAGCCCGGCCCCGGTCGTAGGCCAGCAGTGCTGAGGGCGGCACCCGCCAGGGCCTGTCCCGCAGGTGATGGTCGAAGAACGCCAGCTGCCAGTGGTCCACCCGGCCCGCCGCAGCGGCACCGGCATCGCTGCCGCCGACCCGGCGGTCCCAGGCCAGGTGGCTCCAGGGGCCGATGCGCAGCAGGGGGGTGCCGCCGGCCCGACGGCTGCGGCGCCAGAGGTCGAGGCCGCCACGCAGGTAGGGGTCGCTCCAGCCCTGGATCAGCAGCTGCGGCCGGGCCAGGCGCCGGGCCGGCGGTTCATGGCGCTGCCAGTCCGCAGGCTCCCGGGGATCCCGCAGCAACCAGGCCAGCACCGGGTTGGCCGGGTCATGGCGCTGCAGCAGGGCCAGGCCCTGCTCCGGCACCTTCGAGCCCTGCAGTGCCGTGCGCAGTTCCCGCCAGCCGTCGCCGTCGCCCCGCCGCCGGCACTGCTCCGCCGCCAGCTGCAGGCCCCAGGCCAGGCCCAGCACCCACCAATGGGCCCCGCCTTCGCTGGCCCAGTGCAACCGCTCGTCGACGCCGGCCATGGCGGGCGCCATGGCCTCGGGGCCGGGGTCGTCGTCGTCGGCCAGCAGCTGGGTCAGTCCCTGGTAGCTGAAGCCGTAGCTGCCCACTCGACCGTTGCAGACCGCATGGCTGCGCACGAAGGCCAGGCTGTCGCTGCCATCGGCCGCCTCCTGGGCGAAGCCGCCGAAGGTTCCGCCGGACTCCCCGCAGCCCCGCACGTCCTGCACGAACACCGCATAGCCGTGGCCGGCGTACCAGGCCGGATGCGCATAGACCACGGTCGAGGCCAGCCGCTGGCCGTAGGGCTGACGCATCAGCAGGGCCGGCCAGGGGCCTGGGCCCGGGGGTGTCCAGAGGCTCCCCCGCAGCACGACCCCGTCCCGCAGGGTCGTGGCGAAGGGGGTGCCGTTCACCGCACGTCGGAGCAGTACATGCCGACGACGTAGGTGGTCAGGATCTCGGCATCGAGGGAGCTGAGGTTCTGGCGGCTGGCCGTGAGGCTGAACCCCTGGGGAGAGTGGGCACGGATGCCGCTTTCGTTGAGCTTGCGGAACTCGCCGCAGAGCTGCTGGGCCAGTTGCTTATCGGTGCGAACCTTCTCGAGCATCGGAGAGGCCGAGGCGATGGCCGGAAGCAGCCCCGGGGCGGCCACCAGCAGGGCCGTCAGGCAGCTGAGGGGGTGAAGGGACCAGCGCCGCATGGCAGGCACCGCACAAACCGGAGTGATCTCATTTCAGGAGTCGCCTCCGGCCCCTGGGGGCCCGGGGAGTCAGTTCCCCGTCCGACCCGTCGCAGGTTGGACCACCCGGACGCTGCCGTCGCCCAGGTCGCGCACGGCTTCGGCCAATGTCACGGGTCGGCTGCTGCCATCGGCTTCGGGCTGCAGTCGCCGCAGGCGCACGTGCACCAGACCGTCGCTGCTGTGGCGGCCGCTGCCGCGCAGGTTGAGGGCCAGCTGCTCGATGCTGGGCTCGACGGCCTCCGCCGGCAGGTCCGCCGGCGGGGCGGCCACCACCAGATCGGCCCCGTTGTCGTACACCACCGGCAGCACCCGCGCCCCGTCAATGCTGCGGCGGGGGCTGTAGCTGATCGCGAACGCGACGCACGACAGGGCCAGCAGCACCGTGAAGCTGGTGACGCCCACCAGGCGAAAGCGGAAGCCCCAGCTGCGCACGAAGGCCGCCAGGGTCAGCAGCAGCAGCACGGCGGCAGCGGCGCCGAGCCAGAGGCCGGCCTGCAGCAGCAAGGGATCGGCGGGCATGGGGGATGGCAGGAACGCCCCTATATTGCGCCGGACCGCATCCGGCCCGTGGGAGGCGATGGGGGGACCGATCCAGCGCCTGCCCCTCGCCACTGTCATCGCCGCCCTGCTGGCCCTGCCGTCGCTGACCGGCTGTGCGGCCCTCAGGCGCACCCTTGCTCCCGATCCCTGGATCGCGCGGCTGCAGCCCGCCATCGGTCGCGCCCTCGGCCATCCGGTGCACCTCGGCCCCCTGCGCCGGACGGTGCCCGGCGGCCTGGTGCTCGGCCCCACCCGCATCGATCCGGTTCCGGGTGACGGCTCGCGGGTGACGATCGGCGAGCTTGAGCTGCGCCCCGATCCCGTCGCCAGCTTCAGCCGCCGGCAGCTGGTGGCGACGCTGGTGCTGCGGCAGGTGCAGCTCGACCTGCGCCGCAACCCCCGCGGCCAGTACTGGGTCTTTCCCCCCGCCGGCCAGGGTGAGCCGCCCCCCCTCGATCTGACCCTGGTGGTGGCCGACGGGGCCCGGCTGACCGTCGACCCCGGGGGCCCCTGGAGGGTGGACCGGATGCGCGGGCGGCTGCATCTGCCCCAGCGTCGCCTCGAGCTGCAGGGGACCCTGCAGCCCAGGGCGGATCGGGCTGCCGGCCAGCTCGACCTGGCCCTGCGGCTGGGCCTGCGGCCCCACGGGCCCCTGCAGCTGCGGCTGGCCCCGCGGGCCCTGGACATGGCCCCCCTGGCCGCCCTCTGGCCCGACGGGCCGCTGCAGACCCTGCGCGGCCGCGCCTGGGGGGCCGTGCTGCTGGATCGCCGGGCGGGGCTCTGGCAGGCCCGCGGCCCCCTGCGGCTGCAGCAGCTCCAGGCCGGTCGTCGGGGCTGGGGCCCCGAGCTGCGCACGCCGCTGCTGCAGGTGCTGCTCGACGGTG